>DAIPKP010000001.1:10346-147917 GCA_036769705.1 Synergistaceae bacterium
GTCCGAGCCTCAGGAGAATGTAACTGTTCGATTGATAAACCAGAAAGTGCGGTTTTCCGGGATTTCGAGCAGCAACCCGGATAAACCGATTACGTTCGATTATGTTCCTCCCATAGGGGATGGAGAATGATATAGCGGGCTTAAGCTGTTGTTCATGAGTTTTGGCGGATGCAGTGCCACATCTGTGGTGTATCTGCTGCGAAAAATGGGCAAAACCGTATCCGGATTGGAAGTGAAGGCGAAAGGGATTCGGAGGGTGGAGCCACCGATAAAACTCGAGAAAATTTTTGTGGAATACCTTCTTAAATCGGAAGATGCAACGGATGCGGATATGCAAAAAGCTCTCCGGATCGCCGAGGAATCTGTTTGCCCGGTCTGGCAGATGATAAAGAACAATACCGAGATTATACCGACATACAAGATTATTTCCGAAGGTTTCTAACGGAAAAGAGGGCTGTTTCTCAGTATTTCGGATGTATGGCATCAAAACGTACCTTTGCAACGGCACTTCAAAAACGGGGGAGTTTAAAAATGCGGGAGCAGGAAGTTTCCTCGGCAATATCACAGATGGTGCACGACCTCTACTGGACTCACGACATCAACTGTGCGCGCACCACGCTTATGGTGCTTTCCAGGCTTTTCGATCACGAAATACATCGACAAACCCTTCATAGTGCCATAGGCCTTCACGGAGCCGGGGGATACCGGGGGCAATGCGGCCTCGTGGAGGGAACATTGATGTTCATAAGCCTCTACGCAAAGGAAAAGCTCGGTCTGGAAGATGCGGTTATATCCGGAATCTGTTTCGACTTTGCGGAAAAGTTCGAAAGACATTTTTCCTCCTTATCGTGTGCAATTCTTCGCCCGGGAGGCTTTAACGAAGACGACCCTCCGCATCTCTGCGAAGAACTGACAAATCGGGTAATCGAATACGGCTACCGCTACATTGCTTCCTACGCTGACGGCAAATAACGGAAAAAACGCTCCTGTGGAACGGGTACCTTATCCCGATTTGCAGGAGCTCTTGTTTTTCAAGAGAAATGTATTCAAAGGAGGAAGAGAACATGGAAAAACTTTACATTCTATGGACGAACGCCGATGAAGAGGTGTTCGACAAGATGGTCCTCATGTACGCGCGAAATTCCAAGCGCAGGGGATGGTGGAACGATATAGAACTCATCATCTGGGGTCCCACGGCAAAACTTGCTACGGAATCCGAATCGGTGGCCCGGGGAATACAGGAGCTTCTTGATGTAGGAGTAGTTATTTCCGCCTGCAAATCCTGCAGCGACGCTTTGGAAACTACTCCCAGGCTGATCGAGATGGGAGTGGATGTCAAATACGTGGGAAAGGATCTCACCGAGATACTCAAATCCGGAGAAAAGTTGTTGTCGGTGTGAGCCATGTTCCTTTGTGCCTTGGAGTGTGCTTTCCTCTTCAGGGTTTTGTAAGCGGAGCCTTGGAAATTGATTCCCGGACAAGAATTTTTTGAGAAAAAATGCTCCTGCTTTGAAGCACCAGATTTTCATGATAGCATTCCAGGGCACTATAAACTTATTGTACAAGGAGCTGTTGTTTGCATGTTGAACCATAACGTAATGGAGATTGTAACCGGCGGGGAGGTGTATATGAAATAACTTAGCGTATATGCCTCCCAAAAGTTCGTTTTGCCTTTACTTTACAAACTTTTGGAGGTTATAAAATTGAATAACATATCTATGGAAACCATGGGGTTTTCCCGGAGCTTTATGCTTGAATCCCCTTTATATGAGGGGCTCCAGGCGGGGCGCGTGATGTTGCAATCCCGGGATCTCTATCGGGTGATAATGGAAAGCGGCGAAATCATGGCAGAGATCTCTGGAAAGTTCCGTTTCCGTGTACAAGGGCTTTCCGATTATCCCGCAGTAGGAGATTTCGTTATGTTGCGCCGAGCCGGGAATACCGGGGGAAACGCCATCATTCACCATGTTCTGCCGAGAAAAAGCGTTTTTATCCGGCGGGCTGCGGGAACTGCCGGGAACGAGCAGGTGGTGGCCGCCAACATCGATACCGTGTTTATCTGTATGGCCCTCAAGGGAGATTACAATCTTCGCAGGGCCGAACGGTATTTGGGCATAGCCTGGGATAGCGGAGCCACTCCGGTTATGGTGCTTACCAAGGCGGATCTGTGCCATGATCTTCCGGAAAAGCTGGAAGAGCTCCGAAGCGTGGCTTGCGGAGTGGATATACTGGTTACATCGAGTTTCACCGAAGAGGGATATTCGCCTTTGTGGAAATATCTCCGTAGCGGCGAAACCGTGGCGTTTTTAGGATCCTCCGGAGTGGGCAAGTCCACGCTGATCAACCGGCTCAAGGGTAACGACGCCCTTCAGACCGGGGAGATACGAAAGGATCAGAGAGGGCGGCATACCACCACCCGGCGGGAATTGATTCTTCTTGCCGGAGGCGCCATGGTTATCGACACCCCGGGAATGAGAGAACTCGGCATAGAGAGCGCGGATTTCAGCAGGGCTTTTGCGGAGATTCACGAGCTGGCGGCAAGGTGCAAATTCCGGGACTGTACCCATACCGGAGAACCTCATTGTGCTGTGCGGGAAGCCATACGGAGCGGGGCTCTTTCGGAGGATCGCCTGGAGGCTTATATAAAGCTCCGAAAGGAAGCCCGGTACGAGGGGCTGAACTCGAGGCAGATCGAAAACGAAAAAATTGCCTCCATGTTTGCGGAGGTGGGGGGCATAAAGAATGCCCGAAGATTTGCCAAAGAGAAAAACCGACGCCGGCGGGGCTATTGATATGAATATGCTGATCCGACAGGAAATTCCCGAGGATTTCGAGAGCGTGTACCGCCTGGTGGAGGTCGCTTTTCGCGATATGCCTTTTGCGACTCACCACGAACAGGATCTGGTGGTGCGGCTTCGAAAGAGCGAGGCCTTCGTTCCGGAGCTTTCTCTCGTGGCGGTGGCGGATAGAAAAATCGTGGGACATATTCTCTTTACGAAAATAGCCATCAAAGCGGAAGAGAAGATGCACGTATCTCTTATGCTCGCTCCTCTTTCGGTTTTGCCCGAGATGCAGGGTAAAGGCATCGGTAGCAGGCTTATCCTGGAAGGGCATGGCATCGCCCGGGCCCTGGGTTTTGCCTCGGTGATTCTGGTGGGCCATCCGCAGTACTACCCCCGTTTCGGCTATCTCCGGGCCGGCGGTTTCGGCATTAGGCTGCCCATAAACGTTCCCGAAGAGGCTTTTATGGCCCGGGAGCTTGCAGAAAAGGCCTTGGCGGATGTAAGGGGAATGGTGGAGTTCCCCGGGGAGTTTTTTCCGGAATCCTGACGGTTCTTTTGAAGCTTCCTAAACTTGGAATGTACAACACCACAAAAGCACCTCCCGGGTTCGGGAGGTGCTTTTTCAATTTCGAAAAATTCAGGATTTTTCCGGGAGAGGAACACGATTCCCCTAGCATTCATGCCCTCCGGAGACTTCGGGTAAGCTTACCCCCAGGGCATTGGCGCACTCCAGGGAGTGGAAGCAGAGCAGCCCGCCTTCCACCGCCGCCCGGCGGATAGCGAAGCCGTCCCGGAGGGCGGTTTGCCGGTTCCCCGGTATGTTTACCAGAAGATCCCATTCTTTCGAGGTGATTCTTTGCACGAGTTCCTTCCCCTTGGGTACGGAACGCACGGGAATGCCCCATTTGCGCAGGTGCTCCGCCGTTCCGGGGGTGGCGAAAAGTTCCCATCCCGCGGCGGCATAGAGAGCGGCGCTGGCGCAGCAGGCGGATTTGGCCCGATCATGCACAGAGAAGAGCACTTTGCCGCGGGAGGGGATGGAGGTTCCCATGGCGGCAAGGGCTTCCCGCAGAGCTCCGGCGAAGTTTGCCGAGACACCGAGCACTTCCCCGGTGGATTGCATTTTAGGCCCCAGCCGAAAGTCTATACCCGGCAGCTTTTCCGTGGAGAATACGGGAATCTTCACCCCGAAGGGGCCTTTGTAGGAGAGCAAGCCCGTTTCCGGGGCCATCTGCTCCAGAGGTTCCCCCAAAGCGACTCCTACCGCGAGATCCACCAGGGGGACCTGGGTAAGCTTGGTGACGATGGGCACCGTACGGCTTCCCCGGGGATTTGCCTCGATAACGTAGAGCATACCGTCGTGGAGGACGAACTGAATGTTGAGAAGTCCCCTTACGTTCAGCGCTCCCGCAATGCGGGAGGTGATACGTAGAATTTCCTCCCGGTGGCGGGGTTCCAGGGAAAGGGCGGGAAAGAGGGCTATGGAGTCTCCCGAGTGAATTCCCGCCGGGTCCAGATGCTCGAAGATCCCCGGAATGATCACCTTCGATCCCTCGCAGACAGCATCGATTTCGAATTCCTTTCCTGGCAGGAACCTGTCCAGGAGAACCTCCTGATCCGTTTCGAGAGAAAAAGCCTCTTTCAGGATTTCCAGAAGTTCCTCTTTTTCATAGACCACCGCCATGGCTACGCCTCCGATAACGAAGCTGGGGCGCACCATGAGGGGGTAACCCAGGTTGTCCGCGATGTGAAGCCCCTGTTCGATACTGTGAGCCGCTTCTCCCGGAGGCAGGGGGATGCCTTCTTTTTCCAGGAGTGCCGAGAATTCTCCCCGGCTTTCCGCCCGGTGTATTCCCGAGAGGTCTGTGCCGAGAAGCGGGTGTTCTCCCGCGAGATCCATTCCCAAGCTCAAGGCGGTCTGGCCTCCGAAACTCGCGAAATAGCCCCGTACCTTTTCACGTTCGAAAACCCCTTCCACCTCCTCTTTGCAGAGGGGTTCCAGATAGAGAGCGTCGGAACAATCGTGATCGGTGCTTACCGTTTCGGGATTATTGTTGATCATCACCGCCCGGTATCCCCGGCGCTGGATGGCTTGCACCGCCTTGACGCAGCAGTAGTCGAACTCCACTCCCTGGGCTATGCGGATGGGGCCGGAGCCGAGTACCGCCAGGCTTTGCGGAGGGGCGGAAGTTTCGGAAATGCGGTCTCCCTCCATGCCGTAGGAGGAGTACCAATACCCGGAGCCCGAGGGAATTTCGCCGGCGCAGCCGTCCACTTCCCGAAAGCCCGGGGCCAGGGCCGGAGAAGCCTGGGCGTACCGGGCCCGGAGATCCTCCCGGGAGATTCCGGTATATTCCGTTATGGTGGCGTCCGGAAGTCCCGTTTCCTTGGCCTTGCGCAGCAACTCTTCCGAAGGCTCTCCCCGGGAAAGCTTTTCGAGAATGCCGGTGATTTCTCCAAGCTCTTCGATAAAGTAGGGATGGATGCCCGTTTTTTGAGAAATTTCCCCGGAGGGAACTCCCAGAAGGAGAAGCTCCATAACGGCTTCAAGCCGCCGATGCGTGGGGGTAAGACAGGCTTTCCACAAATTTTCCGGGGAATCCCGCCGATCCCGGGAGGGGAGATGGGGTTTGCCGTCCAGAGAACGAAAGGCCTTGAGTAGGGCGGCGTTGAAGTTGGTTCCCAGTCCCAGCACCTCCCCGGTAGCCTTCATGATGGTTCCCAGGGAGACATCCGCTCCGGGAAAGCTCCCGAAGGGCCACAGAGGTACCTTGAGTGCCACGTAGTCCAGGGCGGGCTCCTGAAGAGCGCTTCCGGTACCCGTCACGGGATTGGGCATTTCCGTAAGGGCCTTTCCCAGGGCTATCTTGGCGGCCATCCGGGCGATGGGATATCCCGTGGCCTTGCTCGCCAGGGCGCTGGAGCGGCTTGCCCGGGGATTAACCTCGATGATTACGTATTCCGAACTGTCCGGGCTGATGGCGAACTGCACGTTGCAGGCTCCCCGGATATCCAGGGCGTCCACGATCTCCAGGGCGGCGGAACGCAGCCGTTGCCACTGGGCATCCGTAAGAGTGAGCACCGGGGCTACCACCACGGAATCTCCCGTATGCACTCCCATGGGGTCGATATTTTCCATGCTGCAGATACAGAGACGATTTCCCCGGGCATCCCGGAGCACCTCCGCCTCGATCTCCCGCCATCCCTGAAGATAGCGCTCCAGGAGCACCCGTTTTACCGGAGAGGCCCGAAGGCCTTCGGCTACGCGTATTTCCAGGGATGCTCTATCCCGGGCTACGCCGCCTCCGGTGCCTCCCAGGGTGAAGTCCGGCCGGATGATGAGAGGAAAGGGATTGGAGGCGCTGAAATCCAGGGCCTCTTTCAGGGAGGAGACGCAGCGGCTTTCCACGATGGGCTGTCCCAGCTCGAGCATGCAACTCCGGAAATCGTCCCGTCCTTCCGATCTTTGTATGGCTTCCACCGAGGTGCCGAGAATTTGGGTGCCGTACTCCTCCCAGATGCCGAGGGCGGAGCACTCCATGCAGAGGTTCAGGGCGGTCTGGCCTCCCAGGGTGGCGATAACCCCTGCGGGGCGGTGCTTTTCGAGAATATGCCGCACCGTGTGGGCAGTGAGGGGCCGGATATAGACGCAATCCGCCAGCCCCAGGTCCGTCTGGATGGTGGCGGGATTGGAATTCAGAAGAATAACCTTGTATCCCTCTTCCCGAAGGGCCCGGCAGGCCTGGCTTCCGGAGTAGTCGAACTCCGCCGCCTGGCCTATCCGGATGGGGCCGGAGCCGAGAACGAGAATGGAGGATTCCTGGGGAAGAATATTCATGCCTGGGTTGCTCCTTTCCAGTTTGCCGCAACGTCGAGAAATACGTCGAAAAGATGGTCCGCATCCCTGGGGCCGGGGCAGGCCTCGGGGTGAAACTGTACTCCCAGGGCGGGAAAATCCCTGTGCCGGATTCCTTCTACCGTTCCGTCTCCGAGATGGCGGAACCACACCTCCAGTTGCGTTTCTTTCAGGGAGGTTTCCTCGATGGCGTATCCATGATTCTGACTCGTCACGTATCCCTGTCCCGTAAGAACGTCCTGCACGGGCTGGTTGGCTCCCCGGTGTCCGTAGGGAAGCTTGAAGGTGCTTCCGCCGCAGGCCAGGGAGAGAATCTGGGTTCCCAGACAGATGCCGAAAAGAGGAAGTTTGCCCAGAAGTTTCCGTACCGTGGCGATCTCGCCGGAGAGGACGCTGGGGTCTCCCGGGCCGTTGCTCAGGATCATTCCCGAGAGGTTTTCCGCGAGAATACTTTCCGCCGGAGTGTTCGAGGGGAAGCGCACCACCTCGCATCCCCGTCGCAGAAGGGAACGGGCGATGCCCTCCTTCATGCCGCAATCCAGAATCCCGAGACGCCGCTTTCCTTTGCCCTGCCGAAAGATTTTTTCGGGAGAAACCCGGGCCACGTGGTCCGTAAAGGGGATCTCCTCGGGGGCTTCCGCCTTCGCTGCCAGACGTCCCCAGAGGGTTCCCCGGCTTCGGAGGTGAAGAATGAGTCCCCGGCAGTCCATGGAGGTTACCAGGGGGATATCCCATTCCCGGAGCCAATCTTCCAGCTGGAGGGAATTTTCGAGAGGACTTCGGCGGATATGCTGGGTAAGCACTCCGGTGGTCCAGGGACGGGGGCTTTCCAGGTTTTCCCGGTCCACTCCGTAGATATTCACCAGGGGAAAGGCGAATATCAGGATCTGGCCGCAATAGGAAGGATCGCTGATAGACTGGGGATAACCGCTCTGGGAAGTAGTGAAGACCACCTCTCCCTCCCGGGAAGTTACCGGGCGGAAGGAGCGTCCTTTCCATTGGGTACCGTCCTCCAGGGTAAGGCAAACTGCGTACGTTTCAGGCATGTCGAGACCTCCAAAAAACATTGGTTACAAAAAGAAGTTAAAATAAACCCTTGAACATTCCTCGGTATTATACGTACCCTCCGGAATCCGTCAACCCTTTTTCAAGCAAAGAAGAATCATGCCTTGTCCTGGTGTGGCGTGAAGACGTGGCGGCATAAGCTTCTGAAGCCCCACACAGAGAGAACCCGTTTTTCAGCAAAGACTTGACAACGGAACCATGCGGAGTTACTCTATTCGTAGCTTGCTATTAAAACAGTAGCAAGCTACGAATAGAGTAACGCAAGTTTGCAATACGTGGCATGACAACCTATTTGAGGAGGGGTATTATGAATTTTTTATGGGCAACAATCGCCGTCCGTAATTTGGACGAATCCATCGCCTTTTATACAACTTTGACGGGACTTCGCGTGGTAAGGCGGTTTTCCGCAGGGCCCGGCGTGGAAATCGCGTTTATGGGCAATGGAGTAAAGGGTGAGACTTTAGTTGAGCTCCTGGCAGATAGCAATGCGGATGCTGTTACGTACGGAGAAGGCTTTTCGCTCGGCTTTGCGGTGGATTCCTTGGATGCCATGCTGGAAACGGTGCGGCGCCAGAACATTCCCGTTCACCGTGGGCCGGTGGAGATTCCCGGGGGGGCACGTTTCTTTTTGATTAAAGATCCGGATGGCCTGAATGTGCAGTTTTTTCAGCAAGCATGAGAAGAATGCTCTTGCCGCCGGTGTGATCTCTTTTCCGGAAATTGGTGGTGTGCCCTCCCCGGTGCCGCCGCATTGGGATCACAAAACATGAAGGATGAAGGCGATGTCTTTTGAAATAAAGCTACGTAAAGCTACTCCATGGAGTCCGAAGGAACTGTCCCGCATAGCCGAAAGTGCTTGCGATGAAACATAATGTTGCGAGGAGAAGCCGTGAATATACAATCATTGAAACTTGCCTATTTTTCCCCCACAGGAACCACCAAGAAGATTCTTCACAGTATTGCTTGCGGGATCGGTCAGTCCCCGGTGGAGCTTGTGGATATCACTTCCCCCGAGGCGAGAACCCGTCCTCTGCATACCACAGAAAAGGATCTTCTTGTTCTTGGAGTACCCGTCTATATGGGACGGGTGCCTGCCTTACTGCAGAGCTGGCTCTCTTCGATTCGCCCCCGCCGAACCCCGACCGTCTGCGTGGTGGTCTACGGAAACCGGACGTATGGAGATGCGCTTCTCGAGTTGCATGATAGTGTAAAAACCCGTGGAGGCATCCCCATCGCCGGGGCGGCCTATATCGGAGAACACTCTTTCTCAAGCTCCGAACTTCCCACCGCCGAAGGCCGTCCTGATATACGCGACCTCCGCCATGCAGAGGCTTTTGGACGCACCATAGGAGAGGAACTCCTCGCCATAACATCCCTCGATCACGCCGCCAATGTGCATATCCCCGGAACCTATCCCTATGGAGGGATAACGAAACTCTGGAGTGTCGATTTCATCGCCGTTAGTCATGCATGTACCCACCGGGGAACGTGTGCGGAAATCTGCCCCGTCGGAGCTATCGATCCGGAGGATACGCGGATAATCGACACGGAAAAATGTATAAGTTGCTGTGCCTGCATAAAACATTGTCCCCAAGGCGCCAGAACGATGAAAAACGGTCAGGTCAAAGAGGCGGCGATACGGCTTCATGCGCTGTACAAAGAGCGCAAGGAGCCGGAGTGTTTTGTGTAATCTGCCGATGGCTTGAAGGGTGTCGTGGCATGAGTATCCGGTGGTTTGCGTTATCGGGGCGATGAAACGGGAGGAAACCCCTGAAAATACGGGGTTTCTCCAAAAAACGGAATATCGAAGATAAGGAGTTTTCATGACAATTCCAATTCCAGGAAAACCTGTGAGAGGTTCGAAAACGGGAGTTCCCATTATGGCGCTGTTGGATTTGCTCGGAAGAACCTGGGCCATGGGTGTGATATGGCAGCTTCAGGACGGTCCGCATACCTTTCGAAAGCTTCAGCAACGGTGCGAATCGATTTCTCCTTCCATTCTCAACAGCCGCATCAAGGATTTGCGAGAAGCCGATATTGCCGAGCGTATCCTGGATGGATACCGACTGACGGAACGAGGCCGGGAACTCGTAACGCTTATTCGCCCTTTCGGAGACTGGTCGCGGAAATGGGCGAAAGAGGTGTTTCATTGTACCGAACACGATACGGACTGAACTTTTTACCAGTTTGATGAAAAATATCCGGGCTGAACGTGGTGGATCCCTTCCGAAGCAGGGATTCACCACGTTTTTATAAAGAGGGTTTCAACTCCGGCTGCGAAGGGCTTTCTCGGAACGCTCGATCAAGGAGGGGGTCTTTCCGCAGGGTTTTCATTGACAAATCTTTACATTTGTTTTTTAATGGGAGTCTGTTTTAGGATGTATTTTTATGTAATCATTTTACATATGTCCATGGGGGTTTTTTAAAAAATGGCGGAGAGTACGGGGAAAACGGAAAAAAATCTTGCGGCGGTCTGCGGGCTGTATTGTGAAGCCTGTTCGCTGTTCATAGCCACGAAGGAGGATCCCGAAAGGCTGAAGCAGCTGGCGGCAAAGTTTCAACTTTCCGAGGAAGTCATGAAATGTTACGGGTGCCGTTCGGAGAAAAGAGGGCCCTACTGCCAGCAATGCGCCATGTTTTCCTGTGCGGCGGAGCGGGGAGTCGATTTTTGCGTGGAGTGTCCGGAATATCCCTGCGAGAATTTAAAGGCCTTTCAAGCGGAAAGGCCCCATCGGGTCGAACTTTGGGAGGATCTCGAACGAATCGGAGCGGTGGGGTATACCCAGTGGCTGGAGGAGGCCCGGAAAAAATATGCCTGTCCCGCATGTAAAACTCTTAACTCCGCCTACGATTTGAAATGCAGAAATTGTGGAGAAGAGCCGAGCTGCGAGTACGTGGCGAAACATGGAGAGGCAATCAGGAAAGTCCTGGAGATCTCAAGTCGAAAAGAATAGTCGGTTCATGGAATTGAAGAAATGGAGTGCGGGCAGGTGAGGAAAAGGCTGCACGGTGTCTCGAAAAAGCGATGCCCGGTTTCCCTCCGTTTTTTTATTTCTGTTTGCGAAGACAATGCAGGGAGCCTCTGGAAAGAGGTTCCCTGCAATATTTTTCCGCCGAATTTTCACGGAGTAATGCGCTATTGAGCTTTCAGAGGATACCGCTTCTCGAAGCGCTGTTTTATGGCGGGGTTGTCTTCTTTTTCCAGTTCCTTCATATATTCTTTTCTTTCCGAGGATTCCCAGAGAGGGTCGAGGGTTTCCTTCACTCCTTGGGCATAGCTGTCCAGCCCCTGGGCCACTTTTCCTTTCAGAAGAGCTTCGAGCCCCGGATGGCAGGGGTGTGCCCCGTATTTCTTCACTATTTCCCGAAGAACGTGGGGATGGTCGATGACCATGCAGGGGCGCAGAAGATTGTCGTCATCATAGGGCTGGGCTTCCCGGATGGCGGTAAAGAAGGGGCTTCTGGCAATATCCACCAGGCTTTTGCCGTGGATATTATCCACTGCGAAAGGAACGAAAACGCAGGGTTCCACGTCTCCGTTGGCGATAATATGCCAGTATCGCTGTCCTCCTGCCATACAGCCATCCACGTGGGGACCGTCGTTCCAAAAATCTCCTATGAATACGGGGAATTCCGGGTTTTTCCGCCATTCCAAAATCTTGAGATGCAGTTTTTTCCGTTGTTCCGGAGTAGCCATGTAGGAAAGGTCCGGAGTTTTGCCGATAGGCACGTATTGAAATATCCAACCCATGTAGCACCCTACATCCCTCATGGTGCGAATAAAGCCGTCGCTGGCGATGGAATCGGCGCTGCGGTTCGTATAGGTGGCGCTGAAGCCGTAGGCTATTCCCGCCTGTTTCATGCGCTCGAAGGCATTCATGATAATGTCGTAGGTCCCTTTCCCTCTCCGGGCTTCGGTGCTTTCCCGGGAGCCTTCTACCGAAACCATGGGGGCTACGTTGCCGAGGGCGGCAAGGCGTTCTATAATTTTGTCCGAAAGCAGGGTTCCGTTGGTGTAAAATTGAAAGTAGCAATCCCGGTGTTTTTCCCAAATATCGAAAATCCGTGAGTGAAGAAGCACTTCACCTCCCGAGAGGGTATGGAAGAACATGCCGAGATCTTTGCCCTCCGAGATAATGCGGTCGAGATCTTCGTAGGAAAGCTCTTTTTCCTGATCATATTCCGAGGCGTAGCAGCCTTCGCAGGAGAGATTGCACCGCATGGTGGGGCTGATGGTAAGAAAGTTCGGGAGATGGACTCCCAACTCTTTCATTTTGCGATCCCGGATCCCCCGGCCTAAAACCATGAAGTTGACGATGAGATTTTGAAGAAGCTTCTGGAGAGAGTTTGGATTGAGCTCCCTGACAATCCGGTGGAACACTCCTACGTAGGGATGATTTTCCCGTACGAGACCGGCAATTTCCCGAAAGGTTTTTTTGTGGTAGGACGAGGGAGCCAGGGCTGCAATATTTTCGAAGAGCTTTGCAAGATCTGTGAGATCGCCGCTCTTCGCCTTTTGGATGATTGAATCGAGAACTCTGGTGCTGACGAAACGTTGGGTTTTTTCCGCTAATGTAAGATGCATGACCCATCCTCCTTATATAAAAATTCAGGATAACCTATAGGCATTATCCTTCGAGTATGCGGAGGCGGTAAGTGGAGATAAAGTTGCTTGTATTGTACAGAAAAAAGCTGAAAAACAAGGTTATTATCTTCTTTATGATTCGAGTATACTCCTGGCTGGTGAAAAATGCCACCGGAAAAAGGCAATACCATGTATGGAAAACTGGGAGGAAAAGTATGTTTTTGTGTGTCGTGGGAGATTCGTCGTGGGGTATTCTTCCCGGTTTATGGAATTGGAAAGAAGGCGGAGAGGAAAGTCCTCATCTTTATGCTGCCCGGGGAGCGGAGATTTTTTTGGGACGTTTTCCTCCCTTGGAAGAATCCTTGACCCGGGAAATTCTTTTTCCCTTTCTTTTTGCCCGGGGAGCTCTTTTGGAAACGGGATTTCCTGCCTTCATCGTAAGGAGCGGTTCCTGGAAAATTCCTGAAGTACCTTTTATCGAGATGGGGGGAACTTCCCCGGAATATCCTCTTTCCTTGAAAGAAGAGGAGAAACGTTTCAACCGGGCTTTGCAGCTCGGAAGAGAAATCGGCAAGTTTACGGATCGTCTTGTTTTGGGGAACTGTGTTCCCGGAGGAGCTTTAGGAAGTCTTCTTCTATTGCGGGGGCTCGGATGCGAAGACGAGGAGGAACTTCTTTCGGATGTGCCGGATCTCTGTTCGCAGCGGGATCTCCTCTGGAAAGATTTTTCTTCGAAAACCGGCGTCCTGGCGGGAGGGCTCCAGGAAAATCCCTGGGAAGCCCTTCTGTTGAGCGGAGATCCTAGCTTGTCCGTGCTTGCGGGGATTGCCGCAGGAGTTCCGAGGAGCTGTTCCGTGGTCCTGGCGGGAGATCTCTCCATGCTCGGGGTCGGAGCTTTTCTGCGGTTCAGAAAGATTCGCCGTTCCCTTCTGCTGGATTTGTTTCCCTCTCGGGACGAAAAAATACGCCTGCAAAGAGGGAGGATTGCAAAGTCTCTTCAGCTTGGATACCGGGAAATAGCTTCCGGAGAGCTTGAGAGGATAGAAAAGATTTTTTCGAAAAACGACGAAAAGGATCTCATGGGTATGGCGGGAGTTCTCCGATATGCGGAAGATCTCGGGGTCTCCCGGGAGGCAGTGTTTCGCCGGGCCCGGGACCTCTATGATCTCTTCCTGGGGATTCCTGAAAAAAGAGGGTTCTAAAGCTCGGAACCGCTCGTAGTCATGGCGAGGGAGGTATGGAGAATCCCCTTGATGGCTCTCAGTTTGTGTGAAAGCTCCTGTACCTTTGGGGCCTTTCCCCGGACCGCGAGAATTTCCAGACAGTTATCGTGATCCAGATGAATGTGCTGGGTGGAAACGATAATTTTATGAAAATGATGCTGTACCTCTACCAGGGTGTTGGATAGTTCCCGTGTATGGTGGTCGTAAACGAGAACGATGGCTCCCGCCACTTCTTTTTCCGTGGTCCATTCATTTTCTACCAGGCTTTCCCGAATAAGATCCCCGATGGCTTTGGATCGGGTGGGGTAATGCTGAGATGCGATAAGAGCATCGAATTTTTCCAGCAGATCCTGGGGAAGGGAAACGCTGAAGCGGCTGACATGGGACATGCAAAAAGCCTCCTCTCGATTTTCAACAGGATTATAACATTTTTCCGGGACGAGAAAGCCCTTTCCGGATCTCTTCCAGAAGTTCCGCCTTCCGGAAGGGTTTGCGTATAAAGGTGTTTGCTCCCGCCTTTAGTGCGGCGGATTGGTTTTCTCCCATTACGTTGGCGGTAATAACAAAAATGAGAGTCTCCTTTCCTTCCGGAAGTGCCCGAATATGGCGGGTCGTTTCGAGCCCGTCCATCTCCGGCATGAGGTGGTCCATAAGAATGATATGGGGAGCCCACTCCTGAAAGAGCCGGCTTCCTTCTTTTCCGTTCTCGGCTTCCCGGATTTGGAAACCCTCTTTTTTGAGGATGTGATAAAGAAGCTGCCTGTTTGCTCGTACGTCGTCCACGATAAGCACCCGGAGATTGCAAGTGGGGAAAGGGAATTCTCCTAAACCCGCCTTCGTTTCTCCAAGGGGTAGTTTCTTGTCATCATTCATAACTGGCCCCCTTTTCAGCCCTTGTTTTTTTGGCTCCTGATCCTCGGGGAATCAAGATTCTTTTTTCCCATAATTATAAGGTATCCGGAGAGGAAAAAAACAAAAAAATATCAGAAAATTGGCTTTTCTCTCAGAGGATGGTAGAGTTTGTTCTAAAATAAGTTTGATTTTCCTGCAGATATTTTTTCTCGGATCGAGCATACTCTGAGGAGGGCTTTTTAGACAAAAATTTATCGGGAGAAATGATGGCGGAAGGAGCTGTTTTTTTTATCCCTCTTTCCTTTTGGAATGATATCCTGAGAAGTTTTATACCATTTTTGAAGAGTAACGGAGAGAGGAGCGAAACATGAGCGAAAAGGCCTTGAAAGCTTTTTACACATCGGTTTTTGCTGTCTTTTTTCTATTTTTCCTGAGTGCTTTCGGGGGAGTTTTTTCAGGGGAGTTGCCGTGCTTTGGAGCGGAGACAACCGTACGGGTGGCTCTTTACGAGGGAAAACCCAATCTTTTTACGGATCCCTCGGGAAAGCCCGCAGGTTTTTTTGCGGAGCTTCTCGAACACATTGCCATTCTTGAAGGATGGCGGTTGGAGTATGTCCCGGGCACCTGGGCGGAAGGTCTGGAGCGCCTGGAAAAAGGTGAAATCGACCTCGTTACCAGCCTGGCCCGTACTGCGGAACGCGAGAAGATCTACTCATACAGCGAAATCCCCGCTATCTCCGCATGGTCCACCGCCTATGTTTCCAACGAGAGCCCCGTTTTTTCTCTTTTAGACTTGAAAAGGAAAAAGGTGGCGATTCTCAAGGGCTCTGTCCAGGAATTGGGATTTCTGGACTTTATTCGGGGCTTCGATTTGGGCATTACCCTCCTTCCCGTGCCGAACGAAGAGGCTGGATTTGCCATGGTCTCCCGGGGAGAGGCGGATGCGGTAATTTCCGTGCGTACCACCGGAGAATTGCTCCGTGCCACATATGACCTTCGGGAAACCGCCATCGTATTCAATCCCAGAGAGGCATATTATGCGGCTTCCCGGGAGGACCCCAAGGATCTTATCGCTTCTCTCGATTTCCACCTCGTCCGGATGAAGGAAAATCCGGATTCGGAGTATTACAAAATCATGGATACATGGTTCCCGAAAGATCCCAGGAAGTTTTTCCTCCCTCTCTGGCTTCGCATTGCCGCTATGGCGGTCCTCGGGTGCTTGCTGCTTTTCCTGGCCATGATCATCGTGTTGCGATGGCAGGTTAAAAAGCGTACTGCGGAACTTGTGGCGGAGAAGGAGACTACGGAAAAACAAAATCTGCAGCTTCAGCGTGAAATCGGGGAGCGGAAGCGCATAGAGGAGATTTTGAAGAAACATGAGGCTCATCTCGAAGTTCTCGTCTCCGAGCGTACCCGGGATCTTGAAAAAACCAACGAAGAGTTGCAGAAGGAAATTATGGAACGGCGGCAGGTGGAGGAGGAGCTTTTCCGGAAAAAAGAACAGATTAGCAGAGTAAGCGATAATTTGGTGGAGGGTTTTATCTATCAGATCGAATGTTCTCCCGAAGGGAAATCTCGGGGATTCCTTTATATCAGCGCGGGAGTGGCCAATATTTTGGGGGTTGCTCCGGAACAGGCTTATGCCAATCCCATGATCATGTACGAAAAAGTATTTCCCGAAGATGCGAAACGTTTTCGGGAAGAAGAGGATCGGGCTCTCGAAACCTTGAGGGTCTTCAACATGGAGGGTAGGTTCGTCCTTCCGGGAGGGGAGATTCGCTGGCTTCGCCTCTCCTCCACTCCCCATCAGGAGAAGGATGGTTCCGTGATTTGGGATGGCCTTGCCATGGATATCACCGAACGCAAGAGCCGGGAACAGCAGCTCTGGGAAAGCCGGGAGCAGTTTAAAGCCCTGGCGGAACATTCCCAGGACGTGATTATGCGTTTCGACCGGCAGCATCGGCATCTTTACGTCAATCCCGTTACCGAGGACATGACAGGTGTCAAGCCCGAAGATTTTATTGGGAAAACCCACGAGGAAATGGGTTTTCCCAAAGAACTGGTGCAGCTTTGGGATCAGGCTATCGAAGAGGTTTTTGTCAGCTCCGCCACCGGCAAAATGGAGTTCGAGCTTCCCGGAGGGCGTTGGATGGACTGGATTCTCGTGCCGGAATTCTCCGAAAAGGGGGAGGTGGCGGCGGTGATTACCTCCGCCAGGGAAATTACCCATCGAAAGCTGGCGGAGGAGAAGATTCGCACCATCAGTTTCCATGATTCTTTGACGGGGCTTCATAACCGACGTTATCTCGAAGGAGAGATCGAAAGGCTGGATGTGCCGGAGGCACTTCCCCTGAGCGTTATTATGGCGGATTCCAACGGGCTCAAACTGGTAAACGATACCTACGGCCATGCTGTGGGGGACGAGATGCTCCGGGTTATCGCTCAAATTCTGGAGGATTCCTGTGACGGAAAGGGAAGCCTTGGCCGCTGGGGAGGAGACGAATTTCTCATTCTTCTCCCTCGGACGGAAATTTCCAAGGCCGGGGAAGTCTGCCGGCGGATCAGCGAAGGATGCCGATCTATTCGAGTAAAGGATGTTCCCATATCCGTCTCCCTGGGGGTAGCGGAAAAAGGGAGCGAAGAAGAGAATCTTGCTGATATTTTGAGCAGAGCCGAAGACGATATGTACAAGCGAAAGCTCGGAGAAAGTCGCAGTCTTCGGAGCGGAGTGGTGAGCGCCCTTTTGAAGGCTCTGGGAGCCAAAAGCTGCGAAACCGAGGAGCATACCCGGCGCATGGAAGCCATGGCTCTCAAAATGGGTGAAAAAATAGGATTGCCCGAGTCGGAGCTCAAACGACTGAGCCTGGTAGTTATTCTTCACGATATAGGAAAAATTCATGTCCACGAATCCATTCTCGGCAAAGAAGGGCCCTTGACCGATGCGGAATGGGAAATCATGAAAAAACATCCCGAAACGGGCTCCCGTATCGCCCGGTCTACCGAGGAATTCGCTCACGTAGCGGAGGATATCCTTTCGCATCATGAACGCTGGGACGGCACGGGCTATCCCCGGGGGCTGCAAGGCGGGGAAATTCCTCTCCTGGCTCGTATTACCGCAGTTGTGGATGCCTACGACGTGATGACCCATGGAAGGCCCTACAAGAAACCTCTTTCGCGGAGCGAGGCTCTGGAGGAGTGCCGGAGATGCTCCGGCAACCAGTTCGATCCGGAACTGGTGGAGATTTTTTTGGAGATTCAAACTTCTCAAGAAGAAGCTTAAAGAATTTTTTCTGCAACTATTACTTAAGAAAAGAGGAGTTGTGTGTGAACGAAAAACTGAAAGAAAAACCCCAATCTATCGACACGGTCATCTTCGACCTCGGAGGAGTGCTCCTGGATTGGAACCCCAGGGAGTATCTCCTGAAACATACCGAAGATGCCCAGGTGCTGGATCTCTTTATAAACCAGATTTTCGGATCCCCCGATTGGAACGATCTGGACCGGGGAACGCTCTCTCTCGAGGCGGGGGCCCGTCTTTTCCGAGAGCGGGTAGCTCCTCACGGTGCCCTTTTCGATGAGGTCTGGCCGGGGCTTTTTGAAATACTTTTTCCCTTGGAGGAAAATACGAAGGTTTTGGAGAAATTGCATGGCCGGGGCTATCGCCTTCTGATCCTTTCGAACTTCATCGAAGAGGCCTATTATCATGTCCGGAAGAAATACGATTTTTTCTCCTTTTTCGAAGGCGGAGTCATTTCCTGGGAAATCCGGTCTCTCAAACCGGAACCTGAGATATACGATACTCTTATCCGGCGTTACGATCTGAATCCCCGGCGGAGTTTTTTTATCGACGATCGGCGGGAAAACGTGGAAGGAGCTCGAAATCGGAATTTGCATGCCCTGCAGTATCTTCCGGAAAAATCTCTGGAGGAGCATCTGAGCTTTCTTTTCACTCGCTGAAAAACTTGCGGGGCCCTTCTCCGAGGCTTTTTCGGAAAGGGCCTCGTTTTTTATGCTATACTATATAGATAAGGATAGAAAGAATTACGGTAAAGGTTTTTCCCTTCAGACTCCTTCAATTGCAGGATTGGCCGTTCACACATCCTTTTTCTGGAGCATTACATTCTTTTTTAATATTGCCATGATGCCGATGATTTTGCATGAATTTTGCGGAGTACAAATCGTTGCTGTTGTTCTGTAACATGGCAAAGACAATACGAGAGTAGAGTTACGCACGAGGGAGGTTTTTTTATGGAAGACACAGTTTTTTCTCTGCGAACCTGTGAATTGCTGGCCATCAGTACGGGGAAAAAGGCCAGAACTCTTCAGGAGTTGCGGGATGCTCTGGGAGAGGTTCCAGCAAGCAGCCTGCACTATCATTTCTGGGGGCGCCTGATGCGTCCGCAAATAGGAGAATCCGAGTACAACAACGATTTTGCCTGGTGGGCGGGGCACTCTCTGGGAGAAAGAGCCCTGGCGGAACGCCTGAGCGTTATCAATCCCGGAGATTACCCTACCCTGGAGGATCTGCGGGAAGATATGATCTATCTCCTGGAAGATCGCATGGATGAGGGAGATTTTTTCAGCTGGGCCCGATCCTCCTATCCCTTTTTTTTCACCCGGGCTCAAATGCTTATTTTCGATACCGGAACGACCATCAACAACCCCAGGGAACTGGGAGCCATGCTGGAAAGTGCTCCCAATAGTTCGGTGTTCTATCATTTCGTGGATGCCCGAAGACGTACTCCCGAAGGAGAGGACGATTTCTGCTACTGGCTTCGTCAGTTCGGGGAGGATATGGCTCCTCTGCGGAAAGAACTGGGGAATCTCGACCCCCATCTTCTGTCCCTGGAAGAGCTCCAGAGACAGATCGTCTCCATTGTGGAAAATTACTTCGCTTTTTCGGGGGGGGAATAGTCATGGCCGTTCGACTTCAGGATTATGTAAATATCGTAGGAGAGAGCACTCTGCGGCAGATAGAGCAGGTAGGCTCCCGTCTCAGGGGAAGCCGGGTGGTGCACGTAAACTCCACCAAAGAGGGAGGGGGCGTAGCGGAAATTCTTCATCGCATGGTGCCCCTCATGCAGGATCTCGGTATCGACGCTTCTTGGGAGATTGTAAGCGGTCCCGAAGAATTCTTTCAGGCTACCAAGACGATTCACAACTCCCTTCAGGGTTTTCCGGACGTGCTCACTCCAGAATTCCAGAAGGTCTACCAGGAAACCAGTGAAGAAAATGCCGCTCGGTTACGGGAGAACCTGGAAGATGCGGATTTCGTGATCATTCATGATCCTCAGCCTGCGGGGCTTCTGGATCTCTGCCCGAATCGGCGGGGAAAATGGATCTGGCGTTGTCATATCGACGTTAGCACTCCAAACCGGGCTACCTGGCGCTTTCTTCGGGAGAGAGTGAAAAATTACGATGCCAGCATTTTTTCGCTTCCCGATTTTGCTCAACCCTTGCCTCATCCCCAGTATCTCATTCCGCCGAGCATCGATCCTCTCAGCCAGAAAAACCGGGATATGCCCGAGGATATGATAAGGAAAACGCTGGTGCAGCATGGTATAGATCCGGAGCGTCCCATGGCGCTTCAGGTCTCCCGGTTCGACAAATTCAAGGACCCTCTGGGGGTTATTCAGGCCTTTCAGATTTGCTCCAAGCGGCAGGATGTACAGCTCGTTCTCGCCGGAGGCGGAGCTTCGGACGATCCCGAGGGGGAGATGGTGCTTCGGGAAGTGCAGAACGCAGCGGCGGTTCTGGAGGACGTGCATGTACTGGTGCTCCCTTCGGATGCGCATAAAATCATCAACTGTCTGCAGCGCGGAGCTTCCCTGGTATTGCAGAAATCCCTCAAGGAAGGCTTCGGTCTTACGGTTACCGAGGCCATGTGGAAAGGGCGTCCCGTCATCGGAGGAGACGTGGGGGGGATTCGGCTCCAGGTTATCGACCGGTATAACGGATTTCGGGTGAGCACCCCCGAAGGGGCGGCCTTGCGAATGCGCTATCTCCTGCAGCACAAGGAGAAGGCCCACCGTATGGGAGAAAACGCCCGGGCCTATGCGCGGCAGAACTTTCTCATCACGGGACAGCTTCGAAGCGTGCTGGCCCTTCTCGAGGTATCCCGGCACGAAGAAGAGCGGGAGCGGCTGGAGGTTTTCATCTAGTGGGGATACCGTGTATGGCGGTTCTCGAAGGGTTTTTTCGAAACCGGGAGGAGCGAATTCTCTTTCTCGATTACGACGGAACCCTCGCCCCCTTTCAGAAGGATCGCTCCAGGGCATTTCCTTACGAGGGGGTTCGAGGGCGCCTGGAAAGGCTTCATCTGCAGGGAGTAGAGCTTGTTTTCGTTACCGGCCGCAATCCCCGGGAAATTCCTCTTTTCCTGGAGCTGCCTTTTCCCGTAGAGGTCTGGGGAGCTCACGGAGGAGAACATCTTACCCCGGGGGGAGAGATCCGAAAAATTCCCCTCCCCCCGGGGCAGGAAACGTTTTTCCGCCGGGTGGGGGAGGCCATGGAAAGGCTGCACGCCGATCTGGTGGAATACAAGTCTTTCAGCGTGGCTTTTCACTTGCGTCCTCTCGGGGATACGGAAGCACGGCGTTTCCGGAAAGCCTTGGAGGAGTTCGATCTTCCTGCGAAGGAAGCGGGATTGGAAAAGGCGTTTTTTGACGGAGGCATAGAGTACCGAAGCCCTCTCACGGGAAAAGATAAAGCTCTCGACAAGGTTCTTGCAAAGAGAAAACAGCCTTTTTTCGCAGCCTATTTCGGAGATGACGCTACCGATGAAGATGCTTTCAAGGCTCTC
This sequence comes from Synergistaceae bacterium, assembly GCA_036769705.1. Taxonomy (GTDB): domain Bacteria; phylum Synergistota; class Synergistia; order Synergistales; family Aminiphilaceae; genus DAIPKP01. Next base: position 31,513 of record DAIPKP010000001.1, read on the forward strand.
CGGGGACGGGGAGTTTCCTTTCTGGTGCGGTCCCGATGGAGACCCACCTGGGCAAACTGGTGGATTACGCCCCCCGAGGAGGTTTTGGGGATTCTGGATCTTTTTGCCCTGTGGACAGAGAAGAGGTGTTAGGCGTTATGGAGAACAAAAGAAAGAAACGAAAGGAGTCGAAGCTCGTAATAGTTTCGAATCGGCTTCCGGTAGTTTTGTCGAAAGAGGAGAACGAATGGCATGTGGCTCCCGGATCGGGAGGGCTTGTAACGGCTCTCAACCCGGTACTTAAAGATCGCGGTGGATATTGGATCGGCTGGTCCGGTACGGGAGAGGACATTCCCCGAGACACCCTGCAGAATCTTTTGGCTCCCATATCTAAGGACGCAGGCTATCGGCTGGTACCCCTTCTTCTCTCTGAAGAGGAGGTGGCGGGATATTACGAAGGATTTTCCAATGCTCTCCTGTGGCCTCTTTTTCACGATCTTCAGACTACCTGTGTTTTTCGGCCGGAATTCTGGAAATGGTATCGTCACGTGAACGGCCGCTTTGCCGCCATTGCGGGATTTTACTCCCAGGAAGAAGACTATCTCTGGGTTCACGACTATCAGCTCATGGGAGTAGCCCGGGCCCTCAAGGAGCAGGGATATTCCCGGAAAACCTATTTTTTCCTCCATATACCCTTTCCCTCTCCGGATATTTTCACCTGCCTTCCCTGGAGGATTCCCCTTATGGAATCTCTCATGGAGTACGATTTCATCGGTTTCCAGAGCATGAGGGACCGGCGGAATTTTACCGCTTGCCTGAGAGCGGTGGAAAACCGGATCAAGGTAACCACCCAGGGACCTATCAGCAGAATACAGTACCGGGATAGAGAGGTCTCTTTAGGAGCTCTCCCCATCAGTATCGATGCGGAAGATTTCGAGGAAACCGCCCGTTCTGCGGAAGTGGAGGAGCATAACGCATATCTTCGGGAGGTACACAAGGGGCGTAAGATCATTCTCGGAGTGGATCGGCTGGATTATACCAAGGGAATCCCCCACCGCATCGAGGCCTTCAAAGACATGCTCAATCGGTATCCCGAACTGAGAGAAAAGGTTACTTTCATTCAGGTGGTGGTGCCTAGCCGGGACAACGTGGAAGCCTACCGCTCTCTTCTCGATGAGATCGAGCGCATGGTGGCTCATGTAAACGGAGAGTATACCACCGAAAGCTGGGTGCCTCTCCTCTTTCTCTATCGTTCCCTTTCCAGGGAAGAACTGCTGGGGTACTACCGTTTGGCGGACATGGCCCTGGTAACTCCTCTCAAGGACGGCATGAATTTAGTCTGCAAGGAGTATTGTGCTTGCCGGATTCATGAAGACGGAGTCTTGGTGCTGAGTGAATTTGCGGGAGCCGCCGCCCAGTTCCACCGATACGCGCTTATGGTGAATCCCTACGACGTGGAAGGCTTGGCGGATACCCTCGTATGGGGGCTTTCCATGAAAAAGAGCGAGCAGAGAAAACGTATGCGGGGGCTGCGGCGTATCGTAAAGAAACGCGATATTTACTGGTGGGTGGATCAATATCTCCGGGCTTCCTCCGGAAAGCAGCTTCACAACTTCCCCTATACGGATCTTCCTCCTCTGGGAGATCTGCTGCCGGATCAAGTTCCGCTTTCCGGAAGCGAGCATGGCCCTTCCAGGCTTTGGGAAGTGATGGAGGAGTATTCCGAGGACTCCGAAATTCCTACAAAAAACCATTAAGTATCTCGTGTAGAGGAGATGTCGTTATGCCACGATCCGGGGGGGTTTTTAAAACCTCTCCGGATCGTGGCATAACGACAGAAAAATTTCTGTAAACAAAGGAGGTGCCGAAAGAATGGATTCTCGGTACGTTCCTTCGTATGTGGCTTTGGGAAACGGAGGCAACGAGCTCGTTCTGCGCGCAAACCGGGCCATGGAAATGCTTCGGGCTTGCCGGCTCTGCCCCCGGGAATGCGGAGCCCGGCGCTTGGTGGAAGAAACGGGGGATTGCGGCATAGGAAGTAGCTGCCGGGTGGCCGCCGCCTTTCCTCACGGAGGAGAAGAGCCCTGCCTTTCCGGGGATGCGGGGTCCGGGGCTATCTTTTTTTCCGGCTGTTCCCTGCACTGTCTTTACTGCCAGAACGCCTCCATAAGCCAGCATCCCGAGGGGAGAGAGCTTTCCGGGCAAGAACTGGGAAGCCTCATGATAGCTTTGCAGCAAAGAGGATGCCACAACATCAATCTCGTAACTCCTACTCATGTGGTGCCCCAGATACTGGAGGGGATTTCCCGGGGGGTGGAGATGGGCCTCTCGCTTCCCCTGGTGTACAATACGGGGGGGTACGATTCTTTGGAAACCCTGCAGCTTCTGGAGGGCGTCATGGATATCTATTTGGTGGATATGAAATATGCTTCCCATGAAGCGGGGCTTTCTCTTTCCGGAGTTTCCCGTTACGGAGAGATCAATCGCCGGGGAGTGAAGGAGATGTTCCGCCAGGTGGGGCACCTTCAGAAAGATTCCCGGGGAATTGCCCGAAGGGGCCTTATGATACGGCACCTGGTGCTTCCGGGATATGCGGAGGAATCCCGGAAAATCGCTGATTTCCTGGCTTCGGAAATCCCCGGAGATCCCTACATACATCTCATGTCCCAATACCGGCCGGAATACAGGGCCCGGGAGCATCCTCTTCTGAGAGAATCTTTGAAAGAAGAAGCTTTTTTGGAAGTGGCGGACATTTTCCAAAGGGCGGGGCTGCATCCGGTTTTCTGATTTCTGAAAAATTTTCGGGAAGAAAAGTCCCTGGAAGAAAAGAAAGAAAAAGTACTCTTTGCCCGTCGAAAAAAATGAGATTTCCCGATATAATGGGAAAGCAGGAGAATTAAAAAAAGAATAGGCTCCCTTTCCTTGGATGGATACAAGGGTTTTCCCGGGGAAGGGTGGCTAATCGTGTAGAAAAAGGTGGTAAACATCATGAAGGAAGAATCCTCCAGAACCCTGAACTTTCTGGAGCAAATCATTACGGAGGATCTGAAAGAAAAGAAGGTGGAGGCGGTGGTAACGCGCTTTCCTCCGGAACCTAACGGATATCTCCACATTGGGCATGCCAAGTCCATATGCCTTAATTTCGGACTTGCCGAGAGTTTTGGCGGGGTTTGCAATCTCCGTTTCGATGACACCAATCCCTCCAAGGAAGAGACGGAATATGTGGAGTCCATCAAGGAAAATGTCCGCTGGCTCGGTTTTTCCTGGAACGACCTCTGCTACGCCTCGGATTATTTCGATCAATTTTATGCATGGGCTCTGGAACTCATTCGCAAGGGGCTGGCTTACGTGGATCACCAGAATGCCGAGGAGATCCGCCGAAACCGGGGGACTCTCACGGAGCCCGGAAAAGATTCTCCCTATAGAGACAGAACTCCCGAGGAAAATGAAGAGCTTTTCGAGAAAATGCGAAGCGGGGAGCTTGAGGAAGGCGCATGTGTCCTTCGGGCGAAAATCGACATGGCCCACTCCAACATCAACATGCGTGATCCCGTTCTCTATCGTATTCTCAAACAGTCTCATCATCGTACGGGGGATACCTGGTGCATCTATCCCATGTACGACTTTGCCCACGGTTACGAGGATGCCATCGAGGGGGTCACCCACTCCATCTGTACCTTGGAGTTCGAGGATCATCGTCCTCTTTACGACTGGTTTCTGGAAAACGTTTCCGTTCCTTCCCGGCCCCGTCAATACGAGTTCGCCCGGCTCAATCTCACCTATACGGTGATGAGCAAACGCTTGCTCAGAGCTTTGGTGGATAGAAAGATCGTGGATTCCTGGGACGATCCCCGGATGCCTACCATAAGCGGGCTCCGCCGCCGGGGATATACTCCTTCGGCGCTCCGGCGTTTCTGCCAGGAGATCGGAGTTTCCAAGGCCAACAGCATGGTGGATCTGGAATTTCTTCACTACGTTCTCCGGGAGGAGCTGAACGCCGAGGCTCCTCGGGTGATGGTGGTGCAGCGTCCCATCAAAGTGGTACTGGAGAATTATCCCGAAGACAAGGTGGAATACCTGGAGGCGGAGAACAACCCCGAGGATCCCCAGGGGGGGACCCGGTTGATTCCCTTCTCCCGGGAAATTTATATCGAAGCCGAGGATTTCATGGAGGATCCTCCCCGGAAATTTTTCCGTTTGGCTCCGGGGCGGGAGGTACGGCTGAAGCATGCCTACTTCATCACGTGCCAGCGGGTGGAGCGCGACCATGCAGGAGAAGTGACCACTCTTTATTGCACTTACGATCCCGAAACCCGGGGAGGAGATGCTCCGGACGGGCGAAAGGTCAAGGGAACGCTTCACTGGGTATCCGTGCCTCATGCGATTTCCGGAGAGATACGGCTTTACGATACCCTTTTCACCTTGAAAGATATGGGAAAGATGGAAGAGGGAAAAAGTTACGAGGATTATCTGAACCCCGAATCCCGGATCGTTCTCGAAGATTGCAAAATGGAGCCTTCCCTCGAAAAAGCCTCTCCCGAGGATCGTTTTCAGTTCCTGCGCCAGGGTTACTATGTGGTGGATTATGACAGCACTCCAGAACGCCTTGTGTTCAATCGAATCGTTTCGTTGAAAGACAGCTGGAAGAAAATAGCCGCAAAAAAATAGCTCCGGTTTCCCGATGTGCCGGTAAAAAGCCCGGGAACATGGTATTTTCCGGCATCGATTAAAGAAAAAGGAAATTTCTAAAGCGCGATTTTTGGTTTCGAATGCGAAGGAGGATGAGGCGATGAAAAAAAGTATCTTGCTCCTGTTGGCGATGTGCGTGCTTTTGGTTGGAGCGGGAATTGCTCCTGCCCGGGTTCAGCCCATACTGGTGTCTCAGCCGGTCTACGAAGGCATGCAGTTTTTCGTGTGCCAGCCCTCCTGGGCTCCTCCGGGATGGTATATGACCTACGACGGTTACCCTGTTTCCCAGGGAATGGGAGGCGTTTGGTATTACGGCATTCCTTCGGGGGAGACCGTGGTACCTTCGGCTTATGTGGTGGGCTCCGTCATTCCCGCCCAGGTGCCTCTGGTTCCCTTTACGCAGATTGTCTCGGCGGTTCCTCCGGTTCCGGTGATTCCCGGCTGGCTGCAGCAGTCCTCTTTTTTGGAGGTGGCCACGTGGAATATCCTGGTGGACCGCATGGGCATGCTGGAGCGCCCTCGGGTGCCCCTGGCATGGAAGGGAGATTCCCCCTCCTGCGTTTTCGCCTGGACCGGGAAACAGTGGTATAAAATGCTCGCCCGGGATGGGGGAGAGAGTGCCGGAGAGATTCTCAAACGGCATGGAGAGGCCCTTCAGCGTTTTGTCCGGCGTAACGGGTTTCTCTGGAACGATGCGGATACTCCTACCCTGGCCAATCAGGCCGCAGTGTGGGGGTTTCTCTGGATGGGGCGTGTAGCTCCCCTGAATATGTGGTGAGGGAGGTACGAGTATGAAAATTTCCCGTGCTTTTGCGGTGGGAATATTGCTCTTCCTGGGAGTGATTTTTGTCTTCGGAGGCGTGGCTTCGGGGAATGCCGGGAATGTGCAAGGCCAGTCGCCGGTGCTTATCGTGGCGCCGAACTATGCCAATGCCTACACCACTGCCGGAGGGCATCAATCCCTTCCGGGGAGCCCCGTGTATCTTACTCCCGACGGATATCCCGTTATGCGTACCGCCCAGGGGCAGTGGATCTACATGGTTAATCCCGAGGCCGTACGAATTCCGGGGCCCCAGATTACGGTGATCAATCCGGGGGTCCCCCTGATATACGGATATCCTTATCCTTGCGGAATGGCGGTTCCGCCTCAGGTTCAGCCCGTGCCGCAGCATCAGGAAGTAAGGCCTGCTTCTCCCCAGGGAATGGTGGTTCCTCCCGTAGGGCCCTCTTCGGGGCAGATGTATTATTATCCTACCGGGGCAGGGGGCTTTATCGTACAGCCCCAGTAAAGATCAGGGGTTGCAAAGAACCTGAAAGGGTGTTTTTCGTGTCTAAAGCATTCTGGGGAGGAATGATGCTTTCCTTTTGTATCCTTTTGGGGGGCTCTTTTTTCCCTTCCGAAGCCTTTCAAAACGAACCTCGGGGTTTCCGGGGCGCTTCCTGGTGGTCTGGAAACCACCGTTTTTCCGGGCTTTATTCCTTCGAGAAAGATGGATCCTGGGAGTTTTGCCGCCGGGAAGGAGAAAGCCTTCTTTTCGGGGAGGCCCAATTGGACGATGTCCTTTATTATTTCGTCAATCAGCGCTTTGCAGGGGTTTTCCTGGGAGCTTACGGCAGACACAACCGGGATTTGCTCCTTCAAGAGGCTTCCCGGCGTTGGGGCCCAGGAAAAGCGCAATTTTCAGGGCAGACCGAGTACGGCCGCCTTTGGCACGGAAGTTCGGTCATGATTCTTTTCAGTTACGATCCTCTTTCCGAGGAATCTCGGCTTGTGATGACTCCTTTTTTCCCTTGGGACCCCCGGGGGCAGGATCTCGAAGATCTTCAGCGGGATTTCGCTCTCCTCGTAAAGGGGAAAACCCCGGTCTCCCGGAGCACTCCCTTTAGAAAAGAAACACATCTTTTTTCTCCCGCGGGGGATCGCTATCCCACGTGGTGATATTAAAAATTCAGACTGAAACTGCCTGGACATAAGAACTTCCGCAGGGCTCTCGAAAATTTTACGGGGAGGTGTTGTGCATGAGAAGATGGAAGAGACTTTTGGGGTGTATCTTCGTTGTCGGAGCAGTCTTTATGTTTATAGGTATGAGTGGTGCGGCGGAAGCTGCGGTATACGCTTCTCCCGTGGCGGTATGGGGATATCCTGTGGTGTCTCCTGTGGTGCTGCCCGGGATGGTGCCTGTCGTTGCGGTTCCTCCCATGTTTCCCGCGGTTCCTTTTGTGGTAGGGTATCCCTGGGTTCCCGGAGGATATTGTTATTATCCGGGGTTTCCCGTATGCGGATATGTTTATGGAGGGGCGGGATATTCCCTTCCCTATACGGCGGTTATCATAGAAAAATAAAAAATCGCGCAAAACTGAAGAAGCGGCTGTCTCCTCAAGGGACAGCCGCTGTTTTTATCGTCATGGAAAAGCATATTTTTCTACCGAAGGGTAAAGTAAAGGAGCCAGCCTAAATACGATGCATACATCGTACAGAGCAGAAAACCCTCCAGACGCGTAATGCTTCCCCGGGTTTTGCGGGAGCCCTTACAGAAGGCGAAAAGTGAAAGAGTCAGCCCTCCCATGACGAGGCAGTCCCGGGAGAGGACCTCCGGATCCACCGCAATGGGGTGAATGACTCCGGCAATTCCCACTACCGCAAGAGTATTGAAGAGGTTGGAGCCAAGAACGTTGCCCAGAGCGATATCGCTCTTTCCCTTACGGATAGCTGCCACCGATGACGCAAGCTCCGGAAGGGAGGTCCCTATGGCTACCACCGTAAGGCCGATAATAAGATCGCTCACTCCCAGAGCATGGGCCACCAGTACCGCTCCCCAGACGAGAGCCTTGGAGCTTCCCATGAGCACCGCAAGCCCTATCACGAGTTTGAACAGAGCCTTGGAAAGAGGAAGGGAAGCTTCCGAAATGAGTTCTTCCGGATCTTCCGAGAGAAGAATCTCCGGAGGATCTCCCTTCATGCCCTTGTAAATCGAGAATCCCATGATCAGAAAAAAGACCGCCAGGAGCAGAAGAGCATCGGTGCGGGAAATCTCTCCGTTCAAAAGCTGCAGCATGGCGAAGACGGTAGCTCCCATAAGAAGAGGAAGCTCCCTTCGCATTACCTGGGGGTGTACCGCTATGGGGGAGAGAAGGGCGGTCACTCCAAGAATGAGGGCGATGTTGGCGATGTTGGATCCGTAGGCGTTCCCCAGAGCCAGGCCGGGATTTCCCTGGAGAGCGGAGAAGGCGGAGACGATCATCTCCGGAGCGGAAGTGCCGAAGCCCACGATGAGCATGCCCACCAGGAGATGGGGCATCCCCAACTGATGAGCTGTAGCTACGGCGCCATCCACGAAGTAATCCGCGCTCCAGATGAGAAAGATCAATCCAAAAATCAGGGCTGCCAGAGCGGCAAAAAGCATAGTATGTGTTCCTCCCTTTCGTTATCTCTCAAAGGTTCTTCTTCCTGCTTCGAAAATGCCGGAAGACCAGCACGATGAATAAAACCGTATTATACTCGACTCCCATGTTTTTTGAAAAAAACTTTTTCCGGAAAAGCGCCGCAAATTACGTAGAGAACACAAATTATCGGGTAGAAAACTTGGAGAATTCTTCTTCTCCGGGATTTTTCTGGTTTCTCCGGTAGTTGAAATTTTTCAGGAATGCAAGATTCCGGCATTATGGAATTTTTGGTAAAATCAAAGTGCTTTCTCAAAGAGCCGTGTTTCAATCTGAATTCTGCGGAATCTCTTCCTTAATTTGTCTCTCTTTGGGACATCCGGGGGTGGAAGTCGGAGTTTCGAGTTATGGAAATATTTATGACCTTGATCCTCGTTCCCAGAATGGTTTTTTATTATCACCGAAGGAGCTTGCCTCCAAAATGGAAGCCGTGAAAAAGGATTGGGGAGCCTAGGTCTTTTTATCGCCCCTTGGAGAATCGATTTTGTCTAGAAGGAGGTCTTTGCCATGCTACACATATCAAAAAGAGTGTCCTTTTTTCTGCTGCTCTCGCTCCTGGTGGTGTCTCGAGAAGCCGCTACGGCGTCTCCGGCGGTGCTGCAGGCCCAGGCGGATAATCATGTATATGCCTATGAATACAGGAATTGGAATAACTCCAACTGGGGAGCCTACGGCTCCCTCGGAGCGGGATGGCATCCCCTGGGAGGAGAAAAACGGACCTATCTCCGCTTTACCCTTTCTCGGGTAACCGCCGTTTCCTCCGCGGTTCTGAGGTTGTATCACTATCATTCCGCAGGAACGGGAACCCTGGATATATGCGTTCATCGGGTTACCTCTCCCTGGCAGGAGGGGGGAGGAAATTACCCTTCTCCGGCGGAACCCCGGCCGGGGGATCTTACGTGGGAGAATCAACCTTCCTTCGATCCTCGCCCGGCAGTCTGCTTCTGCCCAGGAGGCAATCCGGGCAAATGGGTGGATGTGGACGTGACGGATCTCGTAAACGCATGGCTCCGGGGAACTCCGAATCACGGGCTGGTTCTCGTCTCCCCGGGCCCCCTTTCCCAAAACGTTCCGGAATGCCAATATGGGTTCCGCTCCCGGGAATTTCCGCAAAAAGATCAGAGGCCTGTTTTGCTCCTGGACCAGGCTCCGGCGAAACCCCTGGAGCCGGATTCACCTTCCGGGAAGGTGCTCTTTTTCGACGATTTCTCCGGGGGGCCTTCCAAGTGGAATGCCCAGGGCTTTCAGGTCCGTTGGAAGGATGAAAAAATTTTTTGGCAGGATCCTCAGCATCGGCCCCTCACATCGAAAACGGAAATACCCCTGGAGAACGTCATCATCGAATACGATGCCTGGTGCGGCGACGACGGTCTGCCTGTGCGATGGCAGAATGCGCGGGGCGAAGGGTACGTAGTGGTTCCGGGGTCGTGGCGGAACACGCGCTCTCATGCCGGCAGCAGCAGAGATCCGGTTCAGTGGAAGATGGGGAAGCATATTCACCTGCAGACCTGGCAGCATTACCGTATCTGTCGCATAGGGGATTCTCTCAAGGTCTACGTGGATGGGAACTTGATTCTGGAGAAATCTCTCGCGGATCGGTTTGTCGGAAAGGGAACCCTGAATTTCTATTCCTATTCCGAGGTTGCTCTGGATAACGTGAGAATTTCTTTGCCCTGAAAAAAGGTTCCTCCCTTCTCGAGGTGCGGGAATTTTGGATATTATTGGACCGAACCATTCGCTCTTTGAAACGCGTCTCGATGTCTTCGGAAAAAGCGGAAAATGAACTCCTTCGGGAGAAATTTTCGCTATGTTTTCAAAAAGTGTTCCTTCGAAATATGAGATATTGCAAGGTTGTATGCCATGTTTTTTCGGATTGCATGCAGAACGTAAGATGATTTACCCAATTTACTGAAAATAAGCCTTTTTCACTAGGTGGCCTGACGTATACTCCATAATTGGTGTAAAATGGCTTGTTGGACGTGTTTTGGTACGGAATAAGGATATTCTCTTGGGAGGTGGGCATGTGTGTATTTTTTTCCTTTCCGTCATAACGTATCTTCTTCTGGCGTGGAGCGGTGGCGGCATTTCATTCGCTGAAATCGTCATTGCTCTTCTCTTGGGCTCCGTTCTCTTTCTCGTGGGCCGATCCTTTTTCGGTGTTACGAGGCCCTTCAGCTCCAGTATGAACCTTGTCCGATGGGGACGCTTTCTGCACTATTTTTTCGGTCCCTTTATGGTGGCTCTGGCCAAGGCGAATCTTCACGTGGCGAAACTTGTCATCACCGGGAAAATCAATCCCGGTATCGTCAAGGTCCCTACGGAAGGGTTGGGGGATGGAGGCATTACTCTTCTGGCGAATTCCATCACTCTTACTCCCGGAACCCTTTCGGTGGATGTGGATGAAGACGAGAGGGCTCTCTACGTGCATTGTATCGATCTTTCCGGTCCGGAGCCTGCACCGGAAGAGGTTTACGGCTCCTTTGCGGATTGGGCGAGGAGGATAACCCAATGAGTACGCTTCTTTTTACGTGGGGTGCAGCAATTCTCGGCCTTGTGGCCCTGTTGATGCTCGGGCGTCTCGTAGCGGGACCCACCGTACCGGATCGTGTGGTGGCCCTGGATGCGCTGAATACCCTGGCTATCGCCATCATGATTCTTCTTGCGGTGGCGTACGATTCGATAGTTATGGTGGACGTGGCCATCGTGTATGCCGCTCTCTCTTTTGTGAGCACCATGTTCTTTGCCCGCTATCTTGAGATCGGGAGGTGATGAAGCATGCCCTTTGTACTCGCTTTTTTCCTGGCCATAGGATTGGCCTTTTCCGCTTTGGGAGGCTTCGCTCTCTATCGTTTTCCCGATGTTTACACCCGTTTGCACGGAACCACCAAGTGTACCACCTTCGGTTCCATGTTTATCTCCATTTCCGCTATTCTCTGGGGGTTGTGGCGTTATTTTCAGTCCGGTGAAGGCCGTTTTCTCGTTTTGATCGTGCATGTGATTATCGCTTTTGTGGCTCTTCTCATTACCAACGCTACCGGAGCTCATGCCATAGCCAGGGCGGCGCATCGGAGTGGGATTCTTCCCCGGCAGGCTATCGTTGATGTGCTGTACGAGGACAAGAAAAAAGAGAAGAGAGGCGGTGTTTCTCAATGACCGAGACGGTTCATCTTGCCATACTTATTCTCGTCGGATTGGCGGGATTCTTTGCGGTATGGTTCCGGGATCTCATCTCTTCCGTTATTTCCCTGGCTGCTTTGAGCCTGCTCCTTTCCATCGAGTTCTATATTCTCCAGGCTCCGGATGTGGCCATCGCGGAAGCTGCCATCGGTGCCGGACTGAGCACTGCCATTTATCTTTTTGCCCTTCGGGCGGTGCGTAAAGCCTATCCTGGGGAGAAAGGAGCCCGTCAATGAAGTCGAAGATGGTTTTTCTCGTTGCAGTTCTCGTGGTAGCGGGAGTTGCCTGGGGTGCCATGGAGACGGTGCATCCCTTCGGCTTTCCCGGAGAGGCTCCCATGGATACGTATTTCGTGGAGCACGCCCAGAAGGATAAGGCGGCGAACAACGTGGTTACCGCTATCGTATTCGATTATCGTGGTTTTGATACTTTGGGAGAAGCGGCGGTTCTCTTTACGGCAGTTTCTTCCATTGCTCTGATTTTCCGTAAAGGGGGGAAATCCTGATATGTTGCATATGCGTCCTCTTTCGGTTATTGCTCGGGTCGTTTGCAACGCTTTCGCCTGGTTTATGGTGGTTTTCGGAAGTTACGTCATTATTCACGGGCATCTTACCCCCGGTGGAGGATTTCAGGGGGGAGCCGTGGTAGCTACGGCTCTGGCTTTTCTCGTGATAACCCATGGAGGAGATTTCGCTCTGCCAAAGATCAAAAAGGGGCTTTTCATCAGCCTCGAACAGGCGGGGCTTCTCCTTTTTATCTGCACCGGTTTCGTGGCTTTGGGAACTACTTTTTTCTATAACTTCCTGGCGAAACAGGGAGGGCTTTTCGGTTCTCTGGTACCCTTGGGAGCCAATCCGGGAGTGCTTAACTCTTCGGGAACCATCGCTCTCATGAACATGGCCGTGGGTTTTGAAGTTGTGGGGGGGCTTTCTCTCATTCTTTTCTACATGCTTCATGGCATCCGGCAGAATCTTGGAACCGAGGAATTCGGGAAGGAGGAAACCGGCCATGATAGGTAATCTGCCCTATGTCATCGTGGGGCTTCTTTTCGTATACGGACTTTTCGCAGTGATTTTCGAAAGGAATCTGGTGAAAATTGCTGTGGGAGTGAGCGTTGTAGAAGCTGCGGCGAATTTGATGCTCATTGTTTACGGATACCGATCGGGAGGAAATATCCCCGTCTTCACCCTTGGAGGCGAGGGAGGCTCCTTCGTGCTTCCTACGCCTCAGGCACTTACCCTGACGGCTATCGTTATCAGCCTTGCCACGAGTGCTCTTATGCTTTCCATGATTATGGTGCTCTATCGGCATTACGGTACCCTCGACGTTCGAGAGATAAGGAGGTTGCGGGGATGAGCTGGACAAACCATCTTCCCGCCCTTGTAGTGGCGGTACCCCTTTTCGGAGCTTTCGGAGCCCCCCTGGTTTCCAAGGCTGGCCGGATACCCCGCAACGTGTGGTTTATCCTTATTGCGGTTCTTACGGCTCTCTTTTCTCTTCTTCTCTGGCAGCATGTCAATGCCACGGGAACTGCGGTATATGTTATGGGTGGAAGCGCATGGAATCTTCCCCTTCCCTCGGGGATGCAGCTTCCCGTGAGAATTCTTCTGGAGGTGGATTCTTTCGGAGCGCTCATGGCTCTTATCGGAAGCATCTGCACCTTGGCGGGAGCTCTTTTCTCCCTTCAGTTCATGGAGAAGTTTACGGGGCTCGACAAGTATGTGGCTCTTTATCTTCTTCTCACGGCGGGCATGCAGGGCATGGTTCTTACGGGAGATCTTTTCAACCTTTTCGTTTTCATCGAAATTGCTTCGGTGGCCTCCTTTGGTCTTGTGGCCTTTTGGAGAGACCGCCCCGAAGCGGTGGAGGCGGGGTTCAAATACATGCTCATCTCCACCGTGGGAGTTATGTTCATTCTCTTCGCCATAGCGTTTCTCTATGGCCGTTATAACGTGGTGAACATGGGAGCTATCGGCGCGAATTTGCAATACGGGCTTCCTGAAAAAGTGGCGTTGATCTTTTTGGTGGTGGCGCTTGCCATGAAGTGCGGTTCCGTGCCCATGCACATGTGGACCCCCGATGCCTATGCGGAGGCTCCTGCGGCGGTAACCTGTCTTCTCGTGGCGGTAAGCCAGGCCTCTCTTTACGCCCTTTTCCGAGTTTGCTTTTCCATTTACGGCATGTCTCTCGGAAGCAGCGCCGTGGCCTGGGCGATTATTGTGCTTGGATGTCTCTCCATGTTTATCGGCGTTACCATGGCGGTAATCCAGAAAGAGATCAAGCGGCTCATGGCGTATCACTCGGTTTCCCAGGTGGGGTACATGCTTCTCGGTCTTGGGGTGGGGCTTCTCGCCCTCGGTAATCCTCAGGAGATGAGCGATTACGGTATGACCGCCATCAAAGGGGGACTTTTCCATCTTTTGAACTACACCATGTACAAGCCTTTGCTCTTTCTCTGTGCGGGTGCCCTTTTCTATGCCGCGAAATCCCGTAATCTGAACGACCTTGGAGGACTTGCCAAGAAAATGCCCTATACCACGGTGCTTTTTGTACTGGCAGCGGCGGCCATCGCGGGGCTTCCTCCTTTCAACGGTTATGTGTCCAAACTTTTGATTTACGAATCCTCTTTTGCGGTTCATCCCATCTTGCCGGTGGTAGCCATGGTAACCTCCATGCTTACGCTGGCTTCCTTCGTCAAGGTTTTTCAAACCGCTTTCCTGGGGCCCGAAAAAGAGGTGTTTTCCTCGGTCCGGGAAGTTCCTCAGAGCATGCTTCTCGGGATGGGGCTTCTTGCCCTGGTCATTTTGGGGCTTACCTTTTTCCCCTCCTGGTCTCTGGATCACTTTATAACTCCCGCCGCGGAGGCTCTGGTGGATAAGGCTTCCTATGTGGGGGCTGTCTTGGGAGGTGGTTTCTGATGTTTTCCACGGTAGTTTCCGGGTACGGTTTCTGGAACCTCTTCAGTTGGCTGACCTTCTTTATCTGTATTGCGGCTCTGGTGCTCTGGTTCCGTTCCCAGGGGAGAAAGGATTATAAAGAGGATTCTCCTCAGGACGAGATTTTTTACGGGGGCAATCCCGTCCCGAGAGACGGAGCGGATATTACGGTTCCTGCCTCTTCCGCCTACTGGGGATTCAAGAAGGCTCTTCACGGATTTTATGTTCTATTGGATTCCTGGCACTCCGGAGTGGCTACGGATTACGTGGCATGGCTCGTTTTTACTGTGGCGATCTTTGCCCTGCTCTTGGCGTTTTAGGAGGCGGACGCGATGCTCAAACCGGAAGTACATCTCGAATATTTGGCAAAATCCCTCTGGGTTTTCCATTGTAATAGCGGTTCCTGTAACGGTTGCGATATCGAAATTGTGGCCTGTATCTCTCCACGTTATGATATCGAGCGTTTCGGCATGAAGCTGGTGGGTACTCCCCGCCACGCGGATGCCCTGTTGGTAACAGGGCCCGTTACCAGATACATGGCGGATCGTCTTCGCCGTATTTATGCTCAGATTCCGGACCCCAAGGTGGTTATCGTGGTGGGAAACTGCGGTTGTTCGGGGGACGTATTTTACGAATCCCATACTTTGGAGGGACCTGTGGATAACATTATTCCCGTGGATGTTTACGTTCACGGCTGCCCCCCCCGGCCTGAAGCCATTGTGGAGGGCGTGAGCAAGGGAATTCTCAAACTTGAAAAAATCCGCCAGGGGCTTCTCGAAGAACGGCAGGAGATCGAGGGGGTTATCGTGGTGGACCAGGAAGAAACGGTACAAGGAGAGGAGGTCCTTTCGGAATGAAGGAAAATACGACTCTTGCGGTTACTTCTCTTTCGGAAGTTCTTTCCTTTCCGGAAGTGAAAACGGCTCTTCAGGAATTTTTAGGGGAGGATCTGCTTTCTCTGGAGGAGTATACGCGTGTATCCAAGGCTCAGGATTGCGTTCCTCTGGGAGATCTCTGGATCGAGGTTCCTCGATCACGGTTCATGGAGGTGGTGGAGTTTCTGGGAACCCTCGATTTTCCTCATTTCCACGTTATTTCCGGGAATGATGAGGGTGAAAAGGTAATGCTGAGTTACCACTTTTCCCTCTACCGGGCGGCGGGTTTCGAAACGCAGATTGGAGTTTCCGTAAAGGTTCGTCTTTCCAAGGACATGCTTTCCATGCCCTCTCTCTGGCCCATGATTCCCGGAGTGGAATACAGCGAGCGGGAGATTTTAGAACTCTACGGGGTGGATTTCGTGGGTCTGGAAAATAAAAATCTGGTCTTTTTGCCCGAGGATTGGGATCGGAGCGTGTTTCCCAAGCGTCGGGACGAAACCGGATTGAAGCCCGAGCATATCCGGAAGCTCTCCTAGGAGGATGGACAGCATGGCAACGGAAAAAGGAACGACCTATACCATACCTATCGGGCCGGTGCATGTGGGGTTGAAAGAACCCATTACTGCATGGCTTAACGTGGACGGGGAACGCATCGTGGATGCCACTATCCGCCCCGGAGCGATTCATCGGGGGATTGAGCTGATGGCTCAGAAGCGAAACCCCATTCAGGTTATCTATCTGGCGGAACGGATTTGCGGCATCTGCTCCTTTTCTCATATTACCGCTTTCGTGGAGGCGGTGGAGAAGGTGGCAAAAATCGAGGTTCCCAGAAGAGCTCAATATATACGCAGCATGGTGTTGGAGCTTGAACGCATTCACTCCCATATTCTCTGGGCGGGAGTGGCGTGCTATACCATCGGCTTCGATTCCGCCTTTCATTTGGGCATGGAACTGCGGGAAAAAGTAATGGATACTCTGGAGGCTTTCACGGGGAACCGAGTGAATTACGGAGTGGGCACCATCGGAGGAGTTCGGAGAGATTTTACCTCCAAGACCGCCAAGGCGATACGGGAGCTTATCGTTTACTATCGCGAGCATTTCCACGTATTTACGGATCCCGTTTACGACGACCCCATCGTGGCAGCTCGCATGAGAGATGTGGGAGTGCTCACTGCGGACGATGCGGTGCGGTACGTTGCCCTTGGCCCTACCGTCCGGGGGAGCGGATTGCGCACGGATATCCGTTGTGCCCAACCTTACGAAGCCTATGCGGATTTCGACGTCAAGCCCGTGGTTCCTCAGGATTATTTCGGAGAGGCCCGGGGAGATGTTTTCGATCGTTTTGTGGTACGTACCATGGAGGTGCTGCAAAGCTTGGAAATCCTTGAGATGATTCTCGAAGGAATTCCCGAGGGAGACCTTGTGTGGGAACCCAAGATTCCCAAGCTCCTTTCGTATCTGAAGAATGTGGAAGGTCAGGGGATGTCTTGCATTGAAGCTCCTCGGGGAGACGATACCCATGCGATCTATCTCACCAAGGGAGAAGAAAATATCACTTCCTGGAGTGTACGGGCCCCTACCTATTCCAATGCGGTCTCCTGGCCCGTCATGTTCCGGAATCAGGAGCTGGCAGACGCTCCTCTTATCATCAACAGCGTGGATCCCTGCATATCGTGTATGGAGCGAATTATGGTAACCGACTCGGCCAGGGGAGTGGAGAAAGTCGTGGAAAAACGAACTCTCACGGAACTCTGTCGGGAAAAGACAAGGAGGATGATGCAGGGATGATACTCTTTCTCTTGAAACTTGTGGCGGGAATGGCCCTGGTGGTTCTCTCGGTCATTATCGCTCTGATGTACGAAGGGGTGGATCGGGTAGTACACGCGCGAATGCAGAACCGTATCGGGCCTCCGGTGTTGCAGCCGGTCTACGATGTAATAAAACTCCTGGGTAAGGAAAGCATCGTTCCCCGCCGGGCGGTTCCCTGGCTTTTCAACGGGGCTCCCTGGCTTGCGGCGGTGGCCGCCATGATGGTGATTCTTTATATACCCATCGGCTCCCTTCCTCCCATTCTTACCGGTAGCGGAGACATGATTCTTATCGTCTATCTCTTCGCCCTTTCCGCGGTATCCATGGTGGTGGCGGGCTTTGCCAGCGGTTCTCCCTACGCCAATGTGGGAGCTCAGCGCGAAATGGTGCTCATGATGAGCTACGAACTTCCTCTGGCCCTGGTTATCTGTACCCTTGCCTGGGCGGCTTACCGCCTGGGATTGCCGGGGCATCCCTTCAGCACCGAAACCTATATGATTATGCCCCTCTGGAGCGCTCTTGGAAAGGTGGGAATTGTGGGGATGTGTGCCCTGCTTCTCGCACTTCTCGCAGTGGTTCCCGCGGAGACCGGAAAGGTCCCTATGGACATTCCCGAAGCGAAGACCGAGATTCTCGAAGGGCTTATTGCGGAATATTCCGGCCGAAACCTGGCCATGTTCAAACTTGCCTTTGCAATCCGGACCCTGACCATGTGTGCCTTTGTGGTAGCTCTCTTTTTCCCTTGGTCCTTGGGGAGAGCGCTCGGTTTTTCGGGTTTCGGCATCTACTTCGTGGATTTCTTCTGGTTTTGGATCAAGGTGTTTATCATGCAGATCCTGGGGGTTACCCTGCTTCGCACCTCCTTCGGGCGGTTTAAAATCTGGCAGGCATCGCAGTTTTACTGGCTCAATGTTTCCAGCCTTGCCGTAGCGGGAATGCTCCTGATTTCTCTGGACATCTTTCTGTAGAAGGGGGGAAGATCATGCTCAATCGAATGATGATACAGGTGTTGCGTCAGGGAACTCAGGAAAACGCTACCAATCCCTTTCTCGCTCCCCATTTGCCGGACAGCCTGACCGGGGCCTTGGAAGCTGCGGGGCGGGGGGACATTACCCTGAATCCTCCGGTAACGATTCCCGAGGATTTTCGGGGGCGTATCGGGTACGACAAAGGGGCTTGCATCGGGTGTAAACTCTGTACCCGGGTGTGCCCTGCCAATGCCATCGAATTTCTTCCGGAAGAGAAAAAGATACAAATCCATGTGGATCGTTGCTGTTTTTGCGAGCAGTGCGTGGATGTATGTCCCGTATCCTGTCTCTGGATGACCGATCAGGGGCTGAACTCCTCTTACGAAAGAAAAGCCGAACTTGTGACGGATTCCGGCAAGAAACCCCAGGGTGAGATGCCGAAAAAGGGGAATGTGGTGTACGAAATTGGCGAGGGCTGCATCGGATGTACCAAATGCGCTCGCCTCTGCCCGGTTCAGGCCATTTCCGGGGAACTCAAGAAACCTCACGTAATCGATCCCGAAAAATGCATTGGCTGTGGAGCTTGTGCCGATGCATGCCCCGTAAAGGTGATTCATCCGGTGGAATAATCTTTCCTTCGGTAGAATTGGTTCTTTTAAGCCCCTCTCTCGAGCTTCTTCGAGAGAGGGGCTTTTTATGTAAAGACATGTTGCGTAAAAATTGCATGTAAAAAAAGAAAAAGCTCAAACTAAAGAAAGAAAAAAATGATAAGATGGGAAAAATGAAAAATAAAAGTTTGGTTGAAGAGGCCTTGTAACTTCGCAATGGCAGGGCACGGAAGAAAGGGGATGAACACGTGCGTATCAAGGGCAAACTTTTGGTGGCGTTTTTGGGAATAGCCTGCATAGGCATGGCTATCGGAGGAATTGGGTATCGAAGCATTCAGCAGCTTCAGAGAGCTTACGGCTTTGTAGGGGGGACCGCCCTTCCTCTTATGGAATATACCGGAAAAGTTCACGCGCATCTTTTGGGAATCAAGGCGGCGGAACTGCAGCTCGCGGACGGGGAAACATCTTTCGAAGAACGTCGGAAACTGCACGAGAAAATCAAGAGTTACTACGGACTCTTAAAGGAAGAAATGGATAAGCTTACGGCTCTTGAGCAGGAGGATTCCGGAATCGCCGAAGGCTTGTCAAGTTTTTCCGAAACCCTTCTTTCCATGGAGAAAACGAGTGCTGCCTTGAGAGAAAAAGATGATCAGGTTATGGCGCTGGGAATAGAGAACCCCCTGGACTTCAAGCTCCAAGTAGTTTCCATGCTTTCGGATCACAAAGACTGGGTTCGGGCGCTCATGCAATCTTCTCTGGCTCTTACCTCTTTTCGAGGAGAACTGGACCCTGAAAAATGCAGCCTTGGGCAATTTATTACCTCCCAGAAGGTGGAAAATCCGGAAATTGGAGAAATTCTTGAGGATATTACCCCGGCACATAAGGAGATTCACGAAGTGGGGCAGGATGTGCGTCGAATTCTGGAGGAAAAATCCGAACGCACCAAGGATGAAAAAAGAGCCGAATTGGTGCTGATTATCCAGACAAGAACCCTGATTCCTCTTTCCAAAATTACCCGGGGCCTCGTAAAGATGACCCGCATCGCCGACGAATCTCTCGAAATTTTCGAGGCCCTTCAGGAAACGGTTCTGGAGGAACAGGGAAAGAATTTGGCTCAAGCCGAGAAAGCCCTTGGAGAAATCCAGAGGCTTGCGAAACAGGAAAGCGCTTCCTATCTCGATCGAGCGGGAAGTGCCAGGAAAAGCGCCACGGTGCAGATTTTGATCTGGATGGTGGCGGGAGGTCTCTTTGCATTGGTACTGGGACTCTTTCTGGCGAGCCGGATCGCGAATCCTCTCCGCCGGGTGGCGGATGCGGCGACGCGTCTCAGGGAGGGAGATTTCCGGGTAACCCGGGAGGAATTCGGAGTGCGGAGCCGGGACGAAGCGGGGGACATGGCGGATGCCCTGGCAGAAATGGTTCACCGGGTGGGGGACGTGCTGCGGCACATCACCGCCCTGGCGGAAAACTTCGTGGGCATGTCGGAATCTCTGGAGGGGCACTCCCGGGAAAGCCGGCAGGCGGTGGAGGAAATCCGCAAGAACCTGGAGCGTTCGGAACAGCTCTTCGAGGACGTGGCCCAGGCTTTGGAACAGACCAATGCGGGAGTGGAAGAAGTCTCCAGCGGAGCTTCCACCAACGCCAGCTCCGCCACGGAAGGAGCGGAAGCCTCGGAAGAAGCTCGGGAAGTAAGCACCCGTGCCATGGAATCCATGGAAGAAGTCTCCCGGGAAATGGAACAAATCGGAGAACGCTCCGCGAAAATCAACGAAAGCATGAACTCCGTGGAAGCCGCGGTGGAGCAGATCGGAGGTTTTGTCAGCACCATCGGAGGCATAGCGGATCAGACGAACCTCTTGGCGCTCAACGCCGCCATCGAAGCGGCCCGGGCGGGCGATGCAGGCCGTGGATTTGCGGTGGTGGCGGAAGAAGTGCGTAAACTCGCGGAAGAAAGCAACCAGGCTGCCCGGGAAGTGGGGCAGATCATGGAAGAGCTTCGCTCCCGGGCGAAAGAAGCGGGAGAGGAAGTGGACGCCAGCCAGAGCCAGGTAGATCGGGCGGTCACTCTGGCGAAAAGCACCTACGAGGAGCTGCAACACTCTCTGAAAGTGGTGGAGCGGATGAACGGAGTGGTGCAGAACATCGCCGCCATCGCCCAGGAACAGGCGGCGAGCTCCGAAGAGATGGCGGCCTCCGTGGACAGCATCACCCAGAACAACCGGAGGGTCAACGAATCTCTTGGAGCCATGGGAGAATCCGCCACCGTCACCTTTACCACCATCGAGGGAGTTGCCCAGGCGGCCTCGGAACTTGCCCGGGGAGCCGGAGATCTGCAGCGGGAGCTGCGGTTCTTCAAGCTCTCTCTGGAAGAGCTTTCGGAGGTCCCTCAGATTCCCGAGAAGCTCTGAGATCATGACGTAACTTCCAGAGCCTGTTCCGGAAAAATCCGGAGCTTCTTCTACGCCGGAGGCGGCTTTTGAAGCCTTTCTCTGGCGTAGAAGATCTTTCTTTTTCTGCAACCCCATGATTTTCCCTCCTTCCGAGGACAATTTACTTTCCTTTGATTTTTTATAGGAATTCTCTTTTCGAGGCTAAAATGAGAATAATGATGTAAAATATTCGGGATACATGATGTAACAGTTTCGTGAAATTCCGGTGTCTGTAGAGTCGGAAAAGGGCGTTCTTCCTTCCGTTTTTTGGAAAGAGAAACCTGAATGTATAAAGAGAGGGGAAAAATGCGATGCGTATGAAAGGGAAACTTGTGGCAGCCTTCTTGGGGATCGCCGTTATCGGCATGGTCCTCGGGGGTATCGGGTACCGGGGGATTCGATTCCTGGAGGAGAAAAACCATTTTGTGGGGAATGTCGCACTTCCTCTTGTGGAAAGCATGGGGGAAATTCAGAAAATTCTTCTCGAAATGGAGAAAACCGAGCGAAATCTTACTCGGGAAGGCCTCCTCTTTACGGAACGTGAGGCTATTCACGGAGAGATGGAGAGAGAGAGCAAGGAACTTGCCCGTAAAATCGGTGCTCTTCGAGGGATGGTCGAGGACGCGGCATTTCTCCAGGGACTTGAAAAATTTCAGACCATTGCCGAAGAAATGCGGAAAAATCAGGAGCAGGCGGTCATTCTGGATCAAGAGGTTATCGAGTACGGTATCGAAGATCCTCTGGAATTCAAATTTGAAATTATGGCTATTCTTTCGAGCCACAATCTCTGGGCCAAGGAGCTTGTGGAATCCGCCCTCACGGTACGGCCTTTCCGGGGAGAATTGGATCCCGAAAAATGCCGCCTCGGAAAATTCATGGCCAATCTGCAGACCAATAACGAGGATCTGAAACAGGTTTTCGTCAACATCAAGGATACTCACAGAAATATCCACCAGGTGGGCGGCATGGCCATGGAAATTATCGGTGACGAGGGGCTTCCTGCCACGGTAAAAAGGGAAAAACTCTCTACTATCGTACAGACCCGGCTCCTTATGTCCATGCGAATCGTGAGTACGGGGCTTGAAGAGGCCATGGGCGTGGCGGATAGCTCTTCTGAAGTTTTTGAAGAACTCCGGAATCTTATTTACGAAACCCAGGGTACCCTTTTGCGAAATGCGGAGGCCCAGCTCAAGGAACTCACGGAAATGGCAAAAACCCAGGCTCAGGGATACGTGCAGGCTTCTGCGGAGGCGGGGAAAAGCGCCACGGTGCAGATTTTGATCTGGATGGTGGCGGGAGGTCTCTTTGCATTGGTACTGGGACTCTTTCTGGCGAGCCGGATCGCGAATCCTCTCCGCCGGGTGGCGGATGCGGCGACGCGTCTCAGGGAGGGAGATTTCCGGGTAACCCGGGAGGAATTCGGAGTGCGGAGCCGGGACGAAGCGGGGGACATGGCGGATGCCCTGGCAGAAATGGTTCACCGGGTGGGGGACGTGCTGCGGCACATCACCGCCCTGGCGGAAAACTTCGTGGGCATGTCGGAATCTCTGGAGGGGCACTCCCGGGAAAGCCGGCAGGCGGTGGAGGAAATCCGCAAGAACCTGGAGCGTTCGGAACAGCTCTTCGAGGACGTGGCCCAGGCTTTGGAACAGACCAATGCGGGAGTGGAAGAAGTCTCCAGCGGAGCTTCCACCAACGCCAGCTCCGCCACGGAAGGAGCGGAAGCCTCGGAAGAAGCTCGGGAAGTAAGCACCCGTGCCATGGAATCCATGGAAGAAGTCTCCCGGGAAATGGAACAAATCGGAGAACGCTCCGCGAAAATCAACGAAAGCATGAACTCCGTGGAAGCCGCGGTGGAGCAGATCGGAGGTTTTGTCAGCACCATCGGAGGCATAGCGGATCAGACGAACCTCTTGGCGCTCAACGCCGCCATCGAAGCGGCCCGGGCGGGCGATGCAGGCCGTGGATTTGCGGTGGTGGCGGAAGAAGTGCGTAAACTCGCGGAAGAAAGCAACCAGGCTGCCCGGGAAGTGGGGCAGATCATGGAAGAGCTTCGCTCCCGGGCGAAAGAAGCGGGAGAGGAAGTGGACGCCAGCCAGAGCCAGGTAGATCGGGCGGTCACTCTGGCGAAAAGCACCTACGAGGAGCTGCAACACTCTCTGAAAGTGGTGGAGCGGATGAACGGAGTGGTGCAGAACATCGCCGCCATCGCCCAGGAACAGGCGGCGAGCTCCGAAGAGATGGCGGCCTCCGTGGACAGCATCACCCAGAACAACCGGAGGGTCAACGAATCTCTTGGAGCCATGGGAGAATCCGCCACCGTCACCTTTACCACCATCGAGGGAGTTGCCCAGGCGGCCTCGGAACTTGCCCGGGGAGCCGGAGATCTGCAGCGGGAGCTGCGGTTCTTCAAGCTCTCTCTGGAAGAGCTTTCGGAGGTCCCTCAGATTCCCGAGAAGCTCTAAAGCAAAAACATACGTGAAAGGGCGAACCTCGAGGCTCGCCCTTTTTAATATCTTTGGATGAAGCCTTATTCCTACTTACTGAGAGCAGGAAGGAGTATGCCCCCGGGAAAGGAGTTTTTCCGGGGTTTTTTCTTCGATGCTTTGCCGGAAAAGATCGAAGGGAAAATCTCTTTCCCCGGTATCTTCGGGAGTATAGCCCGAAAAGAGAAATGCCTCCCCTCCGGGAAGCCAGAAGGGGTGCATGGCGCAAACGCTTCTATCCGTAAGCTGCCGGACTTCTCCCTTTTCCGGGGTATAGAGAAAGATCGCGGAAATCAGCGGTAAATCGCTCTTCTCCCAGGCAGGGCCTCCTTCGATTTCTCCATCGAAAAGCCATTTGGAGCCATCGGTGGAGACGGAAAAACGAAGAGCGCTGGAAATCATGGCGTTTCCGATAATTTCAGCAAGAGGCTTTTTCTCCACCACGTGCCCGCTTGCTACATCGATTCGATAGAGAAAATCCAGATCCTGACCGTAGACGAAGGTTCCCCGGAAATCCCAAAAGGGGCTGAAAAGCCCTTGCTGCTCCGGAGCGAGAATGCGGAACTTCCGGCTTTCTAAATCGAGGAGCCCCAATACCCAGTTACCCTTTGAATCCTCCCAGTGGTTGAAGAGCAAAAATTTCCCGTCCGGGGACCATCGGGGGCCGTAGCTGTTATTCCCGGGAACGGAGGAAAGGATTTCCACCTCTTCCGTGGCTGGGGATGCCAGGGCTATATATCTGTCCCCCTCATCGGAATAAGCCGTAAAGGCTATCCTGTTTCCCTGGGGGGAAATCTCCGGATCGTAGCCCCGGGCAATTTCTCTGGGAAGGCCGCCCTCCGTATCGGTAAGAAAAATCGTATCTTCCCGGGAAAAGACGATCTTGGTGGAGGCTTCCGACGGAAGCTCGAAGAGAGAGAATAAGAGGAGAGAAAAAGTTCCAATCGCCAATATTCTCAACACACCGTCTTTTATCGTGCCATGCCTTGCGCTGCAACGTTTCATAGAAATCGCCTCCATTTTCTTCGAAATATACGGAGCTTTTCGCCCTTTTCCAATTATACTTCGAAAGGCACGGCTTTCTCGACGCGGAATTTGTAAAAAGGCAAGCCCCTTGCTACTATAAGCGGGAGTTTTTCTTCATAAAATTTCCTCGAAAATCCGGAGGAGAAACAGGAGGGTACGAGATGAAACGCGTTGTAGCAATTCTTACGGGAGGAACTATCGCCAGTGCCGTGGGAGGAGAGGGGGCCCTTCCCGATAGAAAAAGCTCTTCCCGGCTGGAAGAGCTTCTCCGTACTTTCTATAGCCATCGGGATGTAGAGGTTTCCATGGTGCAGCCCTGGGGAAATCCCGGCTACGACAGCTCTGATATAGGCCCTCTCCAGTGGATCGATTTGGCCCGGGTAGTGGTGGAGGAGATGGAAAAGGGGGATCTCCTGGGGGTTATCATCCTTCACGGTACGGATACCATGGCCTACACCGCCTCGTGGCTCTCCATAGCTCTTCGGGGAATTCCGCTGCCGGTAATTCTTACGGGGAGCCAGCTCACTCTGGATTACACTCCCGAAGACGTGCTGGTGAACCTTCGGGGAGCTGCCCAGGTGACCTGCACCGAAACCGTGGGGGTCTGGATCTATTTCAACTGGAAACTCATACCCGGAAACCGGGGACACAAGGCCCGGGCCACCCATCCGGACGCTTTTATCGTACAGAACGGCATGCCTATCTCCTTTTCTCCCGAATGGGCTCTTCGCACCGAGGAGTTATCGCGAGAACGGTCCTGGTCTCCTCCGTCGCCGGCGCTCCCTCTTCTTTGGGAAGGGGTCTCTCCGGAGCTCTGGAAGAAAAAAAGAAGGGAGTTTCGCTGGATCTTCTGTGCTCCCGGAAT
Source organism: Synergistaceae bacterium (assembly GCA_036769705.1). Taxonomy (GTDB): domain Bacteria; phylum Synergistota; class Synergistia; order Synergistales; family Aminiphilaceae; genus DAIPKP01. The sequence goes on from DAIPKP010000001.1 coordinate 56,804, forward strand.
GACACCGCATTTTACGGGAAAGGAACGGATCCTGGGGCTCTTGGGTTTCGGTTCCGGCAACGCTCCCCAGGAAGTTTTGGAGGCCCTTGCCGTAGCATGGCCGGGGAAGGAAAAACCTTGTATTCTGGCCTGTAGTCAGGCCGAGGGAGATCGGAAAAAGCCCGATGCCTACGGGGATGTGGGAATAGCCTCTCTGGCGAGCCGGGGTTTTTCCGTCTGGAACCAGGGAGATGCCTCGCTGGAGTTCGTTCATGCCCTGGTATGGTATGCCCTGCTCTGCATGCCCGAGAAACCCGAAAAGATACTGGAGGAGTACCTGGAAAAAATCTGATTTTTCGGGGCTTCCTTTTCGTTTCAGAGAAAAACGCAATTCGGGATTTACGGCGGTTGCAAACTATTCAAATCGCCGTAAATCCCGAATTGCTCCCGGGAAAATTCCGTATTTCCCTTATCTTATCTTCGCTCTAAAGAAGGCGGTAATGCTCCAACCGCCGCCGTACTTCCTCCTTGCCGAAAAATACCGCCACTTCGAAGATTCCCGGGCTCACCTTCATTCCCGTAAGGGCGAAACGCAAAGGCATGGCAAGGGCCTTCATCTTTGCGCCTTTTTCCTTGGACCAGGTTTTGGCAAAGCTTCCGAGCTCTTCGTCGGACCAGGAGGGAAGTTCCAGCATGGCCTTCAGGAAGGGGCGCAGAATTTCCCGGGCTTCTTCGTCCAGATCCGAGGCGTCGTAGCGATTGCATACGGCGCTGAAACTCAGAAAATAATCGCTGTATGTAGCGATCTCTTGGGTGGTCTGCCCCCGGCCGCCCAGAAGCTCCAGGGCCTTTTCCAGATATTCGGGAGAATATTCCTCCACGGGCAAATTCATGGCTTCCCAATGAGGGCGTACCTGGGCCACAAGCTCCGCCTTCGGGAGCATCCAGAGGTGTTCCTGGTTGATATGCCCCAGTTTGGCGGTATCGAAAACTGCCGCCCGTTTGGTAACTCGGGAAAGTTCGAAGCTTTCCGTTGCCTCTTTCCGGGTAATGACCTCGTTTTCTCCGGGAGACCATCCGAGAAGGGCAAGAAAGTTGAAAACTCCATCGGGGGTATATCCCAAATCCCGGTATTCATAAACGCTGGTGGCTCCATGGCGCTTGGAAAGCTTTTTCTTGTCCGTTCCGAGAATCATGGGAAGATGGGCGAATTGGGGAAGCCTCCATCCCAGGGCCTCGTAGAGAAGGATCTGTTTCGGGGTGTTCATGATATGATCCTCTCCCCGGATGACGTAGGTGATGTCCATGGTGTAGTCGTCCACCACCACCGCGAAGTTGTAGGTGGCGGTGCCGTCGCTCTTCATGAGCACGATATCCTTGTAGGTGCTTGTGGGAATTTCGATGTGCCCGTAGACTATATCGTCGAAGGCCACCACCTGTTCTTCTGCGGGAAGCCGGTAAATGATGGCTTCTCCCTCCCGGTAGGCTTTGCCTTGTTCCAGGAGCTTTTCCGCATACTTGCGGTAGATGTGAAGCCGCTCGGACTGGCGGTAGGGGCCGAAATCCCCTCCCTTGTCGGGGCCTTCGTCCCAATCCAGTCCCAGCCACTGCATGCCTGCCATGATGGTTTGCTCGTACTCCGCGGTGGAGCGCTGGCGATCCGTGTCCTCGATGCGGAGGACGAAGGTGCCTCCGGTGTGCCGGGCCCAAAGCCAGTTGAAGAGCGCCGTATGCCCTCCCCCGATATGAAGTGCCCCCGTAGGGCTCGGGGCAAAGCGAACGCGCACGTTTTCCTGCATTTTTATATCCCTCCAAAAGCGTAATATGCTCTATACTAAGATAAGCATTATATCGTACTATGAGGTTTTTCAAAGTTTTTCCAAAGGAGGCCAAGGGTTTGAGTGAAAGAATCTTACTGGTGGATGGACACGGGCTTGCCTATCGGGCCTATTATGCCCTTCCGGAGCTCTCCGCTCCGGACGGAACCCCTACAAGGGTTCTCGTGGGTTTTATCAATTCTCTCATCAAGGTCGTGGAGGATTGGAAACCCCATAAAGTGGCGGTGATTTTCGATGCTCCCGTTCCTACCTTCCGGCACGAGAGATACGAAGCCTACAAAAGCACCCGCAAACCCATGCCCGAGGATATGCGTCCCCAGATACCTCTTCTCCGTGAAATGCTCTGTATGCTGGGAATATGCGTCATCTCCAGGGAGGGGGTGGAAGCGGACGACGTGTTGGGTTCTACCGCTCTCTATTGGGCGGAGAAAAAACAGGAGATCCTTATGCTTACCGCAGATAAGGACATGCTCCAGGTATTGCAGGAGGGCGTTCGCATTATCCGCCCCAAAAAGGGGGTTTCCTCCTTCGTTCTCTTCGATGAGGAACACTTCAAAAAGGAATATCCCTTTGAACCTGTCGCCATGATCGACTATCTTGCCCTGGTGGGGGATTCCTCGGACAATGTTCCGGGAGTTCCCGGTATAGGCGATAAGGGAGCCCGGGAGCTTCTGAAGGAGTATGGAACCCTGGAAGAGATTTATTTGCATCTGGAGGATCTCAAACCGGGGGTACGCAAGAAACTGGAGGCCGGCAAGGAGAGTGCCCTCCTGAGCAAGGAGCTTGTAACCCTCGATTTGGATTATCCCGTAAAGGAAAGCCTTTTCGAAAGCTGTTTTGCCGAAAGAGAAGGATTGCGGGAATTGTGCCTTCGCCTCGGCATGGAGCAGACCTATACGAAAATGGTGGCTTCCTTCGATGTCCCCGTGGCGGAAGGGCCTCCCGAGGAAGCTCCTCCCCGGGAGGAGCGGGAAGTTCCTCTGGAAGAGCTTCTTCCGGAACCTCTTCTGGCCCTCTCCTGGAAAGAGGAGGAGGGGGAAAGAGTCTTTCTCGTGGGAAACGAAGAGGGAGCAGCCGCAGCTCTGGAGGTATCCTCTTTCTTTCCTCCGGTGCTCCAGGAATGGACTCGCAAGGGTGGAGTTCTCATAACCTCCCGATACAAACAGCTCTGCAAGGATTTCCCCGAAACCGCCCCTCTTCCGGAATCCGTATGGGATCTTGAAACGGGGTACTATCTCCTTCATCCCGATCGGGCTCAGGGAGATTATCCCAAGCTTTTCGAGGATCCCTCCCATCCCGGCCAGGGAGAGCTCTGGAAACAATACCGGGCATTGGAACCCGAGATAAAGGGAAAAGAACTGCTTCGGGTAATGCGGAGCGTCGATTTACCTCTCTGTCCGGTGCTCGCTCAAATGGAGCGTAGGGGAGTACGGCTTCACCGGGAGAGCATGATCTCCCTGGAGAAGGATCTCGACCGGCGGCTCGAGGAAATTCAGCAGGCCGTGGAAGAAGCCGGGGGAATGGAGCTCAATCTCAATTCTCCCAAACAGGTGGGGCATCTTCTTTTCGACGTTCTGGGACTGCCTCCTCTCAAAAAAACGAAGACCGGATACTCCACCAATACTTCGGTATTGGAAGTCCTCGCTTCCTATCCTAATGGAGAGGTTCCCCAAATGCTTCTCGAATACCGGGAGCTTTCCAAAATAAAAAGCGGCTTCGTGCAGCCCTTTCTCCAGCTTGCGGACCCCAAAACCCGCATTATCCATACTACCTTCGAGCATATCAGCACAGGTACGGGAAGGCTTTCCAGCACACACCCGAATTTGCAGAACCTCCCTCTTTATGGTGATTGGGCCCGCCGTTTCCGAAGCGCCCTGGGCCCCGTGGATGAGGGAGCCTGTTACGTCTCCGCAGACTATTCCCAAATCGAACTGCGCATTCTGGCCCATCTCTCCCGGGAAGAAAGCCTGGTGGAGGCGTTTCGCGAGGGCCGGGATGTGCACAGCGAAACGGGAGCCCGCATCTTCGGCGTGAACCCCGAAGAGGTAACGCCGGAAATGCGCCGTCAGGCCAAGATGGTAAATTTCGGCCTTCTCTACGGTATGGGAGGTTATGGTCTCGCGGACCGGCTGAATATCGGCAGAGGAGAGGCTCAGAAACTCGTGGACGCTTATTTTGCGGCCTTTCCGGGGATTCAGGCCTATCTGCAGAATGCTGCGGAGGAGGCCAAAAAACAGGGCTATACCGCTACGCTCTTCGGACGTCGTCGGCCCCTTTCGGAAGTGACTACCGTGGAGGGCCGGGGAGCGGGAGCTCTCAAACGGGTGGCTATCAATACCCCCCTTCAGGGTACCGCTGCGGACATTGCCAGGATGGCTCTGGTGCACTGGCACAAAAAAACGGTCCGGGAGGGGCTTGAAATGCCCTTGGTATTGCAGATTCATGATTCCCTGGTGATTGAAGTGTCCCGAGACGAAGCTTCCCGGGGGGCGGAGCTTCTTCGCACCGTTATGGAGGGTGTGGTCTCCCTTTCGGTGCCTCTCAAGGTGGAATCCACCGTGGGGAATAATCTGGCGGAAATTTAACCTTCGCCGTAAAAAACGCTTTTTTTTTGCCGAAGAGGGAAAAAAATCGGGGAATATCAAAAAATGTTTTTGACACTCCCCCCGGAGATCCGTATGATATGAGGCGCTTCCAAAGATCAATCGTCTTTATACAGTGAAAGGAGTCGATGAAGGGTGATTATGCGAGCCCTGAGAACCCAGGTGAAATGGATCATGATCAGCGTGGTGGTAATCTTCGTGATTTCCATCCTCTTTATGTACGGAGGAGGTGGGCGAAGCGGAGGCCAGAAGGATAACGGAGATTATCCCGTGGCGGAAATCAACGGCATGACGCTGATGCGGAGCCAACTCTACCAGAGCATGGTGAATTTGGCGGAGCAGAGCGGTAAAAGAGATATCTCCCCCCAGGACATCGTGCTTTTCCGTAAGCAGGTTGTAAACGACATCGCCGTGGGAGACGAGCTCAAAAAAGAAGTAAAGAACCGGAAAATCAAAGTCTCCGACGAGGAAGTGGACAGTGCTTTCAAGGGATTGGAAGATCAATTTCCCACCAAGGAAGCCTTTATGGAATATATGACGCAGATGGGAATTTCCGAAAGCAAGCTTAAGGAGCAGATTCGAGAAGACCTTTCCAGAAGAGCTCTCGTGCAGCAGGCGGAAGACGGCGTTACCGCCACTTCCGAAGAGCTTCAGGAAACTTACGATTCTCTCAAGGAAATTGTCTTTACCCGGCCTCACGTCATTTATGTGCGGGTAGCGGATTTCGGAAGCCTGGATCATGTTGCCCAAGAGGCGGTGGAGCAGATGGAGGATGGTGTGACCTGGAACACCATGGTGGCCACCTTCCTGGATGAAATCCGGGACTTTACCTCCGGTGACGAATCCGTTCCCTTTGCCGAAAACCGGGTTCCCCCGATGCTCTGGGATGCCGTGGCGAGTACCGATGCCGAAGTGGCAGGGCCCGTGGAGGTAACCAGTCAGGATTTCTACGTGCTCCAGAAGGTTTCCGAAGAAACTCCCCGGGTTCTCTCCTTCGACGAGGTCAGCTCGGATATTCGGGAGATGGTGGTGGCCCAGAAAAAACAGACCGCTCGTACCCAGTTCTTCGAAACCCTTCTCAAACGGGCGAAAATCAAAATTCTTGACCCCTCTCTCTTCGAGGTTTCTCCCGCGGAATCCGCTTCCTCCCCGGATGTTGCAGAGGAAAAAGGCGGAGAAAACGCCTCGGAATAGGTTTTTCAAAGCTCTTTTCGAGGGAAGATCCGAAATTAGCGGTTGACAGACCTGGGCTCTGTGCATAAAATATGCCTTGCGCGATTTCTTCCGGTGGGATGGCCGAGTGGCTGAAGGCGCTCGCCTGCTAAGCGGGTAAGGGGGCAAAAACCTCCTTCGAGGGTTCGAATCCCTCTCCCACCGCCAGGTAGCAAGCAACATGTTCACCATATATGTGCGCCGGTAGCTCAACTGGATAGAGCACCTGACTACGGATCAGGAGGTTACGAGTTCGAATCTTGTCCGGCGCGCCATCGCTAACAAAGCCCCGCCTTAAATAGGCGGGGCTTTTACTTTTTGCTGGGTAACGGGAAAATCCGTATGCTTTATTTGGAAGTTATTCGTTATCTTGATTCAATATGAGAAGTTTCTTTTCTTCTCCCCGAGAAATTACGATCATGATGGAGGATTTCGAGGCCATTTTATTGGCAAGATAGGAATTGATGGCATTTAACGTCATGTCCTTTGTGGTTCTTCCGTTTATTTCTTCAAGAATATCGAGCGCGAGAATCCCGGCTTCTGCGGCAAGGCTTCCGGGATCAACCGCAAGGATTTTTGCGAATTCTTGATTTTGAGGAGAGCCTTTCGTGAGTTTTAGTCCCAAGGACTTTTCTCTTTCATTTCCGGATCCCGGAAGTTGATTTTTTGCCTCGTTCATTACGGATTCCTCGGGAGTTCCATCAACGGCGCTCTTGATTTTTTTTACCAGAGGAATAAGGTGATCAACGCCTCTTTTGCGTTCGACTTGACCTGTTTTTTCTGTCTCCGATACCATAAGTTTCACGTTTCCATCTCGTTCGACAAAATTGAAGAGGACATAGCAAATTCTCGTGGCTGTCCAGAATCCATCTCCGAAAGATTTTGTAAAAACTGCCTTGTACGGTGTTATCTCGTCGATAGTGAAGTTCTTTCCCGTCATTATTTCTATTGCTGCATCCTGGACTGTCTGAGCGTTTGTGTCGTTGATTGTTACGGTGTAAAGAGACGCTGCGCAAGATATGTTGGTAATCAGTAACGTGATTGCGAAAACAATAATAAAACGCGTTATATTTTTCATTATTCGCTCCTTTCGTGATTTCTTACGGTTCTAATAATAAAGTCGAGAAAATTCAGTGGAGTAAGGTCGATAAAGTTTATTTTTTCAAGATCATGAAAAAGTTCAAGTCGGTAATTATAAACTTATCGTTGGATTCTTGTGCTTTTCTACAAGGCTTTCCCACACTTTGTACAAGCTTTCTGTCCTTGGTTTCCTGCAGGAGTTCCACAGTTCGCGCAGACAGGGACAACCCATTCCCCGCAGTGTTTGCATTTTTTGGCATCTTCCGGTATTTCTCCGAAGCAGAAGGGGCAATCCCGAATTCCCACGACTTTAGGTTTCTGGCGTTCAACATCCTTCCCGCAATGAGGGCATTTTGCGGCACTCGGAAGCAAATATCCGGAACAATGTGGGCACTTATTATGGTCATTGCCTCGTACAATAACCGTGTGGTTGTTATCCCTATTCGCATTGCTTGCAAGTTTTTTAGCTGCAGAACTAACTCCCTTCCCAAGATCTCGAATGAAAGCTCCAGCGAGCACCACGAGCCCGGCAATAAAGAGCGGCGGGAATATAAACCCCAGTCCGAGAAATAATATCGCAAGAAAATAACCCAAAGATCAGCACCTTCCTTTCATTATCACAATTTCCCCAAATCCGTGTACATCTGAATGTATTCCGCAAGTTTGAGGAAATCTTGCTTCGGATAGGAATTTCCGTCCTTTTTGAATGCAAGGCTCGGGGGGGCTCCTTCGATGACGTGTTCATATCCCCAGTGGAGAAGGTCCTTGCTGTGGCGTATGGCGAAATGTTTGAAGGGATCGATATTGTGACAATGCTCGGTGAAATGTATGCTGGGGCCTATTTTCATTCTCAGGAATTCGTTCAGTTTCTTTTCCCGGGAGCCGTTTTTGGTCATGAGATTGTTGACGATAACGAAAATTGCCGCATGCTTGTTTTCAGCGCGGATGGTGGCGCAGGTTTCGTTGACCACAACGCCGTTTTTGTTGATGCCAAGGGGCGTAAGGAGGATAGGGATAACAACAGTAGTCGAATCTCCGAATCATTTCTTTCGGGTTGGATTTCGTGTCCGGGCTGCAATCGCAGACAATCACTTTCTCCTTGTACTTTGTTTCGTCCCAATCGTCGTAATCCACCACGGTTATTTTCCCCGCTGTCTCATCCTTCTTGTTCTTGATTTCTACGCCATTCCCGAGCATTTTTGAGAGATTCCTTTGACGGTCCAGGTCGAGAAGCAGAGCATCATATCCGGAGAGAGCGAAGGCTCCCGCAAGGTGGGCAGCTACCGTGGTTTTCCCCGTTCCGCCTTTGCAGGTCCAGACACCGACATATTTTCGGGGCATGTCTTTGTTCACAGGGCTCCATATCATGGTATTTTTTTCTTTATCGTAGGTTCCAAGGATAAGATTGATGGATGTCGTTTCGTTGGCATAAGCCTTTGCGGGGGCGGAAAAACCTTTTTCCGAGGAAATGAAGAATCCCCTGTCGAATTTTTCGTGATGCCTTTCCATGAATGCTATGAATTTCTCGATGGGTTTTGTGGATATTGCTTTTTTGTAATCTTTTACCTGGATTGCCGCTCGTATGCCCTTTTTTTGGGCAAAGATGTCGTACCTCTCGTTATTTTTGGGCATGATACGGGCTTCCCAGCCTTGGGTTTGCATATACATACATACGAGTTTTTCAAAATCGTAAGGATCTCCCACGTGTTTTCCTCCCCATTCTTTCTTCTCGAAAGATTCTTTCCCACGTAATCACACTAAAAATCAACTTATGTGGTTTGAAAAAATATCAAGGGGTTTTCCCTTGAATTTTTTCCGTTTGGAAATTAGAAAAATCGGTACGGTTTCTAGCTCCCCTATTCAGGGCCAGAAAATAATGCTGTCTTTTTTATGTATCATTTTCCGTAACGAAAGCTCATTGTTTCGCCTAATACGAGTAGCATGAGCCTCCATTCTCCAAAAAATAGAGAAAACAAGGTCCGGTTATTTCAGTTTTGGGAGAAGTCAATATAAGTTCAACCAAAATCTTACAACAAAGAGCCTCAGTGTTCTAGTTTGAATTTTTGAAAGGCAGAAGATTTTGTGCATGCAGACAAAAAACAAAGCGGGAGGGGCCTTCTGTAACCCCTCCTGCTTTGTTTTTTCGGAAAGATATGGAATTAACGAGAGGGTTCTTGTTACGAAAGGGCAAATTCCTCCTCGATGGTGCTGAGCTGTTCCATCAGATCTTCCCATTCCTCCATTTTTCGGGGCAGAAGCTGTTCTATCTCTCCATGTTCCTTGAGATGGGCGATGCGTTTTTCCGAGCTTTCCAGGATTTCCTGAGAGCAGAGAGCTTCTTCCAGGGCGGTTTTACGGCGTTCCAACTCTTCGATCTCCTTTTCCAGAGGAGTGAGGTGGGCGGTTACGGTGCGCCGCTGTTCAGAAAGAATCTGCCGCTGTTCCGCTTCCCGGCGTTTTTGTTCCCGGCTCTTGTATCCCGAAGAGGAAAAGGCGTCCCCGCCTTTTTCCCGGGAATCCTCTTGTGGATTTTCTTCTTTCTCCTGTTGCATCAAAAGCTCGCGCTTTTCGATGAAGTAGGAATAATTGCCCAGGTATTCCCTTCCCTTTCCCTGGTGCAATTCGATAACCCGTTCTACCAAGGTATCCAGGAAGTAGCGGTCATGGGAGACGATTATCAAGGTTCCCGAGTAGGCTCGAAGAGCCTGCTGAAAGAGTTCTTTGGTTTCCATGTCCAGATGGTTGGTGGGTTCGTCGAGAATGAGAAGGTTGGTTTCCCGAAGAAGCATTTTCAAAAGAGCAAGCCGGGTTTTTTCCCCTCCTGAAAGCACGGATATGGGTTTGTCGATGTCTTCCCCCGAAAAGAGGAAGGCTCCGAGAAGATTGCGCTTGTACTGGGGGGAAAAGTAGTCTCCCTCGGCGAGTACCTCCTGCCAGATGGTGTTTTGATAGTGCAGATTGTGGATGTTTTCCTGGGAGAAAAAGCCGCAGAGTACTTTGTGTCCGAAGGAGATGCTTCCCGAGGAGGGTTTTTCCTTATGGCTCAGAAGGCGGCAGAGGGTGGATTTGCCCGCTCCGTTCACTCCCACCAGGGCAACCCGTTCTCCCCGGGAGACCGAGAAGGAGAGGTCGTCGAAGACCCTCTTGTCTCCGTAGCTTTTGGCTACTTCCTGCACTCCCAGTACCTCGTGCCCGCTCCGGGGGCATTCGGGAAAGGAGAAGTGTACCGAGGGACCCTGGCTTTCCGCCAGAAGAAGGTCCTCGCGCTCCAGCATCCTGATACGGCTCTGCACCTGGGAGGCTTTGGAGGCTTTGTACCGGAAGCGTTCGATGAAATCTTCCGTTTGCTTTCGAAGGGCCTGCTGTTGTTTTGCCTGTTTTTCGAAGAGCCGCTTGTCTTCTTCTTTCTTTTCTAGATAGTAGGAGTAGTTTCCCTTGTATTCTTTAAGCTGTCCCCGGGCTATTTCCAGGGTGCGGGTGGTCATTTTGTCCAGGAACCGTCGGTCGTGGGAGACCGCGATAAAGGTTCCCCGGTAATCCTTCAGATAGCTTTCCAGCCATTCCATGCTTTCCGTATCCAGGTGGTTGGTGGGTTCGTCCAGAAGCAGGATTTCCGGTTCCTGAAGAAGAAGGGATGTCAGGGAGATGCGCATTTTCCATCCTCCGGAAAAGGTGGAACAGCTCCGTTCCGCTGTACCTTCGGGGAAGCCCAATCCCCGGAGGATCTTCTCTGCCCGGGGGCGAAATGTATAGCCTCCCGCAAGGTCGTATCTGGTACGAAGGGATTCGTAGCTTTTGAGAAGGCTCTGGTGATCCTTTTCTTCCGATGCGGCGCTTATAGCCTCTTCCAGGGAATGAAGGCGTTTTTCCATCTGGGTAATTCCCGAGCGGGATTGCAAATAATGCAGTACCGTATCATTCCCCAGTTCCGCCACATCTTGAGGGAGGTATCCTACGCTCTGGCGTGTGGGAATTTCTACGGTGCCCTTGTCGGGCTCCATTTTACGTGCCAGGATTTTGAGAAAGGTGGTTTTTCCCGCTCCGTTCTTGCCTACCAGTCCCGTGCGTGAGGCATCGGGAAAGAGCATGGTAATGGAATCGAAAAGCACCCGTTCTCCGAAACAAAGGCTTATGTCGCGAACTTGAATCATGTATCAAGCCTCCAGAGGCGTTTTTGATGCAGCTCCGGGAGTAACCGCCTGGGGACCCCATTTTTCCCGGAGATTTTCCAGAGGAGCGGAACGGTAAAGACCCACCATCTCCGCCATGACGGAAAGAGCGATTTCCTCCGGAGTTTGAGCGTTGATGGGAAGACCTACTGGCTGGTAGATCCTATCCAGGTGAGCCGGAGAAATCCCTTCTTCAAGAAGCTGTTCTCGTATCGAACGAATTTTGTTGCGGGAACCTATCATGCCGAAGTAGCGGGCAGAGTGGTTTTCCAGGAGCCGTACTACTTCCGCATCCAAAGCGTGCCCTCGGGTAGCTACGAGGACGAAGGAATTTTCGTGAAATTCCAGTCCTCGAGAGAAAATTTCTTCCAAGGGACAGCAGAGGCTTATTGCCTGAGATGTGCAGTGTTCCGGAAGGATGGCGAATTCTTCCCGGTCATCCCAGAGAATTCCCCGCCATCCGAGAAAGCATGCCGTTTTAAGGATAGCTTTGCCCACATGGCCTCCTCCAAAGATAACGATTTCCGGAGCGGGGGTGATGCGTTCCAGAAAAACGCGCATGCTTCCACCGCAGACGGCCCCTTCTTCGGCGGCTTCCCGGCTGTTGAGATCGATATCCATAAGCAGGCTTTCGGAGCCCTGGGAGAGTATTTCCCGGGCCTTCTGAAGAATTTTGTATTCTCCAAGGCCTCCTCCCACGGTACCCGTGATGCTTCCGTCTGGAAGTACCACCATTTTGGAGCCCGGGTCGGTGGGAGTGGATCCGTCGCTTTCCACTACGGTACAGAGTACGCAGGGTATTCCCCGGCTCAGACACTCCCGAACTTTTTCAAAAGCTGAAAATCCTTCCTGTACGATGATCACCGTTTCTGTTCCTTTCTCAAACCGTTAAGAGTATCCCCTCGAAGCGGATCCGGGGGGATTTCTTTTTTGCCATTTCCTGTTTTTATCGATGGGAAAAGAGACCTCTTCAACTTTGGAGTTTTCTATACCATTTTGTGCCTTCCGGAGAATCCTTGAGCACGATATCCTGCTCCAGAAGGGTGTCCCGGATCTGATCCGCCTTGGCAAAATCCTTGTTTTTTCTGGCTTCGTTACGTTGTGCGATAAGGTCTTCGATTCGGGCATCCTCTGCATCCGGCGTTGTCTCTTTAAGAAGTCCTGAAATGTCCAGGATTCCCAAAACCTCGTCGGCGGTATGGAAAAAGTCCAGAGCTTCCTTTTTATTTTCCTCCGAGAGAGCTCCTTCGTCGTGAAGGGCGGTGTTGATGGCTTTCACGGCCTCGAAAACCGCTCCCAGAGCGCCCGCGGTATTAAGGTCATCGTCCATGTCGCTGTAAAAACGCTCCAGGGCTTTTTCCAGGGCTTTTTTCAGGGGATCCGTATTGTTGAGGTTCTGTTTTTCCGGAGCTTCGGAAAGGTTGCGGTAACAGCTTCGCAGACGTTCCACGCCTCCTGCGGATTGCTCCAGTCCCGAGGCGGAAAAGTTGATGGGAGAACGGTAGTGAGCACTTAGCATGAAGTGCCGGATTGCCAGGGGAGAATATTGTTGACGCACATCCCGAAGAGTACGGAAATTCCCGAGAGATTTGGACATTTTCTCGTGATCCATGAGAAGATAGCCGTTATGCATCCAGTATTTTACAAAAAGTTTCCCCGTGGCGGCTTCCGCTTGGGCAATTTCGTTTTCGTGGTGCGGAAAAATAAGATCGCTCCCGCCTCCGTGAATATCGATGGTATCTCCCAGGTACTTGGTGGACATGACACTGCACTCGATATGCCATCCCGGGCGTCCTTTCCCCCAGGGGCTTTCCCAGGAAGGCTCTCCGGGTTTTTCCGCTTTCCAGAGAGCGAAGTCCAGGGGATGTTTTTTGCGAGAGTTCACGTTTACCCGAGCTCCTGAAAGAAGCTCCTCGAGATCCTGGCGTATCAATTTGCCGTAGGAGGTAAAGCTGAGTACGTCAAAGTAAACGTCCCCATCGAGGGCGTAGGCATGCCCGTTCTCGATAATTTTATTGATGGAATCGATGATTTCCGAAATGTGTTCCGTGGCTCGGGGGTGAACATCCGCCCGTTCGATGCCCAGAGCATCCGCATCGGCGAAATATTCTCCGATGTATTTCTCTGCCAGTTCCGCCACGGAAATCTGCATCTCCGTAGCCCGGTTGATCATTTTGTCGTCGATATCCGTGAAGTTCTGCACATAAGTCACCTGGTATCCCCGATGCCTCAGATAGCGCCGAAGCACGTCGAAGACGATGAAGGGCCGGGAATTGCCAATGTGAAAGAAATCGTATACCGTAGGGCCGCAAACGTAGATCCCCACCTTGGGAGGATGTACGGGAAGGAAAGGTTCTTTTTTCTGGGAAAGGTCGTTATAGACTGCAAAGGGCATCAAAAACACCTCCGAAAAATACTGAATAGCCCCGGACGTGGTATTATTCTTGGTTATGTGGGCTCTTGAGAAGGAGTGTATCATGGATTCCGAAAAAATGCGTTCCAAGATACGAGGTTTCCCCTCCCGACCCGGAGTATATCTTATGCATGACCGAGAGGGAACGGTGCTTTACGTAGGGAAGGCGAAATCCCTGAAAAAACGGGTGGCCTCGTACTTTCGTACAAATTACGCCTCCCCGAGGCTGAAAAAGCTCGCGGAGTCTGTGGAGGATATTTCCATTATTCGGACGGAATCCGAGGTGGAGGCTCTTATCGTGGAGGCTCGGCTGATCAAGAAATATCAGCCCAAGTTCAACGTGGAGCTCAAGATGGGGGAGCGGTATCCTTACATCAAGATTACCGCAGAACCCTTCCCCCGGATCGTGATTACCCGGCACAAGGAAGATGATGGAGCTCAGTATATCGGTCCCTTTACCAGGGTAAGCGAAGTGCGTTCTCTGCTGCACTTGGTGGAGCGTTTTTTTCCCTTGCGGAGTTGTGCAAAAAAAATCGTTCCCTCCCGGGAAAACCGGCCCTGCATCAAATATTACGTGGGGAAATGCTCTGCCCCTTGTGCAGGGGAGATTTCTGCGGCGGAATATAACCGTATGTTGGCTCACGTAGTGCTTCTGTTGCACGGCCAGACGAAGGAGCTCGTGGAAAAACTGCGTTCCCAAATGGAAGAAGCCGCAAAAAACCTGAATTTTGAAGAGGCTGCGGAATTACGGGATACCATCCGGGCCATATGGCGTTATACCCGACATCGTTCTGTGGGGGTGCTCAAGGAAGATCTCGGGGAGGATATGTGGGAAACCCTGCTGGAGCTTCAGGAAGTGCTTGAGCTTCCCGTTCTTCCTTGGAGAATCGATGGGTTCGACATCTCTCACGGAGGAGGCACGAATACCGTGGGGGTAGCGGTGGTTTTCGAGCAGGGCATTCCCAATCCTTCGCTTTACCGGCGTTTTACTATCCGAACAGTAGAAGGCGTGGACGATTTTCGCTCTCTTCAGGAGACGGTGGAAAGGCGTTATTCCAAGGTTCTGGCGGGAGAGGAACCTTTACCCCAGCTGGTTCTCGTGGATGGGGGCCCGGTGCAGCTTTCCTTTGTCAAAGAGATTCTGCAGCGCCTTAGGCTTGGCTCTTTGCCGGTGATATCTTTGGCTAAACGGGAGGAAACTCTTTATTTTTGCTCTGGAAGGAAACCTCTGGTGCTTCCTCGGGAAAAGGGGTATGCTCGGTTGTTGCAGCATGTGCGGGACGAATCGCACCGTTTTGCGGTGGCGAGCTATTCGAAGCGCTATCATCGAGGGCTTCGGCGTTCTGCCTTGGAAGAAATTCCCGGGATTGGCAAAACTAGGGCCGCTCAGATTCTGGCCCATTTTGGGGGAATGCGTAATATGAGCGCTCTCTCGGAAGAGGAAATTGCCGGAGCTCCCGGAGTGGGGCCGGTGTTAGCTCGGAAAATTTATGAAGGATTGCACGGAGAAAAAGCATGACTCGAGAGGAACGACAGCAAGATAAATACTACATGCACATGGCGCTGAGCCTGGCCCGAAGAGGGATGGGATATACCAGTCCCAATCCGCTGGTAGGGTGTGTGCTGGTGAAGGATTCCGAAGTGGTGGGCATGGGTTGGCACCGTCGGTACGGAGGCCCCCATGCGGAAGTGGAGGCCCTGGGAAATGCGGGAAGCGCTGCCCGGGGGAGTACTGCTTACGTTACGCTGGAGCCCTGTTCCCATTATGGAAAAACTCCTCCTTGTGCCCCCCGACTTGTGAAGGAGGGCATTGCACGGGTGGTGATCGGTTCCCGAGATCCTAATCCCAAGGTAGCGGGGGGAGGCGTGGCTATTCTTGAAGAGGCGGGAATTCCCGTTATCTCCGGGGTTCTCGAGAAGGAGTGCCGGGATTTGAATCGGGGTTTTTTCTCCTGGCATCTTCGGGGGCGTTCCTGGGTTCGCCTAAAGGGAGCCCTTTCCCTGGACGGGAAATTGGCCCTCCCCGATGGAACCAGTAAATGGATTACCGGGAGCCGGGCCCGGGAGATGGCTCATCTCCTTCGGGGGGAGCACGATGCCATTCTTGTGGGAGCCGGTACGGTGCGGTGCGATGATCCGCGGCTTACGGTGCGCTCCGTGGCGGGAGTTTCCCCGGTGCCCGTAGTGATAGACCCCAAACTTTCCCTCTCTCCCACAAGTGTTCTCTTTGAGAGAGAACGGGTAATTCTGGCCTGTAATGGCGCTTTCGGGAGTTCTGAGGAAGGGAAGAGCCGGAAAAAGACTTTCCCCGGGGGAGTGGAGTTTGTGGAGCTTCCCGAAATCGCTCCGGGGGAACTGAATTGTGAAGTCCTTCTACAAAAGCTTGGAGCTCTGGGACTTCTCTCGGTACTCCTAGAGGGCGGTTCCCGGGTGGCTTCTTCTTTCCTGGGGCAGAAACTGGTAGATCGGGTGGCCCTTTTTTATGGGGCCAGGATTCTCGGAGCGGGCCTTTCTCTGGCGGAAAATTTGTGCTTCCGCTCTATGGATGAAGTGATAACCCTTTCTTCTCTGGAATACCGCTCCATGGAAGAAGGCTTTCTCGTGGAAGGAGTTCCCTCATGTTCACCGGATTGGTAGAGGCCAGGGGCATTATTCAAGCTTCGGAGCGAAAAAGAGATGTGGTGCGGCTTTGCATCGCCGCTCCGGGTTTTGCGGAAGAGCTTGTTTTCGGCCAGTCCGTGGCGGTTGCCGGAGCCTGTCTTACGGTAACGCGCCTCGAGGGTTCCCGTTTCTGGGTGGATATGATGCCCGAAACCCGGGAGACCACCATCCTGGGATTTCTTTCCAAAGGAAGCGCGGTGAATTTGGAGAGAGCCATGGTGGCGGGAAATCGTTTCGAAGGACATATCGTGGCAGGGCATGTGGATTATGTGGGAACCGTGGCAAAGATTCTCCGGAGCGGGGATACCCGTAAAATAACCGTTTCCCTGGATTCCGAGGGAATGAGATATCTCGTCCCCAAGGGTTCCGTGACGCTGAACGGTGTAAGTCTTACCGTTATAGAGTGTGGAGAGGATTTCTTTTCCGTGGGGCTCATTCCCACCACCCTGGAGCATACCACCATAGGAGAGCTTCGGGAGGGAGTAAAGGTGAACGTGGAAACCGATTTGCTTGGAAAATACGTTTATCATCAACTCGGGCTTTACGGAAAAACTTCCCGCTGGGAGGATATGAGCTCTTCCGAGAGCCCCCGGAATTCCCTGGATTGGGATACCCTTCGCAAGGCCGGATGGATATGATTTTCTCTTTGATAAAAAAGTGAACAAGCGGGAAAAGGGTTTTTTCTCGAATGGATCGATACCGGAAAGAAACATGAGGAGGAATGATCGTGACTGAACGGATGCAGGGGGAGGAACTTTTCTGTTCCGTGGAAGAAGCCCTGGAGGAGATAAAAAAGGGACGCATGGTAGTAGTGGTGGATGACGAAGATCGGGAGAACGAGGGCGATCTGGTGGCCGCTGCGGAATGTGCTACGGATGCCACCGTCAATTTTATGGCTACCTACGGCAGGGGCTTGATTTGCGTGCCCCTCAGTCAGCAACGATGTGCCGAACTGGAATTGGAGCCCATGACTCGGGAGAATACGGATCTTCATGGCACCGCCTTTACGGTTTCCGTAGACGCTCGAGAGGGAACCACCACGGGTATCTCCGCTGCCGAGCGCGCTCTTACGGCGCGCCTACTTGCTACGGGAAATGTTAAACGGAATGATTTCCGCACTCCCGGTCACATATTCCCTCTCATAGCCCGAACGGGAGGGGTTTTGAAGCGGGCTGGGCATACCGAGGCGGCGGTGGATATGGCTCGACTTGCGGGAATGGCTCCTGCGGGGGTTATCTGCGAAATTATGAATGAGGATGGAACCATGGCCCGGCTCCCGGATTTGCAGGAATTCTCTAAAAAGCACGGAATTCGGATATGCTCCATTCAGCAGCTCATACGCTATCGAATGCGCCGGGATAGTCTGGTGAAGCGGGTGGCTACGGTACGCATGCCCACGACCTACGGAGATTTTAACGCCATCGCCTACCAGGCTCTCACGGAAGAGAATCAGGACAAGCCTCACATCGCTTTGGTCCGAGGGGATGTCGCAGAGGCGGAAAACGTTTTGGTCCGGGTGCATTCGGAGTGCCTCACCGGAGATGTTTTTGGTTCACTGCGTTGCGATTGTGGAGAACAGCTCCACGCTGCCATGGAGATGATTCACAAGGAAGGATGCGGTGTCCTTCTCTACATGCGCCAGGAGGGGCGAGGCATAGGGTTGCTTCCCAAGCTACATGCCTACGAGCTTCAGGAGCAGGGCATGGACACGGTGGATGCCAATCTCGCTCTGGGATACGAAGCGGATTTGCGGGATTACGGCTTGGGAGCTCAGATTCTGGTGGATCTTGGTATCAAAAGTATGCGGCTTCTTACCAACAACCCCAGGAAAATCGTGGGGCTTCGAGGATACGGGCTCGACATAACGGAACGTGTCCCCATTATCATTGAAAGTAATCCCTATAATAAGCGTTACCTGGAGACCAAGGAGGAGCGGCTGGGGCACATGCTCCATTTGCGAGAGATTCTTTAAAAGGGCAGCCTTACGGCCGGAGCTTTTTTATCGGCAAAACTGTCCGAACCGGTACTATAACGGCATATTGCGTAAATATGTTGAAAACAAAGCTTTCGGAGGTGTGCTCTATGAGAGTTGTGGAAGGTCATCTTATTGGTGAAAAAGCGAGAGTAGCGGTGGTGCTCTCCCGGTTTAACGAACTTATTACGGGAAAACTCCTGGAAGGAGCTAAGGATACCCTGATTCGCCATGGAGTGAAGCATCAGGATATCCTGGTATACTGGGTTCCCGGAGCCTGGGAAATTCCTCTTGTGGTGAAGGAACTCGCTCTTCAGGGGAAATTCGACGGCATCATCGCTCTGGGTGCGGTTATTCGGGGAGATACGCCTCACTTCGATTACGTGGCGGCGGAAGTCTCCAAGGGAATTGCCCATCTTTCCCTGGAACACCGTATCCCCGTGGCTTTCGGAGTTCTCACCTGCGACACCCTGGAACAGGCTCTTCTCCGGGCAGGAAGTAAATCGGGAAATAAAGGGTCCGAGGCGGCTCTTTCGGTTATAGAGATGATCAATCTTTTGGGCGAAGTTCGGAACGTGCCGGAGGTGTAATCATGATTGATATACGTTGGATACGGGAAAATCGGAAGGAACTGGAGCAGATGCTTCAGGGAAGAAACAACGCCTTTTCCGTGGAAAATCTGTACGATTTGGATGAAAAACGCCGGGAAATTCTTACTTCCATGGAGCAGAAAAAAGCTCAGCGGAACGAGGGCTCCAAAAAGGTGGGGCTTCTCAAGAAGCAGGGGGAGGACGCGGCGTCCCTTATGGAGGAGATGCGGCTTCTGGGGGATGAAATCAAGGGAATGGAGGAAGAGCTTTCCCGTATTGACGGAGAATTGGATGAGATCCTTCTTCAAATCCCCAACCGCCCTCATGAAACGGTCCCTCTGGGAATGGACGAAAGCAACAACCCCGTAATCCATCACTGGGGAGAACCCCGAAGCTTCAGTTTCGAGCCCCAGCCTCACTGGGATCTCGGAGAATCCTTGGGAATACTCGATTTCGAGCGGGGCGTCAAGCTTGCGGAAAGCCGGTTTACCGTGATCCGGGGTAAGGGAGCCCTGCTTATGCGGGGGCTTATCCAGTTCATGCTGGATCTTCATACCCGGGAGCATGGATTTGAAGAAGTTATGCCTCCCCTCCTGGTAAACAGCGCCACCATGCAGGGAACGGGGCAGCTTCCCAAGTTCGCGGAGGATCTTTACCGTTGCGCTCAGGACGATCTCTGGCTTGTTCCAACGGCGGAAGTGCCCCTTACCAACATCTATGCGGGGGAAATCCTCGAGGAGAAACAGCTTCCCCTCTACCTCACCGCCTATACTCCCTGTTTTCGCCGGGAATCCGGAACCTATGGCAGGGATGTGCGGGGGATTTTACGGCAGCACCAGTTCGACAAAGTGGAGCTCGTGAAAATTTGTTATCCTGAGAAAAGCTACGAAGAGCTGGAAAGCCTTACCGTGGCGGCGGAAGAGGTGTTGAAACGCCTGGAAATTCCCTTCCGTAGAATATGCCTTTGTACGGGAGATATGGGGTTTGCCGCTTCCAAAACCTACGACATTGAAGTATGGATCCCCTCTCAGGAGAAATATCGAGAAATTAGCTCCTGCAGCAACTGCGAGGATTTTCAGGCTCGGAGAATGAACCTTCGGTTCCGCCCCGAAGGCGGAGGGAGACCCCGATATGTTCACACTCTCAACGGCTCGGGAATCGCCGTGGGGCGCTGTCTTATCGCCTTGATGGAGAATTACCAGGAGGAGGACGGATCCATAACCATTCCCCGGGTTTTAATCCCTTACGTGGGAGGCATGACCCGTATAGCTCCGGAAGAGTAGCGATTCTTCCGGAAAAGCCCGAAAAGTCTCGATTCGTCCTGGCTTATAAGAAAACTTTTTGTTGTTGCCCTGCGAATAATGTGGTTTTCGTTGTCCGCCCGTCGGAATTTTCTTTCAACGGGCGGATTTTTTAGGATTTCCTTTTTGTTTTCCCCTTTTCTCATGCTATACTTGATAATGCGGAATATGCTCGGGAAACTTTGATTTTCCGCGGGGGAAGTATACGGTTATCTCGAAAGTGAAGAAGCTTTTCGCTCTCGGGTAAAAGGCCCGACACGTCAATATAACCTCGGTTTTGAAAGGGTGGCCTTGCAATGTTCGAAGGAGAGTTTGCCGTAGTATCCCGTCTGGCGGTGATTTTTGTCGTAGGCGGGTGTCTTGTCTTTCAAAAATACCTTCGAAGGCATGTGTCCCGGGAACAGTACGATTATGTTCGGGATATCATGCTTCTTTGTGCTTGGGTGCTGGTGGCCCTCTGGAGCGGCAGTGAAACCGCCCGGGAGGTTGTGGCTACGGCGTTGCTCGCTTGCGTGGCGGGAGTGGTAAACAGCCGGAGTAAGCACAATCTTTCCTGGACGTATCTTTTTATCGGGTTCCTCTTCGCTTTCTGGGGGGAAAGAATCGCTTTCGTGGGAATGCCCGAAGGGCAGTATCTCTTTCTTCATCCCCTGGTTTCTCACTTTCTTACCGCTCTATGGATAGGTTTTTTCCCTCTCCTTATGGTGAGCCTCGATCGAATTCCCGGCATGGCGGGGCATCTTCTCCTGTTTATATGGCTTCTTATGGCGGCGGTAACGGGATTTTCCGGCCAGAACCTTCAAGGGGCCGTTATGATGTGCCTCGGAGGAATTGGGCTCCTCGGTGTTTTCTGGAGTCGGCATGGGCATCTTTATCGGCGTTTGGGGGAACCTCTGGCGGCCTTCTGGGGAACCCTCGTGGCGGGGGTTTCCGTCATGGGCGTAAGCAAGGGTATCGCCTTTTCGGCTCTTATGCTCCTTCCACTGGCGCTTTTTGCCATTCCCATTATGGAGGTCTCCCTGCATTTCGTGAGCCGGGCCCTTTCTCCCGCCGCCATGGGCGGAAACGTGTTCATGTATCGCAAGTTGCTTGACCGGGGAGTGGATCATCCGGACTCGGTGCGTATGGTGGCCTTTCTCTCCGGAGCTCTCGGATTTTCTGCGGCGGTGCTGCAGATTCGGCCGGATGGACAGGGGGCGGTGGTGGCCTTTTTCGGCATTGTTGCATCCCTGGCATATGTAACCGCGGTACTTCGGCGGAGTCGCAAAAAGAAAAGCGGGCCCCTGCCTTCCCTCTGGGGAGTGCCCATCAATAACGTTTCCCTTCATTATTCTCTTGGGAAAGCCTGGGCTCTTATCAGTAACGGAGATGACCGGGGATGTACGGTTTTCACTCCCAACGCCCTTTCGGTGTATGCCGCCCGAAAGGATCCCGAGCTTGCCCGGGCCTTTAAAAATGCGGATCTTTCGCTTCCCGACGGTATGGGGCTTGTGCTGGGGCTGCGTTTTCTCGGGTTCCGCATACACCAGCGTATTGCCGGGGTGGAGTTTATGGAGCAGCTTTGTCGCACCGCTTCCTACGCCAAGTGGCCGGTTTATTTCTTGGGAGGAGAGCCGGGAATTGCTGCCCGGGCGGCGGTGGTTCTCCAGGAGCGTTATCCCGGGTTATCCGTGGCGGGATGTCATCACGGATTTTTCGAGGATTCCGAAAGTTCCTCCATCTGTGAGGCTGTGCGAGATTCCGGGGCAAAAATCCTTTTCGTGGCCCTGGGCGTTCCTCGGCAGGAAAAATGGATTGCCGCTCATGCCCGAGAGCTTCCCTGCATGTTCCGCATGGGAGTGGGAGGAAGCTTCGATGTCCTTTCGGGCAAGCTCCGGCGGGCTCCTCGATGGATGCGGCAACTCGGGTTTGAATGGCTTTTTCGGCTTTGTCAGGAACCTTGGAGATGGCGACGTATGGCAAAGCTTCCCCTCTTTGTTTTCTGTGTGCTGGTTTCCCGTTTCTCCCGGGAGAACGGAGAGGAGAGTGTAAAGAAGTGACTACCAATGCTTCGAAACTGATGGTGCGTGACCTTACCGCGGTGTCTCCGGAAGACCGTATTCTCGATGCAGTGCGGGTTCTGTACTCCCACCGGCTTCCGGGTGTTCCGGTTATAGATGATGATTGGCGGCTTGTGGGATATCTCGCTCAGTCGGATATTCTCGAGGCGGCGGTACCTACCTTTCTGGAAGTTCTCAGCCAGACTTCCTTTCTCGATGATAGCGAGGGCAATCTTTTGCAGCGCTTGCAGCTTTTGGGGCGCCACAAGGTGCAGGATTACATGCGAGGGGAACCTCTTGTCATGGTGGATCCCTATGCAAGCCTTATGACCGTGGCGGATCTCATGCTTCGCAAGGGAGTGGAGCGCCTTCCTGTAGTGGAGGAGGGGCGTTTCCTGGGAATTATCGACCGGGCTTCCTTTTGCGAGTTCATGATGGAGGATGAAGAGGCCTATGCACGGATCAACGCCTGAAGAGCTTCGTGCTTCAAAGGAAACTTCTTCCGGCATGGACAATCTTCTGGACGAATACCGCAAGGATTTGGAAGAAGATTTGGCCCGGAAAATTGCCGAGAAGGAGCGAGAATATCGGGAGGGCATAGTCCGCCTGAATGAAATGGCCCAAAAGACCTTTGAAATCGTGGAACGGGAAGAAGAGCGAAAAATTACGGAAAGCCAGGCCTTCGAAGAGGGGCTCCGTAATTCCTGCGCTTCCGTCCGGAGGCTTCTTTACGAAAAAGCCATGGATCCTTTGCGCATACAGCAGGTAACTCACGCGATCTGGCCTCAAGTGATAGGAGAAGAAAAGCGAATGAAGGAAGAAGGGGGCGAATCGTCTTGATACAGAAGATGGTTCGTTTTTTTATCTGGGGAGTGGCGAGTAAAAAAAGGGAGGTCATTGACCTCCTTCATACTATGGGTATTCTTCACGTGGATGAAGAAGATCGGGATTATGGAGAAACTCTTTCAAGCCTTCAACGGCTGAAACTTTTGAGTGCGACTATCCAGGGTATGGTGGAAGCTCTGGGATGGCAGGATTGGAATGCGGTTTCCGAAGAGCGTCTCAGCTGGGGACAGCAATGGATTTCTCCCTTCGACGGCAAGGTCCTCGAGGATGTGGAAGAAAGCTTGGAGGCTTTTCGTGAGCGCCTTCAGGGGCTGGTGCAGGAGAAAAAATCCCTTCAGGAAACCTTGCGAATGCTTCGGAGCTCTCACCATGACGTAGTGCATTTTTCCTCTTTCTTCGAGGAAGAACAGAAAAGGGGAAACCGGGTTTCCCTTTGGTGGGTTCCTCCGTCAATCTTGAGCAGAATTCTTCAGAAAGTCCGAACGGTGCTGCGTAAATTCACCCCCGTGAAAGAGCGGGTAACCTTGCGCTATCACAGCATCAAGACGGGGCATGACGATCTGTTGGTATCCTTCAGCGTGCCTCCTCTGGCGCAGGATTTTATGGAAAAACTTTTCGAGGAAGAGGACGTGGTGGCCTGGCGTCCTCCTCCGGCGTTTACCAAGTTCACTCACTATGAATCCGTGGTGGCCATCGAGTCGGGGTTGCACTGGGTTCCCAAAAGGCTGAAAGAGATCGAAGTCGAGATGGAGAGAACCCGGGAGGAGTGGGGTCCCAAGCTTGGCGCCATTCTCATGCTCATCGAGGATCGTATCGAAGCCCTGCAGGTGGAGAACAAGACCCTTTCCCAGGGAGAGATGTTCTCTCTTTCCGGATGGGTTCCCCGGGAAAAGGCGGAGGCTTTGGGAGAGAACCTTCAGGAGAGTTTCGGCTCCCAGGTTTTCGTGGAATGGCGGGATCCTCTGGGAGGAGAGCTTTCCCAGGTTCCTACGGCCCTGAAAAATCCGAAAGTTTTCGAGCCCTTCCACCTCTTTTTGAAACTTCTTTCCCTCCCTACCTATACGGGGATCGACCCTACCATCATGATCGGTATCTTTTTTCCTCTTTTCTCGGGATGCATGGTAGGGGATGCGGGATATGGTGTTCTGATCGGAGGAATTGGCTTTCTTCTCTATCGTTCCAGAAAATCCGAAATCCTTCGAGAGATAGGAATCATCTGCTTTCACCTCTGTTTTTGGAGCATTCTCTGGGGCATCGCCTTCGGAGAGTTTTTCGGGGATGTTGGATTGAGGCTTTTTCATATGCACCCTTTTTGGCTTGAACGATCCCACGTGGTACTGCCGGTGATGGTCTTTTCCATTACCCTTGGATTGGCTCACGTGGGGCTGGGACTTTTTCTCGGGGCTCTCGAGGGGGTGAAGCATAAAAATCGCCATCTCTGGATGGAGCGCTTGGGGACGCTTGGAATTATTTTTGGATTGCTTCTGTTGGGAGCGACGCTTTTTGAATTTTTGCCCGCCCTTTCTCCCTATGCAGGATGGGCGGTGCTGATCTCGGGGCTGGTCTCCGTAATTTTCGGCGGCGGGCTGGGAGGTCTTATCGAAACCCTGAGTGCCATAGGGAATATTCTAAGTTATGTTCGTATTGCTGCCATTGGGCTTTCTTCGGCGATTCTCGCCATGGTGGCTTCCACTTTTGTGGACGTTTTGGGAGTCTCGGTGTTCGGCCTTTTTTTGGCGGTGGCGTTGCACCTGTTGAATATCGTACTTGCCTTCGCCGGCTCGGGATTGCATGCGGCCCGGCTGCACTACGTGGAATTTTTGGGTAAGTTTTATACGGGACAGGGAAAACCCTATGTTCCCTTTGCTAAAAGGAGGAGTGCTTCGTGGAAAAAGCATTAATCGCTCTTGCTGCGGCCCTGGCGGTGGGATTACCTGCCATCGCTACGGCTTATGCCCAGGCTAAAATCGGGAGTGCCGGCGCTGGAACGGTGGCGGAAAAACCCGAAACCGCCGGAAGCATGATTATTCTGGAAGCTATTCCGGAAACCATGGTTATTCTGGGTTTCGTGGTGGCCATCATGCTGATCCTTCGTTTTGCCTAGGAGGATGTAGGAGTGGCATCTTCTGCGGAAGATCTGAAAAAAGAACACACTTCCGTTTCGTCCTCTTTGGAAGCTTTCAAAGAGGCCCTTCGGAAAGAATATTTTCGTCGGTACCGGAAAGAGGCGAGGGAGATCGAAGATCGCTTGGCGGATGCCATTGCCCAGCGACGCCTTGAGGTGGAGCGGGAAGTTTCGCGTATGCGGCTTGCCCAGAAAGAGGCTTTGGTTCTCCGAAAAGAGGAAATCCGGGGGAAAGTTCTCTATGAGCTTACGGAATATCTTTATTCCCTGGGGCAGAAAGTCTCCGACGCTGCTCGGGAAGAGTTTCATCTTGAAATAGCTGCCCTGAGAGAGGAAGGCTCCCTGGAAAAAGTGGATCGACGGCTTTTCGAAGAGGCCCTGGGCTGTTTCGGCGAAGAAAAAGTAGTGCTTTACTGCCTTCCGGATTTTCCTGAAGATCTTCGAAGACATCCCCAGGTTCTTGCTTCGGGGATTCTCGAAGATGAAGATGCTTGGGGAGGTTGCATGCTTGTGGATGGAGCCACCCGTACCTTGGTGGTGGACAATAGGCTCTCTACACGATGGAACAAGGTGAGGAACCGGCTTGCAAAAGAAATTGGGAACACCATGGAAGAGCTTTTTGATCAGGTTCTTCGGGCGACACGAGAATTACGGCTATCTTAACGCTCTTCTCCGCTCCCGGCTCTCCTATTTCCTGGGAAAAGAGGAGTACGAGACCCTTCTCCGCCGGGATGTGGAAGGAATGGAGTCGTATTTGCTGGAGAGCAAATACGGAGGAATGTACCGAAACGAGCTCGTTTCGAGGGAGCATAACGTGCTTCAGCGTATCGAGGTTGCCCTTGCCATGGGGATGGGTAACGAACTCCTGCGAATGCGCAAATCTGCGGAGGGAGAGACTCGGGACCTGGTAACCATATTGCTTGCCCGGGGCGATCTCCACAATGTCCGGGTACTTTTGCGTTCCTTTCTTCCCGGAAGTGACCGCACCTACGGTGAACCTTTGTGGCACATCTACGGCATCGTTCCTCCCGAGGAAATGCGCCTTCTATGGAAATCCAAAAATTTGCAGGAGCTGGTGGAGCGAAGTCACGATATCCGGAATCCTCTGGGAAACGCTCTTGGAAATGCCGCCATGAATCTTCTCCGGGGATTGGAATACTGGAAAGTGGAAAGAGGCTATCTTTTGGATTACCGAAATTATCTTTTCGGCGTTCTTGCCTCCTGTCTTTCCTCCAACGGGAAGTTGGTGGAAACGTATTTGCGTATGATGGTGGATATGCTGAATCTCGGTATATGGCTGCGAAAGGAACACGGTTTTCACGAAACCGACGATTCCTACGAGGCGGATTATCTTGGAGGAGGCACCATTTCCGAGAGTGCCCTGGCGCAGTCCCGCTCCCTTCAGGAGGCTGTCCGGGGAACTTTATGGACCGCTATGATACGTCAGATTGACGAGGCTACTCCAAACTTGTTCCAGCAGGCTTTGAGCCGGAGCTTTCTCCGATGGCAGGCGTCTTTTTTGCGCCGGAACCCTCTGGGCATCGAGGTAGCCATGGGATATGTGGCCCGGCAGGTGGCGGAGTGGGACAATCTCAACTATATCGTGACGGGTCTTGCGTTACGTTATCCGAAAGACAAAATTCGGCAGCGTCTTTTGATCTTTTGAATCGTAAACTTAGGATTGAAAAGAATGAAGAAAACCGGCGTGGTTTTAGGACGTAAAATTTTTGTGGATCTATGGTCTCTCGTAGGTTTTGCCCCGTGCATTTGCGAAAACCCCTATTTTTTGGGAGATGTCTGGGAGGAGTTGGTGAAAGAGAATGTCGCCTTTGTTCTCTACGAACCGGACTGGTTTGATGATGTTCCCCAGTATTACCGGCAGCAGATTCAGCATCTTACGAGACCCGTGTGGATTCCCTTTCCCAACATGCGGAATATTGCCTAGATGAAGGAGGTTCACATGGAACAAAGAGAAGCTCTCTCTCGCATTCTCGGAATCTCCGGGCCGGTAATCCAGGCAGAAGCCTCTCCCCGGGTACGCATGTATGAAGTGGTTCGGGTGGGATCGTTGCACCTCATGGGTGAGGTGGTACGGCTTCGGGAAAACGTGGCGGATATCCAGGTGTACGAGGATACCACGGGGCTTTCAGTGGGAGAGAAAGTGGATTATTCCGGAGGACTTCTTTCGGTGGATTTGGGGCCCGGCCTTTTGGGAGGTGTTTTCGACGGCATTGGAAGACCTCTGGACAAATTTCCCGAAAAGGAGCTCTTTCTTCCCCGGGGGGTGTCATTGCCATCCCTGGATGAGGAGCGGCTTTGGGATTTTACTCCCCGGGCAACTCCGGGGCAGAATCTCGAAGCGGGAGATATTTTCGGAACCCTTCGGGAGGGGAGCCGCTTCGAGCATCGCCTTTTGGTGCCTCCTCATTCTCAGGGAGGTACGGTGGAGGAAATGCTCCCCCCCGGCTCATATAAAGTGGGGGATTCTCTCGGAGTTCTCTCATCCGGAGAAATCCTCCGGATGAAACAGAGCTGGAACATCCGCTATCCTCGGCCCGTCAAGAGCATGCTTCCCCTGGACGAGCCTCTTCTCACAGGGCAGCGGGTGCTGGATTCTCTCTTTCCCATGGTCAAGGGCGGAGCTGCCATCATCCCCGGAGGATTCGGCACGGGAAAAACCGTAACCGAGCAGTCTTTGGCAAAATGGTGCGATGCGGATGTCATCGTCTACATCGGCTGCGGAGAGCGGGGAAACGAAATGACCGAAGTGCTGGAGGAATTTCCGGAACTCAAGGATCCCCGGTACGGAACTCCTCTCATGGAGCGGGTTATGCTCATCGCCAACACCTCCAACATGCCCGTGGCGGCCCGGGAGGCGAGCATCTACGTAGGTATCAGCGTGGCGGAATATTTCCGGGACATGGGATATTCCGTGGCCCTCATGGCGGATTCCACTTCCCGTTGGGCGGAAGCTCTCCGGGAAATCAGCGGACGCCTCGAGGAGATGCCCGGAGAAGAGGGATATCCCGCCTATCTCGGAGCCCGGCTGGCGGCTTTTTTCGAGAGAGCCGGCAAGGCCCGGTTGTTGGGAGCAGAGGAGCGCATCGGTTCCGTTTCGGTGGTCAATGCGGTTTCTCCCGCGGGGGGCGATTTCTCCGAGCCCGTTACGCAGGCAAGCCTCCGGATGGCGGGAGCCTTTTGGGCGCTGGATAAAAAACTGGCTCAGCAGCGTCATTTCCCCTCCATCAACTGGCAGAACAGCTATTCTCTTTATGCCGAAGGAATGGAAGATTATTTCATGAAGCGTTTTGGCCCTGCCTGGAGCGAAAGAGTACAGTTCATCCAGGATCTCCTGGCCAAGGAGAAGGAGCTCTCGGATCTCGTACAGCTTCTCGGGAGGGATGGCTTGGGAGAGCAGGATAAATGGATTCTCGAAATCGCCCATCTTATCCGGGTGGTTTTTTTGCAGCAAAATGCCTTTGACGATCAGGATGCCTACTCGTCTCTTTTCCGGCAGCGGCACATGCTGGAACTCTTTCAGGAGCTTTACGAGAGGGGGAGAAACTATCTCGAAGAGGGCTTTTTCTTCGAGAATATGCCCATAACTTCTCTCCGCCGGGATCTCCTGGAATTGCGCCGGGGGCCTGAAGACATGCTGGAGAAGGACATTCAGGTGTGGCTGGCGCGCTTCTCCGCAGAACTCGAATCCCTTAAGGAGGCGATGGTCCGTGGCTGAGAAAACCATGCCTCTTTACCGCAGGGGGTATCGCTCGATCCGGGGTATCGCGGGGCCCCTGGTTTTCGTGGATCACGTGCGGGATGTGGCTTACGGAGAACTGGTAACCATAGAAACTCCCGGAGAACGGCGTACCGGCCAGGTGCTTCAGATTCAGAACGACCTGGTGGTAATCCAGGTTTTCGACGGCACTCTGGGCCTGGCGGAGGAAAATACCACCCTCTGGTTGGAACAGGATGTCGTGCGGGTTCCCGTGGGGAAATCCCTCATCGGCAAGGTGCTTAACGGTCGGGGAGACATGCTTGGAGGAGAGCCTCTGCCCTTCGCTTCGGAATATCTTGGAGTAAGCGGGCAGCCTCTCAATCCCGAACGCCGTAAAAGCCCCCATGCTTTTATCGAAACGGGAATCTCCACCATCGATCTTACCAACTCTCTGGTACTCGGACAGAAACTCCCCATATTCACCGGGGCGGGGCTTCCATCCAATGAATTGGCGGCCCAAATCGTCTCCTACTCCCGGGTGCCCGGAACGAATCAGCCTTTTTTGGTGGTTTTTGCCGCCATGGGGATTACCCGGCGGGAGGCGAACTTTTTTTTGGAGGCCTTCCGGAAGAACGGAGCTCTGAGCAAGGGCGTCTTCTTCATGAACCTCGCCAGCGACTCCGCGGCGGAACGGTTGCTTACCCCTCGCATGGCTCTTACGGTGGCGGAATACTTCGCCTATCAACAGGGATATGACGTGCTGGTGGTACTCACGGACATGTTGCACTACTGCGAGGCTTTGCGGGAGATCGGGGCGGCCCGGGAAGAGATTCCCGGTCGCCGGGGATATCCCGGATACATGTATTCGGATCTTTCCACCATCTACGAGCGGGCGGGATGCGTCAAGAACTGTCCCGGCACCATTACGCAGATACCCATCGTCTCCATGCCCGATGACGACATGACCCATCCCGTAGTGGATCTCACGGGATATATCACGGAGGGGCAGATCGTGCTGGGGCGTGCTCTTCAACGCAAGGGAGTCTATCCGCCCGTGGATATTCTTCCCAGCTTGAGCCGCCTTATGAACAAGGGGATCGGCAAGGAGAAAACCTTTCCGGAGCACCGGGCCCTGGCGGACCAGATGTACGCCTCCTATGCCCGGGCCCGGGAGCTGGAACAGCTCCGGATCGTCATCGGAGACGACGCGCTTTCTCCCCTGGAGAAACGCTATCTCCGTTTCGGCAGGATATTCGAGGATTCCTTTGTCCATCAGAAAGGGCGCCGTTCCCTGGAGGATACGGTGCGGGTAGCTTGGGATCTCTTGGGGGTGCTTCCCCAGGAGGAAATTTACCGGCTTCCCCGGGAAGTGGTGCTGCGTATGCATAAGGAACGGGAATCCTAGCTATGCCTCTTCCGATTACTCGGGAACAGCTTCTCCTCCTGAGACGGCAATCTACTTCCGTGAGCCGGGGGCTTCATCTCCTGGAGAAAAAACGGGATGCCCTTATCCGTACCATCGAGGAGGATCGCCGCCGTTTCGAGGAGTTGCGCCGCCGCTTCGAGAAAGAGAGCGAACTTCTGGGAATTTCCTATACCCAGCTTAGGCTTTTTGAAGGAGCTTTCTCCCTCGATCTCCTTCGAAGCAATAGCCCCACTCTTTCGGTGCGGGAAGAAAAACATGCAGTTATGGGATGCGTCTTTCCTCAGTTCTATCCGGAAGGCGAAGAGGCTTGGGAGGTTCTTCACCGCCAAAAATACGATCCCGCCCTCTCCTCCTTTTTCGTGGACGATCTCATGGAGGGAATGCGGCGTATGGCGGAATTTCTTTGGGAATATATCAACATTCTCACCCGGCTCAACATCCTGAACAAGGAACTTCAGAAGATTCGGCGTAAGGCGGGGAATCTCGAGCACAACATCCTTCCGGTAATGCAGGAGGAAATTGCACGTATTCAGGATAGCCTTCAGGAGAGGGAACGCCAGGAACGGCAGGTCCGTAAGCGGGTAGCCCGGAGAAAAATCACATCGGGAAAAACGTCCTTGTCATGAAGCTTTTGGTGCTGGCAGTAGGAAAACCTAAAAAAAAATGGGTTCGCCAGGCCTGCGAGGAGTACCTTGTACGGTTGCGCGGATATGTTTCCCTGGGATTTGAAAATGTTCCCGCCGCCAAGGGAAGCCCTTCCCAAAGTTCCGAACGGGAGGGGAAATCCATTCTTGGCTATGTAAATTCCGGGGATAGCATGATACTCTTGGATGAGAAAGGGGAATCCCTGACAAGCCGAAAATTTTCCCGGAAACTGATGGATCTTCTCGATTGTTCTCGGGGACGGGTGCTTTTCGTAGTGGGAGGAGCCTATGGAGTAAGTTCCGAGGTGCGTGCCCGGGCGGATTATACCATGAGGCTTTCGGACATGACCCTCCCTCACGAGCTCGCTCTGGTGCTTCTTCTGGAACAAGCCTACCGGGCTTATGCCATCGCTTTGGGACATCCCTATCATCATTGATATATTGGCGGAGAAACGGTTTTTGAAGAAAGATCCCCTCCAGGGGATGGGGTTATCTTTACATATTTGAGGAGTGTTGGAAACGCGATGAAAATGGACAAAATGCTGAAACAGGCTCAGAAAATGCAGGCCCAGATGGCGAGAATGCAGGAAGAACTTGCCCGGGAAATCGTGGAAGGCAGCGCTGGAGGCGGCATGGTTACCGCCAAGGCCAACGGCCAGGGGGAAATTACGGGAATCAGCATATCTCCGGAGGTAGTGACTCCTGAAGACGTGGAAATGCTTGAGGACCTCGTACTTGCTGCCATCGGTGAAGCTATGAGAAAGAGCCGGGAGCTTTCGGAACAGAAAATGGCCCAGATTACCGGGGGCATGAGCATCCCCGGATTATTCTAGGAACGGGGAATATTATCGTGGCGGTTCCCTCCCTCATCGAACGGGCAATCCAGCTTTTTTCGCAGTTTCCGGGAATAGGAGAAAAAAGCGGCCGACGCATGGCTTTTCATCTTTTGCAGCAACCCGAAGCTTTTTCCCGAAGCCTTGCGGAAGTGCTTGTGGCCCTGCGGAGGGATTTGCATTTCTGCAAGCGTTGTAACGGTTTGGCCGAAGGGGATCTGTGCCCGGTTTGCATGGATCCTTTTCGGGATACCTCGATTCTCTGCGTGGTGGAATCTGCGGAGGACATGTTGTGTATAGAAGAATCCGGAGCTTATCGGGGGATATATTATGTCCTGGGGGGATATGAATCTCCCCTGGAAGATCGGAGTATTCCCGAAAAATCTTTGGAAAAACTTCTTCGTCGACTTCAGGAGGAGCCGGAAATAAAGGAGGTGGTTTTGGCGACGAACCCGAGAGTGGAAGGGGAGCTTACGAGCTATCGTGTTTGCGAATATCTGCGTGCCCATAAATGTGATTGCCGGATAACCCGGCTTTCCTACGGCCTCCCCGTGGGAGGAGCCATAGGATATGCGGATCGTGTTACTTTGCATGCGGCGCTGGAATCCCGGCGGGATTTAAAGGACGAAGATCTGTAGCTCCTGAAGAAAATTCTGATGGAGAATGAAAAAGTTTTTCCGAATTTATGCGGCAGGAGATAAAAAACTCGGAAAGAGGAGAAAAACAAAAACTTTTCCATAAATGAATGGAGGTGAATACGTGTGGATGACCAAGGAATAGGGTATATGCTCTTTCGGGGAGTGCGAGTTCTTCTGGTGCTCCTGGGGGGTATCGCAGGATGGCAGATTTCAAATTATATCCAGGATTTTGGGTGGTGGCCCGCAAAAACCCTTCTTCCCTCCCTGGGACTTACGGGAGGTTTTATCATTGTTTTTGCTCTGATCGGCATGCTTCTTACCCCTGTCTTTATTCGGAGTTTATCTCGTGGAGGACTTATTTTCGAAAAATACTTGCAAAGCGTGAGCTGGCTTGATATTTCCGTAGGCATTGCAGGCCTTATTATAGGACTTCTCGTGGCGAACCTTCTTGCCCTTCCCTTTACGGATCTTCCTGCAGTAGGCACGTACATCGCGGTGCTTCTGAACATTACTCTGGGATATGTTTTTACATGGGTCTTTTTCAAACGCCGGGAAGATGTAATTTCCATGATGAGTTCCGTAGGAGGGTTCTGGCGGGGCAAACTTCCTCGTAAAACCAAGCGAAACGGTGAATATGTTTCCCGTCCCGCCAGAGATGTCTCCCTTTCTCATCAAGAACTTCCGGTTATCAAGATCCTGGATACCAGCGTTATCATCGATGGACGTATCCTCGATATAGCCCGGGCAGGCTTT
The DNA here is from genome assembly GCA_036769705.1 of Synergistaceae bacterium. GTDB lineage: Bacteria > Synergistota > Synergistia > Synergistales > Aminiphilaceae > DAIPKP01. Next base: position 89,644 of record DAIPKP010000001.1, read on the forward strand.
CTGGATGGAGTAGTCATTATGCCCCGGTTCATTCTTGTAGAGCTCCAGGGGGTGGCGGATTCCTCGGATCCCGTGCGGCGCGGGCGGGGACGCAAGGGATTGGACGTTATCAACGAGCTTCAGAAAATCCCGAACTTTCAGGTGGAGATGGTGGAAACCACTTTGGCGGATCTTGATGCGGAGTCGGTGGATCTTGCCCTCGTGGCTCTGGCGAGGGAGCTGGATGCAAAAATCATCACCACAGACTACAATCTCAACAAAGTCGCTCAGATTCAGGGTATTACGGTGCTTAACGTCAATGATTTGGCGAATGCCCTGAAACCCATGCTCCTTCCCGGAGAAACCGTAACGGTGGATGTTATCCGGGAGGGGAAGGAAAGCCATCAAGGTGTGGGATATCTCGATGACGGTACCATGATTGTGGTAGAGGACGGAGCACAGTACGTAAATCAGCGGGTGGACGTAGTGGTGACTTCCATGCTTCAGACCTCGGCGGGAAGAATGATTTTCGGTCGCCTTCGTCATGAGGAATAGCGTTCTCTGGAGCTTTGTTCTCGTGGCGGGAGGGCAGGGCCGTCGCATGGGAGGAACGCCGAAACAGTTCCGCCTTCTCGGGGATAAACCCCTTTGGCGTTGGGGTTTGGAAGCTCCCATAAAGCTGTGCAGCTCCGGGGAAAAAATGCAGCTTGTGCTGGTGGTTCCCGAGGAGCGGAGAAACGAAACGGAAGAATCTTTAGGGGAGACTTCTTTCCAGTATACGGTTGTTTCGGGAGGAACGGAACGAACTGATTCGGTGCGGCGGGGAGTTGCCGCTGCCCGAGGTGAATATGTGCTTATTCACGATGGTGCCCGCCCTTTTCTCTCGGAGGATCTCTGTCGCCGTATTATGGCAACCATGCTTTCTTCTTCGGAACCCTTGGGAGTTGTTCCTCTTCTTCCCTGCACCGAGGCCCTTAAGGAAGTGGACCCGGAGGGGGAAAAGGTCGTTTCCTGCCCGGATCGCACCTTTCTCAGGCGTACCCAGACGCCCCAAGGATTTCCCCGAAAGGAGCTTGCGGAACTTCTCGAAGAGGCGCCTCCTCTTTTTGATGAAGGCGAGCTCTGGGTCAGAGCGGGTAAAAAATTGTGTTTTGTGGAAGGAGATTCCCGGAATTTCAAGATAACCTATTCCGGGGATATGGAGATGGCCCGGGCTTTGCTCAAGGAGAGACGGGAAGTGCGTACGGGACACGGGTACGATGTGCACCCTCTGATGCCGGGAAGAGCTCTGGTGCTCGGAGGGGTCGAGATACCTTCCTCCTTGGGGTTGGCAGGGCATTCCGATGCGGATCTCGTTACTCATGCGGTATGTGACGCTCTTCTGGGCGCTGCGGGAATGCCGGATCTGGGCAATCTTTTTCCCGCTTCCGAGGAGCGGTATCGAAACATCCGCAGCATCCTCCTCCTGGAGGAAGTTCTTCTTCGGCTGAAGAAGGAAAAGTGGTTCATTTTATGGGTAGACATAACGCTTCATGCGCAGTATCCTCGTTTGAACTCTTATAGAGGAGATATCCTTGAAAGCTTGGGAGAAATTCTTTTTCCCGGAGAAGAGAATCGCTGCAATATCAAAATGAAATCCGGCGAAGGGTGCGGCAGCGTAGGGCGGGGAGAGTGCATGGAATGTTATGCCTTGGCTACCCTGGAACGTCGGGAAGGTTCGGCGATCTAACTGTTCCGGTTCTCTGCTTTTTGGTTTCCTTAGCCCCTTTCTCTTTTCTCAAAGTAAGGGGCTTTTCTCGTATTTTTGTTTTCAGGTATTGCCCGGAAAACGCGTTTGACGGGAGAGAAAGGGCTTCTCAAGCCCTGTCCAGTGAAGAAGTGAGGCGTGAAAATGTTAGAAAAATTTGTTCCCTACGAAGGTTTTACCTTTGACGATGTGCTTCTTGTGCCGGGATACAGCGAAGTGGTTCCTGCGGATGTGGATGTTTCCTGTAAGATCACTCCCGAAATCAGTTTGCGTATACCCCTTTGCAGTGCCGCCATGGATACGGTAACCGAAAGCCGTCTTGCCATCGGCCTTGCCCGAGAGGGAGGACTTGGCATCATTCACCGTAACATGTCCCCGGAGCGGCAAGCGGAGGAAGTGGACAAGGTGAAGCGCTCCGAATCCGGAGTTATCGTAGATCCCTTCTACCTTTCTCCGGAGAACCAGGTTCGAGAAGCGGTAGATCTCATGGAACACTACCACATTTCCGGGGTTCCCATCGTGGATCAGCGCATGCATCTGGTGGGAATCATCACCAACCGGGATCTTCGTTTCGTTACCAACTACGAGCAGCCCATATCGGGAATTATGACCAAGGACTCTCTCATCATTGCTCCTGAAGGAACCACCCTTGATGATGCCAAATCCATACTTATGAAATACAAGGTGGAAAAACTTCCCATCGTGGATAAAGAAGGGCGTCTCAAAGGGCTCATTACCATCAAGGATATTCAGAAAGCCAAGGATTTCCCCGAGGCCTGCAAGGATGAACGGGGACGTCTCCGGGCAGGAGCCGCCATCGGGGTAGGAAAAGATTCCCTAGAGCGTTCTGACCTCCTGGTGCGAGCGGGAGTGGATCTTCTCGTTATCGACACCGCTCATGGACATGCCCGTTCGGTGCTTCAGAGAGTTCGGGAAATACGGGAACGCCATCGGGATGTTCAGATTATGGCGGGCAATGTGGCCACCGGAGAAGCTGCAGAGGCTCTCCTCGATGCAGGAGCCGAGGCTGTCAAAGTTGGAGTTGGGCCTGGTTCCATCTGTACCACGAGAATCGTAGCGGGTATCGGGGTTCCCCAAGTGGCAGCGGTACTTCACGCTTCCCGGGCGGCTCATGCCCGGGGGCGAACCGTGGTGGCTGACGGAGGCATCCGTTTCTCCGGCGACATGGTAAAGGCCATTGCCGCAGGAGCGGACGTGGTTATGATCGGCTCGCTTTTTGCGGGGACCGACGAAAGCCCGGGAGAGGTCGTTATTTATAGAGGGCGTTCCTTCAAGAGCTACCGGGGTATGGGTTCCCTGGGAGCCATGAAGGATGGGTGCAGCAAAGACCGTTATTTCCAGGAGGGAGCCCGGGAAGAGAAGCTGGTTCCCGAGGGTATCGAAGGTATGGTACCCTATAAAGGACCCCTGAATGCCATTACCTATCAGCTAGTGGGAGGATTACGGTCCGGCATGGGATATGTAGGGGCCGCCAGCATCGCGGAGCTTCAGGAGCAGGGCCGTTTTGTCAAGGTTACTGCGGCATCCATGAAGGAAAGCCATCCTCATGATATAACCATCACTAAGGAAGCTCCCAACTATCAGGTAGAATCCTAAAGGAGAAGAAAAAGAGAATATTTCCTTCTCCTGTAGTATAATGAAAAGCGGTAATGTCATGAGCATGTCTATGGCATGAAGTTGTTCCGAAAAGCTTTTGGGGAAAAGATTTTCGCAAGGAGGGGTTCCCATGGAACAGCGAGAGTACCGCTACACCGAGGCTTATCGGAAACGGGTGTGGATGGGAGCCTTGGAGCTTCCTCTCCTCGAAGAAGATGTTCTCGAAGGCGTTGTGGATACGGAGGTCCTGGAGGATCCTTTGACGTGGAGCCTTGAGGGATTACGGGATGTGGACTGGTGGCCCGAGTTTATCGAGGAAGATAGCTTGTAGCTCTTTTCCTTTTATGTTATATTTCCTGTGTTTTGTTGCTCGGGAGTTTCGGGAAGAGTGGGGGAGTCCCCACTCTTCGTTTTTTCATTGGGGGGGTAGAGATGCAGACTTCCCATTCAAAGGGAATTTTTCCAAGGGAAGAGATTACACGTACCGTGGAAAGCCTCGGTTATGAATGTGTGGGAATTCAGAAAACCAAGGAGCACGATCGAACGGTAATAAGGGTTTATATCGATTCCCTGGGAGGCATTACAATAAAAGATTGTGAAATGGTTTCCCGGAAAATCAGCCTTATGCTCGATGAAGAAAATTTTGACGAAGAGCTAGGCCGTTATTTTCTGGAGGTAAGCTCTCCCGGAGTGGAGCGTCCTCTTTTTACCCTGCGGGATTACGCCCGTTTTCCCGGGGAAAAAGTGCAGATTTTTCTCCGGGAAAAGGAAAGTTTCATCGGAATTCTTCAAAACATCACGGAAGAAGGAATTTCTCTTTTACCGGAGGGAGAAGAGGTCCCTCTGGAGATTCCTTTCGAAAACATCGAACGGGGACATCTGGTTTTCGAATTCGAGGTAAAACAACACGCCCATAAACCTAAGACTAAAACTAAAAATAAATCTAAATCAGGGTCATCGAAGAAAAAAAAGCGGAAGAAATGAGGCTTGCCGCTTTTGAGGAGGGACTGGGTTCATGCAGCTAGGAAGAGATTTTATGAGGGCATTGCACCAGATAGAAGAGGAGAAGGGGCTTCCAATTTCGATTATTATCTCCAGCCTGGAAGCTGCCCTGGTATCTGCTTATAAAAAGAATTACGATGGTAATGCAAACGTGGAAGTGGAACTGGATCTGGAAAACGGGGAAATTCGCCTTTTCGAAATTCCCTCCGCAAACATTGCGGAAGGGGAAGAGAAAACGCTGGAAGAATCCAGGATCGAAATCAGCCCCAGCGGTTTTGGCCGTATCGCAGCGCAAACAGCACGGCAGGTAATCATTCAACGGCTCAAGGATGCGGAGCGGCAGATTATCTTCGATGAATTTGCGGATCGCGTGGGAGATCTGGTCAACGGAATTATTTTCAAATCCGAGGGGGATCACGTTTTTGTCCGGCTCAACGATAGAACCGAAGCGATTTTGCCTAAGGAAGAACGTATCTCCGGAGAAGAGTACCGTTTAGGGGATCGCCTGAAATTCTATCTTCTGGACGTACGCAAAACTACACGGGGGCCTCGGATCGTAGTTTCCCGGACGCATCCCGGACTTCTCCGGAAGCTGTTGGAGCTGGAAGTACCGGAAATCCAGGAAGGTACGATCGAAATCAAGGGTATTGTTCGCGAGGCGGGAACCCGCTCCAAGGTGGCGGTGCTTTCCTTCGATGCCAACGTGGACCCCGTGGGAGCCTGTGTGGGTGCCAAGGGATCCCGGATAAAATCGATCAGTGCGGAGCTTTCGGGAGAGCGGATGGATGTTATCATCTGGAGCAGCGACCCTCTGCAGTTTATCCGTAACGCTCTCTCCCCCGCCAAGGTTATGCGGGTGGAGCCTCTTTTGGAGGAGGATCGGGCAGTAAGCGTTTACGTTCGGCCGGATCAGCTTTCCCTCGCTATCGGCAAGGCGGGGCAGAACGTACGGCTTGCGGCGCGTCTCACGGGGTGGAAGATCGATATCAAGGTGTTGGAACCTGAACGCATGCCTACGCTGCAAGATCTCTTCAGTGATATCGTTCATGGAGATCCCAAGGAACTCTGGGAGGAATAACGAGGTATTTTCATGACCAAGCGTAAGAGACCGAGGACATGCGTGGGATGTGGTGAAGAAAATCCCCGTAAAAGCATGTTTCGCATCGTTCGCTCTCCTCAAGGGGACGTGCATTATGATCCGGGAGGAAAAATGCCTGGTCGGGGAGCCTATCTTTGCGAGGACGTATCCTGTATTCTTATGGCAAAGAAAAAAAAAGCTCTCTCCCGGGCCCTTCGGACTGAAGTGCCTCCGGAGCTTTACGAAGAGCTGCTTCGGGAGGCGGCCCGGGAAAACCCAGAGGAAGAGAACCGTGATTGATCTGAAGAAGGATTCCGTTTCTCTTCCCTGGGAAAAGATTCTTTCTCTTCTTTCTCTTGCGAGAAGAAGCCGAGCTCTTCTGGTCGGGCAGGATCAGATACGCAAAAAGGCCCGGGGGAAAGATGGTTTTCTCTTTATTGCCGCGCAGGATTGTTCTCCCGGAGTATTGCGTTTCGTAAACTCCCGGGTAGAGCGTGGAGAAGGATGGCTTGTTATGGCACCGGGAAAACGAGAAGATTTTTTTGCATCCATAGGATTAAAGACAACGCAGATCGTGGCTTTACAACAAAACCATGGCCTTGCGCAGGAGATATACAGATTGTTAGGGGGCGAGGGCATTGACGAGTAAAATTCGAGTCTATGAACTGGCAAAGCTTTTGGGGTTGACTACCAAAGAGCTTATGGCCATTTTGGAAGAACGGGGTATCGACGTAAGCACACACATGAGCTCTATCGACATGGAAGTAGCTCAGGAATTGGAGAATCTTCTTTCAGTGGAAGAGTCTTCTGAGGAATCTTCTTCCGCCCAAAAGGAGGCGCGGAAGAAGGCGCCGGCTTCCGAAGAGAAGGAATCGCTTCTCGAAGTTCCCCTGGGAGCTTCGGTTTCCCAGGTGGCGGAAATTTTGAAGGTTTCCCCTGCCGACGCGGTCCGGGCTTTGGTAAACCGGGGAATGATGGTTCCTGCCAACGCTTCCGCGGATGACACGGTGCTCGAAATTTTGGGAGACACCTTTGGAGCGCTTCTCGTATGGGCAAGTGAAAAGAAGAAGGGTAAGAAAGAGGAAGCCGGAACCGAAAAAGCGGTTACGAAGGTTTTCCACGGAAGCAATTTGCAGCCTCGTTGGCCCATCGTTACCGTCATGGGGCATGTGGATCACGGAAAAACCACGCTGCTGGACTATATCCGGAAAACCAACGTTACCGCTGGAGAGGCCGGAGGTATTACCCAGCATATCGGAGCTTCCTGCATGGAGCATAATGGCGGGCGAGTCGTCTTTCTGGATACGCCGGGGCATGAGGCTTTTACCGCCATGCGTGCCCGGGGAGCCAAGGTGACGGATATTGCGGTGCTCGTAGTGGCGGCGGATGACGGCCTTATGCCTCAAACCCTGGAAGCCATCAATCATGCCAAGGCGGCGAATGTGCCCATTATTGTGGCGGTAAATAAAATGGATAAACCCGAAGCCCGGCCTGACAGGGTGCGCCAGCAGCTTTCGGAGCATGGCCTCATTCCCGAAGAATGGGGTGGGGATACCATCATGGTGGATGTCTCTGCCAAAAGCGGTGCCGGGGTGGATCAGCTTCTGGAAATGATTTCCCTGGTAGCGGAAATGGGAGAGCTCAAGGCGGATCCCACCGTGGAACCTCGGGGCTACGTCATCGAGGCGGAGCTCGATAAGGGCAAAGGCGCCGTGGCTACCGTAATCGTTCAGGAAGGAACCCTCATGAGAGGGGATATCGTTCTTACCGAAAGTGCCTGGGGGCGTGTCCGGGCCATGCTGGACGACAAGGGGAAAGGCGTGGATGCCGCTGGTCCCAGCATGCCCGTGGAAATTCTCGGCCTCGGAGGAGTTCCTCAGCCTGGAGAAGAGTTCCGGCGGGTGAACCATGAAAAAGAGGCCCGGGATATTATTTCCCAGAAGGAACATGCGGATCGGGAGGCCCGGGCGGCGACCACGAAGCGTCCCACCCTTGAAGATCTTTACGACCAGCTCAAGGATGGAGAAGTTCCTCAGCTCAATCTCGTACTGAAATGTGATGTCCAGGGCTCTCTGGAAGCTCTCAAAGGATCGTTGAACAAGCTCCCCAACGACGAAGTTGGGCTTAACGTGGTTCACGAAGGCGTAGGGAGAATTACGGAATCCGACGTTATGCTTGCGGCGGCATCGGACGCCATTATCATAGGATTTAACGTGCGTCCTGAAAACAAGGCGAAAAAATCTGCGGATTACGAGGGTGTTCAGATTCGCCTCTATCGGGTCATTTACGATATCATCGACGATGTGCGGGCCGCTTTGGAAGGCATGCTTGCACCGAGACTGCGGGAACAAATAACGGGAGAAGTGGAAATTCGGGCGGTCTTCAAGGTTCCCAAAACGGGCAAAGTGGCAGGTTGCTATGTTACCCGGGGAAGCATCAAACGGAATTCCAAGGTACGCCTCATCCGGGAGGGCGTGGTCTACTGGGAGGGCACTCTTTCGGACCTCAAGCGCTTCAAGGACGATGTCAAAGAAGTGGCCCAGGGATATGAATGCGGCATGAGCTTTACCAACTTCCAGGATTTCAAAGAACAGGATATGGTGGAAGCGTACGAGATTATCGAAGAAAAACGTAATCTCGAATAGCCCTTCCAGAATTTTTTCTCTTTTGTCGAAGAGGGGATTTTTTCCATGGCTGCGGGAGAAAATATAAGGAGGCCCCAGGGGTTTTATATAGGGGTTTTGCGCTGTTCCTTTCTCATTCCCCAGGCTTTCAGCTTGAAAGACCGGCGGAGTGTGGTGCGCTCTCTCCGGGAGAAACTGCAGAGCCGGAAAAGCTGGAATATTTCGATTGTCGACATGAGCATTGATCATCTGTGGAATATGGCGGAACTAGCCATGGTTTCCGGGGGCATATCGTACGGAGATACTCTTGAAAAGATGCAAGCCCTGGAAAACAGGCTTTACGAACTGGAAGATCGCGGCGATTTCTCCGTGGTCTCTATGGGTAGCGAGGTTTTCGAACATGGGAAGCATACGTCTTGAACGAATTAACCGGGAGATACAGAGGATCGTCTCGGACATTTTGCGCAGTCGCCTGAAGGATGATGTGGCCGCCAAGGCTATTATTACCGATGTGGAGATTACCGCAGATTTGTCCATGGCGAAGGTGTATTTTACTACCATATCTCCCAAAATACGCAAAAAAATTCTTCGGCGTCTTGAGGACGAGTCCAAAAAGGTGCGAAGCCTTCTGGGAAAGGAAATCCATCTCAAAAAAACGCCGGAGATACATTTTATCATCGACGAATCCGAGGAAAAGGCTCGGCATATCGATGCCCTTCTGGATTCCCTCCACCTTGGAAATACTTCGGAAGAGGATTCTTCTTCGGAAGAAGATGATTACGACGAGGAATATGACGACCGCGAAGAGGATGGCCCCGGGGCGGGGGAAATTCCTCGGGAGGATTTGTAATGTCCCGGGATATTGCGATGGCTCTGAAAATTCTCCAGGAGGCTTCTACCTGGATTATCCTGAGCCACGTAAGACCTGACGGGGACACCTTGGGGAGTGCTTCGGCACTGATTGCCATGGGGAAAAATCTGGGCAAAAATTGTTTCTGGCTTGGGCCGGATTCCATCCCGGAAAATTTGCTCTTTCTTCCTTATGCAGAGGAATATCGTAATACTCTGAAGGCTCTGCCCCGGGATCTCCCGGGGCATGTCTGCCTGGTGGCACTGGATATCAGCCATGAGAGCCGTTGCCTTCAGGAAGCCCTGGATTTGCGGAAAGATCGGGAATATCCTTTGGTGGTTCTCGACCATCATGGAGATAACAGCCTTTTCGGAGATTATCATGTAATCGATTCCCGGGCCTCCGCTACGGCGGAAATAATTCATACCCTTGCTCTGCAGGCCTCCTGGCCTCTCGATAAAACCGCCGCCCTGGGGCTTTATACGGGCATCGTCACGGATTGTGGTAATTTCCGTTATGCCAACACCACCCCGGAAACCCACCGTATAACCGCACATCTTCTCGAACTTGGAGTTTCTCCTCCCGAAGTGGAGGACTCTCTGAACGGTCACCTTTCTCTCGGGCAGATGTGTATCCGCGGGCGTGCTCTCTCCCGGGTGCAGCTTTGTCTCGACGGAAAAGTGGCATGGTCCTATGTACTCCAGGAGGATTTTAGCGCCACCGGAACTGGAAAAGATCACCTCGAGGGACTGGCAAGTCAGCTTTTACGACTTGAAGGAGTGGATTTCTCCATATTTCTGTATCAAGACACTCCTCTTCTTCAGGGGAGTCTTCGCTCCAAAGGACGCATCAATGCCCAGAAAATTGCCCAAACCCAGGGTGGCGGAGGCCATCCTCAGGCCTCGGGATTCAGTACGGTTTACTCCCTGGAAGAAACTTTACAATCCTTGAAGGAGGAATTGCGGCGTGCTTACGGAGAAGCCGGGTATCCTTCTCTTACATAAACCCTTGGGGATACGGAGTTCCGCTTGCGTCTCCCTTGTGAAGCATCTGGGAGGAGGCAGGATGAAAATCGGTCATGCAGGTACTCTGGATTCTACCGCCCAGGGACTTCTCGTTCTCCTTATCGGAAAAGCCACCCGGCTTAGCCGGTATATCATGAACTTTCCCAAAATATACGAAGTAACCATGCAGTTTGGTGTCTCCACGAGCACCGACGATGCTTCAGGGGAGATCCTGGAGAAAAAGCCTTTGCCTTCTCCGGAAAATCTGGAGGTTATGGTGGATCATCTCATTCCTTCTTTTTTGGGAACCCGAATGCAGCGTCCCCCGAATATTTCCGCAGTTCACGTAGAAGGCAAGCGAGCCCATGCGGTAGCACGCTCCGGGGAGATCCCCAAGATAGAGGAAAAACCCGTTTCCCTTTACGGCTTTCGGCGAATTTCCCCGGCGGATTCCCAGGGCCGTATCTCTTTCGAGGTTCTTTGCAGCAAGGGGACCTATATACGCAGCCTTGCCCGGGACATGGGGAGCCGGCTCGGCCTGGGAGGGCATTCCGCATCTCTCTGCCGCCAGGCTTTGGGAAAATGGACGCTTGAGGAAGCTGTATCCTTTGAAAGCCTGGAAGAGCGAGAAAAGTTCGGAAAAGAGGCGAATTTGGAGTGGCTCGCTTCGGTATGCCGTTCTCCTCTCGAGGCCGCCCGGCACTATTCCGTTTTTACATGCTTTTCCGAAGAAAAGGCGCTGGGTCTTCGAAACGGGATTTCTCTTCCCTTTGAGGAACTCTCCAGGGAATCCTGGGGAATCCTCTCCTTTCGAGACTCTCTGGTGGTACGTCTTTCGGAAGATCTTGTCTTCGGCGATTTGGAGGCGGCTTCGGATAAAAAAGCTTTTTTCGTGCCCCGAGCCCGGATTGCTTTGGGAGAAACTTTTCCATGATTTATGTTCTTGGAGCCTTCGACGGCCTGCACTTGGGGCATCAGCTTCTTCTCGAGGAAGCTCGGAAAGCCGGGGCTCTCCGGAAGATGTCCTGGGGCGTTCTTACCTTTTCTCCCAACCCGAAAGCTGTTCTGGGAAGGCGCTCCTTTGCGGACCTTTTTCTTTCCGAAGAACGGAAGCGCATTGCCGCACGCCTTGAAGTGCCTGCCATGGAGGTGCTCCCTTTTACGCGAAAACTTGCGGAAATGGAGCCTCTGAATTTTCTCGGCCTTCTTGAAGAACGCTATTCTTTCGAGGGGCTTGTGGTGGGGGAGGATTTCCGTTTCGGCAGGGCCCGGATGGGGGATATCTCTATGCTTGAAGAGCAATGTGCTGCCAGAAAAAAATTTTTCAAGGCGGTTCCTTCGGCATGGAAGGATGGAGAGATTATCAGCACCACCCGCATCCGGCGGTGTGTACGGGACGGTTGTATGGAAGAAGCTCAGGGCCTTCTGGGATACCCTTATTTTTTGAGCGGCATCGTTAGCCCTGGCGATAAGAGGGGGCGTGCCCTGGGATTTCCTACGGCCAATCTTTCCGTAAGCCGGGGGAAATTGCTTCCCCGGCCGGGGGTTTACGGAGGAATAACCCTGGTAAAAGGAGTGCCGTACTCTGCAGCGGTCAACATAGGGTACAATCCTACCTTCGAGGGAGTCCGGAGTATTCGGATAGAGGCACATCTTCAGGGGTATGAGGGAAATCTTTACGGCACCAATCTGGAGCTACACTTGCTTTTTCACCTCCGGAGCGAACGAAAATTTCCCTCTCCCGGAGAGCTTGTTGTCCAACTGCGGGAAGATGCTCAAGAGATACGTCAGCGAATGCACCTCTGGAGCGCATCTTCCGAAGGAGAGGTGCTTTTGGCGAGGCTTCAAAGAGAATCGGTTTTATAGGCGGCGTTTCTTTTGCTTCCAGGAGCGAAAAATGCTTTTTTCCCACGACCCTCCAGAAACCGGAAAAAGCGCCCAAATCATTGCCACGAAAGGGGCAGCATGGTACAATGCTGCATGCTCATGCGGGCCCGTAGCTCAGCAGGATAGAGCGACGGCCTCCTAAGCCGTAGGTCAGGCGTTCGAATCGCCTCGGGCCCGCCATTTTTTATGCGATAATCTGTCGAAAATAGGAGGTCCTCTTTTTTCACAAAAAGAGGACCTCCTGTTTTCCTCTTTTCTTCTTGCCCTTTACTTCTTTGCGGAAGAGTTAGCAATCTCCGCCTGATTTCTCTCTCTATGGAAAAAGGCAACCTTATTGCGCCCTTTTTCTTTGGCATGGTACATGGCTTGGTCCGCTTCCTTCAAAAGAGAATTGACGTCCTTTGCCGACGATGTTTCCGAGCAGACCGAAATGCCGAAACTTGCAGTAATGTGCAACGGTTTTTCTTGCTTTAGGCAAAGCGGTGTTTTTTCCAGAATTTGGCGTAGTCGTTCAATCGTCTGAATTGCCTCGGAGGCCGCAGTTTCAACTAAAAGGATGCCGAATTCCTCTCCTCCCAATCGCCCGGCTACGTCCGTTTCACGCAGGTTTCCCTTTACGAGGGAGGCGAGTTCACGCAAAACCTTGTCTCCCGCATCATGGCCGTACGTGTCATTAACTTTTTTAAAATGGTCGATGTCGAACATGACAAAGCCCATGGGGTGCCCGTATCGTTTGCAGCGCTTCAGTTCTTCCCTTGCTTTTTCCATGAATCGCCGCCGGTTGCAGAGTCCTGTAAGTTCATCCGTGGTGGCAAGGATTTCCAGCTCTTTCTCCTTGTTTTTAAGATCCGTTATATCCTCCTGAATTCCCAGGTAGCTCGTGACTATCCCCGAGGAGTCGGTTACCGAAGAGATGGAAGTGCGCACCCATATTTCCGAACCGTCTTTGCGTCGGTTTATAAGCTCTCCCCGCCATTCGCCCTCCTTTTTGATAGCTTCCCAGAGTTTCTGGTATGTTTCGGGGTCTTGTTGACCGGATTTGAGAATCCTGGGATTTTTCCCCAAGGCTTCTTCGCGGGAATAGCCGGTAATTCTTTCGAAACTCGCATTGACATAGAGAATAGTGCCCTGCATATCCGTCATGAGAATTCCCGAAGGGCTCTGCTCCACCGCAAGAGAGAATCTACGAAGTTCCGCCTCATTTCTCTTCCGGGAATCGATATCCGTATGAGTTCCGAGAATTCTTCTGGGAATTCCCTTGGCGTTTCGTTCCAGAACCATGCCTCGAGTATGAATCCATTTGTATTCTCCGTTTTTACAGAGTACCCGATGTTCGTTTTCGTAGGTAGGCGTTTCTCCATCCAAGTGTTTTCGAAAGTCTTCAAGAGTTTTTTCCCGGTCCTCCGGATGGATTCGACGAACCCACTCTTCGAAACGGTGAGGGATTTCCTCCTCTTGATAGCCGAGCATCTCTTTCCATCGAGAAGAGTAGAAGGAGTACCCCGTAAGAGGATTGTAATCCCATAAACCGTCCTGGTTGCCCTGCAGGGCAAGTTTGAGACGTTCTTCGCTTTCGAGAATGCCCTGGGTTGCATTCCAGCGGGAGAAGAAGAGAATGCATCCCCCTACGAAAAGCAAGAGGAAGGTGGTGGAAAGAAATTGAAAGAGTCTGGTTTCCCGGAGGGCAACTTCAATCTCCCTGTCTGGAGCGGAAAGGGCTACCACAAGGTGGAAGTGCGACGTTTGTGCGCTGTGCCAGGCGATAAGCTTTCGGGATTCTTTGCCTCCCCGGGCTACGGTGAAGGTGTACTCTCCCTTCCCCGAGGGCTCCCTAAGGAGCCTTTCGTCCACTTCCAGGAGCTTGGGATAGGCCTCGTGGAGGCCGTCGAAAACGTTTCGCCCTATAATTTCGCTCTCGTGATCGTAAAGCACATCTCCCGCAGCGGAGAGAAGATACCCCGCTCCATGCTCTCCCGAGCGGAGAGGGGCTACGTAATCGAGAGCGATTTGATGAAGATCCAGAACGACTAAAAGAATACCTTGCGAAACCCCCGCCACGTGAAGGGGGTGCAACACCCCCAGATATTGTTCCGTCTCTTTGAGATAAAAAGGGAGAGAAAAATTTTCCCCTTCTTGAAGAGAAAAGGCTTTTTCCCAGTACAGGGTGTTCCATTCCTGGGCTAGCTTAAAAGCGTGATCTCCTGCAGGGGAATCGCTTTTTTGAGCCAGAAGAGGCGTACCGGGCTGGGGGAAAAAGGCGTACGTCAAGAGGTAGCGATGTTCCCGCATCTGGATTTGGAAGAGATTCTCCAGGGAGGAGGCAGGACGTCTTCCCTCGAGAAATTCTACCAGGGAGTAGTTGGCCAGTATGGTGACGCTGCGTTCGATGCCCTCGAGGACTTCTTCTATTCCCTGGGCGGCGATGCGGGTTTGAAGATATTGGTTCTGATTGAATTGCTCTTCGCTTTTCCTGTAGGCCCTGGTAAAGGCTATATGGTTCATTGAAAAGTAGATGACCAAGGTTCCTCCGAAAAGGAGCGTGAAGATAGCGGAAGCGCGAGGGTGTTTTTGAATGAGCTTGAGCAGGTTTATCATGAAAAGCCTCCCCGGAACCCTTTGGATGCATGGTTTGACGTTCGTGAAAGTTTTTAGAGTAACAAGGTTGAGATGTTTTCAAAAGTCATAACATATTGTACCTTAGATAAGGCTTTAGAGGAATGCCGGGATAGAAAGATTTCTCCCGAGCGTGTATAAGATCTTACTTCATGGAGGCCAAATTTTCATGAATTTGTTTTTACGCTTTCTTTTGTTTCATGGAAAATATTTTTTAATTGAGCATTTAAGCCTATGAGTTTCAGCTTTTTTGTGCTTTTGAGATCTTTTCAAAAGGGCCGTTTTTTTACTATTATTCGAATCGGTTTAATCTTTTTTTTGATTTTGAATGCTTGTCTCTATGGGACTGCAGAGGGAAGAAAGGAGACTGAAAAATGGAATCTCGGTATTATCCATCCGCGGAGGAAATCCATCGGTTTTTCCGGGAATTTGATACGGTTCAAAGGGCAGATGAAATTATAGGAGGTTTTGTTGAAGGCGCCCGGAAAGAGATGCTGCAGATGTCCGCCATGGCGGAGGCCATGACGGTGCCTTCAAGGCTTGGGGAGAACCGCCGCATTTCCTGAAACTGCTGTGGTTTTTTCAAGTTTTTCCGAAAGCCCCCCTTTTTCGCTTATAGTGCGGAAGAGGGGGGCTCTTCTTGTCTCAGAGGCGGCCATAAGACGAAATAGAGCAGGGGAAGTGTGGCAAAAGCCAAGGTGCTGGTAATGCGGAGAATGCCTCCGTATCCCAGAAGGGCGGCTCCTCCGGAAATGATAAAAGGAGTGCCCAGCCAGATGAGATCCATGGCAGCTCCGAAAAGGGCAAACTGGGAAGGCCGAAGATGTTCCGGAGTATGGTGGGTGAGAAGGGATTGAAGAAGGGGCTGTACCAATCCCATGCCTATGCCGGAGCAGCTTCCTCCCAAAATGAAGAAGAGGGTGGTTTTTCCCCACAGAGCGCAGAGAGCACCTCCAAAGAGGGTGAAAAAGGCGGGAAGAAGCATCTTTTCTCCCAGCCGATCCACGAGCCGGGTGAGAATCGCTCGGGAGAGCACTGCCGCCAAGGCACAGGGAAAGAGAAAGAAGGATCCCGCAGTATTCCACTCTTTTGCGGCATTGGCGATGAAGGGCATTACCGGAGCGGTCATAAGGGCGTAGATGGCGTAAGAGAGAATGATTCCCCGAAGCGGAGGGGTTTTCCAGGCAGTGCGTGCGGCATGGCGAAGAAGAACGGGAGGATCGGTTTCCCCGGGTTGGCCTCCCCGGAATCTCAGGGCGAAGCCCGCGCCGAGCCCCAGCGCGGTAGCTCCCAGGGCCAGGAAAAGAGGGGCCCGCAAAAAGCCCTGGAGAATCAAATATTCTGCCAGGGGAACCAGGGCGATTTGGGGAAGAAGTTGGGAAAGTCCGGAGAGGCCGAATCCAAACCCTCGGATGTCCGGAGGAAGCACCGCTGCCTGGTGCAGAAAAGCGGCCACGGTAAAGATGCCCCAGCCCATGCCCTGAAGGCCTCGTCCCAAAAGAATGGTCCCCAGGGAAGAGGCGAAACAGAGAATGGCGGTGCCCCCCAGGAGAAGCCAGAGGCCACAGCGAATGCCCCATCGGGAGCCGTGTTTTTGGATGAGGATGTTCGCCCAGGGACGGAAACCGCTTATGCCTGCCTCGAAGAGAAACCATACCGTGCCGATGGCAAGGGGAGGCACGTGCTGGAGCTCCAGAATCAGAGGATGCAGAAAGAAAATGGTAATACACGTATAGCCGAAAAAAGAAGAAGCGAAGCAGAGAATAAAATCCCTGGGAAGTCGACTATGGCCGGACATGGGGGCACCTCCTGTAAAGAAGAGATTTGATTTTCCATCATAACGCAGAAGGCGGAAAAAGGGAGCTCCTTTTTATGGTGGGAAAGCCCTCCAAAGGGGAAGAATTTTTCCCTCTTGTCTGTTTAAGATGCTATACTTGATATGTTTTCAGCATGTAAACGCTGCTGTCAATAACGCAAACGAGGAGGAATCCGACATGAATAGAATACTTCGCACCGGTGCGGCGGTTTTTGCAGGGCTGTTCTTTTTCTCGTGCTGCCTTCTTTGGGGAGGAGCTACTCCCTCCTGGGCCATATCTTTTCCCTGGTGGAAGGGGGATCCCCCCAGCTTCAAAGAAGCCTGGGATACTACCATGGACAAGCTTGACGATGCCCTGGAACTTCTGGATGAGCATGATTCCCTGCCGG
Organism: Synergistaceae bacterium; assembly: GCA_036769705.1. Lineage (GTDB taxonomy): Bacteria > Synergistota > Synergistia > Synergistales > Aminiphilaceae > DAIPKP01. Next base: position 106,250 of record DAIPKP010000001.1, read on the forward strand.
AAAAGAAGATGATGGGCCGTGACAAGGTGGAAAACGACGAGGAGATCGAGGACATTCTTGAAAGCCTCGTTCTTATGCTTTCGGATACCAAGGTTGCGCGTCTCCGCAAGGAAGCCCAGAAGCTTCGGGATTACCGGGCCGAGACGGAGGCGGAAATTGCGGAATACGAAGAAAAAATGCTCATGGCTCCGGAAGAGGGATCTTTTCTCAAGAAATCCCGGGAGGATTTGAGAGAAAAAATTGCGGAGCTCCGGGAGGAAGTGACGGAGACCGACGAAGTTCTCGAACAATGCCGCCAGGCCATTGTGGCAAGTCTTGAAGAATCCGGGATCTCCATCTCCGAGGAAGACGTGAAGGGGCTTCTCGTAAGCGTCACCGGAGATGACATTTTGGGCATGTATGGAGTGTATCAAAATATTCGGGCCTTTTCCGACGCCATGGGAGAGCTTCTCTCGAAGGAATCCGGAAGTCCCAATATCGCCAAGCGGTATTACGGTGTTTATGCCCTGCTTATTCGGACCTGTATCGTGATGAACGACCGTTTTGTCGAAAAAATCGACAGCCGGTATTTCCCCGCTTTGGGAGATTTGGAGAAACAGGCTCTCAAGCTTCGTAACGAAGCGAAGGAACATCTTCGCCAGGGAGGTCTCTCGGGAACCCAGCAGAAAACGCTGGAATCGAATATCCGTTCCAATACCCTCACTCTTACGGTGATTCTCCAATATCGGAATTATCTCGAATCCCAGAAAAGAGATTCCTTGAAGGCCCGTAACAGTTTCGAGCGGGATTATGCGGTAGCCCTGAATTCCTATAAAACTGTAGCTCTCAGCAGCTCTCTTTTGGATATGATACGCACCAACCAGAAGGAGTTCGAAGCCCTCGCGTCACTTGATCTTCCGGAGATGCTCCTTTTCGATAACGAGGCCATGTGGAAGGAGTTCGAGCAGATTTCCCGAACCCTGGGAAAATAGGTTTTCCGCTGGTGTGGTTTGGGCAAACGAGATTGTACGATGTACGAGTGAAGGAGGTTCTTTTAATGGAAAAGCATATTCTTTCCGTTCCGGATATGTCCTGCGAGCATTGTGTCAAAGCCATTACGGAGGCCCTAGAGAAACTGCTCCCCTCTTCGAAGTTCGAGGTTATTCTGAAGACAAAACAGGTCATTCTCGAGATCGAGGATCCCGGGGTGCTTGAAAAGGCCGAAGATGCTCTGCGGAGCGAGGGTTATCCTCCTACCAGGGTTCTATAACTCCGGTTTTTCGCAAAGCCATCGGGATATTCCGATGTGCCTCGCCCTTTTTCTTTTACAGGTGTACTTTTCGGGGAAAAGCCCTTCCTCGAAGGGGTGCACCTGTGCTTTTAGGGGATCTTGTACGGATAAGGAGGATCTCTTGCATGGACAGATCGCAACGGAACTTTGAAGAAAAACGGACCTTTCGTGTGGCGGGCATGACCTGCGCAGCCTGTGCGAGAAGAGTGGAAACGAGCTTGAAAAAACTCGAGGCGGTGAAATTTGCCGCGGTCAACCTGGCCACGGAAAGCGCCTTCGTGGTGCTTCGGAAACCCTTACCCGAAGAAGAGCTTTACGAAGCCGTAAGCCGGGCGGGATATCGGGTAACGTCGGAAGCCCCGGAGGACATGGAAAAGAAGCGTTACCAGCGTCAATTGCGAAGCATGGCGCTGGCGTGGATCATTACGGGGCCCCTCATGGGGCTCATGTTTTTTCACATGGGGGGTTATCATGTTCCTCTTTACGGAGCCATGGAAATTTTCGGCGGCGCCCTGGTACTCTTCGGAGCGGGATATGCTAGTTTCCGCGGAGCCTGGATAGCCCTTTCCCACTATCATGCCAACATGGACGTGCTGGTGGTCTTCGGGGCCCTGGCGGCCTGGGGAACTGCGGTCTTGCAAGCCTTGGGGCTTCCCGTGGCCTCCTTCGGAGCGGTGGGAGCCATGATCATGGGACTGCATCTTACGGGACGTTTCATCGAATCATGGCTGCGGGACAGGGCTACCCGGGAGGTTCGGCAGCTCATGGATTTACAGGTTACCGAAGTTCGGCTTCTGGATGAGGAGGGGAATCCCTTTACGGTCCCTCTCGAGGCGGTTTCCTCCGGAGCCGTGGCGCTTTTGCGTCCCGGGGAGAGAATTCCCGGGGATGGCGTTCTTCTGGAAGGCGAAACTTCGGTGGACGAATCCATGATTACCGGCGAATCCATGCCGGTATCGAAAAAAAAGGGAGATCCTCTGGTGGGAGGAAGCCTGAACCTTACCGGAAGTTTCCGGATGGAAATTCAGAATCTCGGGGAGGAGAGCTTCCTTTCACGGATGATCGCTCTCGTTCAGGAGGCCCAGGGAGCGAAAATTCCCATTCAGGCCCTGGCGGATAAAATCACGGGGTTTTTCGTACCTCTCATCATTTCTCTCGCTCTCGGAGGAGGACTTTTCTGGTTTTTCTTCAACCCCCGTTTCGGTACTGTCGTGGCGGATTGGTTTTCCTTTCTTCCCTGGGTACGCCCTCTGGACAACCTCTCCATGGGGATTTTCGTCTTCGTGGCTACCGTGGTTATCGCTTGCCCTTGCGCTCTCGGGCTTGCCACCCCTATGGCTCTCATGGTGGGAGTGGGAAGGGCGTCCCGGCAAGGACTTATTATCCGAAACGCCGAGGCCATTCAAACCGCTCGGGATATCGATACCCTGGTGCTCGATAAAACGGGAACCCTTACGGAAGGAGCGCCTTCGGTGGTGGAGCATACCCTTTCTCCGGATTTGCTCTACCGGGTGGCGGCTCTGGAAGGCCAGTCCAACCATCCTCTTGCCAAGGCCATCGCCTCCCTCGGCAACGGAGCGGTCTCCCTGGAGGTGCAGGAAGTTCACGAAATCGCGGGAGAAGGAATCGTGGGCCTTGTGGAGGGAGAGGCTCTCTTTATAGGAAGGCCGGAAACTCCGGAAATATACCGGGAGAAACTTGAACAAGGGCTTACGGTGGTGGAGGTCCGCCGGGAGGGGCGGGTTCTCGGGGCTCTCATGATCGCGGATCCCTTGCGGGAAGGGATTGCAGAAATCGTATCTCGGTTGGAAACGCTGGGAATTCTCGTCATTATGGCTACCGGCGATAACCCCGGAGCCGCCCGGGTGGTGGCGGAACAGGCGGGGATATCCCGAATATATGCGGGGGTACGCCCGGAGGAAAAGCTGGACATCGTGCGAACGCTTCAGGGAGAGGGGAAACGGGTAGCCATGGTGGGGGACGGCATGAACGATGCGGCGGCCCTCAAGGGGGCGGATGTGGGCATTGCCATGGGATCCGGCACGGATCTCGCCATGGAAAGCGCGGATGTCGTGGTGGTGCAGGGCCATGTGGACCGGGTGCTCGAAGCGCTGCAGATTTCCAGGCGCACCTTTCGGGCTATCCGTCAGAACCTTTTCTGGGCCTTTGCCTACAACTTCGTGGCTATTCCCCTGGCGCTTCTGGGGGTATTGCATCCCGTCATTGCCGAGGCTGCCATGGGATTCAGCTCCATCTCGGTGATTCTGAACTCCCTGCGGATCCGTTCCTCCTGAGCTCCAAAGGTTTTTCCGTGGATTTTCCGGGGTGCCGTAACAAAGGGGTTGTTAGGTTTTCGAAAAGTTTGTTATGCCTTTTTCGAAAGAAGGAAGAGAAGGTTGAGGTGAACATGCATGAAGAAAGTCTTTGTTTTTGCAGCTTTAGTATGCTTGGGATTGGTCGTTCTCGGTGTTCCGGGCATGGCGGCGGAAATGGGGGAGGCCTATCCCGATACCGTGGGGACCGCAAGGGAAGTCCTTTGGAAAACCCTTACTTCCGGAAGCGCCAATGCCGCTACGGTGGCGGTGATGGACGGAGGGAAAATCGTCTATTCCCAAGGCTTTGGAGTTGCGGATAGAAGAAAGAACCGCCCGGTGGACCGGGAAACGCGCTTCAACATAGGTTCCACCAGCAAAATGTTCGTGGCCGTGGCCATTTTGCTCCTTCGGGATGAGGGCAAACTTTCCCTGGATGATCCCGTGATAAAGCACCTCCCCGAGTTCGTTATGCACGACGAACGCTATAGAGATATTACCCTGCGGATGCTCTTCAATCATTCTTCGGGACTTCCGGGTTCCACCTTCGAGTTCGAGTATGAAAGACAGCTGGATTTTCATTCTCTCCTGCTGGAGGTGCTCCGGGAGGCGGAGCTCAAACATGATCCCGGCGCCATGAGCATCTATTGCAACGACGGCTTTACCCTGGCGGAAATGGTGGTGGAACGCCTTTCGGGAATGCCCTACCTGGATTTTCTTGAAGAGCGGATTTTCGAGCCCCTGGGAATGGAGCATACCGGTCCGAGCATAGGAGAGTATCCCGGAAAGGTGGCGCGATTTTACGGAATTCCCGAGGGAGAAAAATACCCCCTGGAAACGGTAGGGGTGTATGGAGCCGGAGGGCTTTCCTCCACCGCCGAGGATCTTTGCCGTTTCGCGGATAGTTTTACTGCCCGGGGAAAGCATATCCTCTCTGCGGAATCTATCGAAGAGATTCTCGAACTGCAGTCCACGCCTTTTTCCGAATCCTTGCGGGGCGGGGCCATTCTGGATTCTTTCGGCTGGGATTACGCCTTTCTTCCGGACTATGAAAAACTTGGATTCCAGGTGCTTGCGAAGAGCGGGGGTACCGTATTTTACTCCACCAATCTCCAGGTACTTCCCGAAGAGAGAGTCGCCGTGGCGGTCAGCGTATCGGGAGGAGCTTCGGCTCCCGCCATTAGCCGGGAGATCCTGGATGCCCTGATGCGCGACAAGGGGCTTCCGGTACCTCTGGAAAAGGGGCCGCGAAAACCTGCGGAACCCCAGGAGATACCTCCTCACCTACTTTCCTTTGCGGGGATTTATCTGAACGGAGACGGAGCTTTCCGTTTCGTCTTTGCTCCGAAAGAGGGGCTTCTGAAAATATACCGGCTTCTTCCGGCTCCTCCCGAAGGCGGGGAGGAAGAACCTTTCCGCGTTCTGGTGCATTCCGACGGCCTGTTCCACAATATCGACCAAGGTACAAGCTCGTATTTTATCAACCGGGGAGAGAATACGTATCTCGTGGCTCGGGAGATCCCCGTTTTCGGTTTTGACGTACCCGCATTCCAGAAGCTTTTACAAGAGCCTCCTCGAGGAGCTCTTCGGAGGAATATGAATAACGTGCTCTGGCTACGGCGGAATTTCCTTTCCAGAACCCAGATTCTGGGGGATCTCGCCCTGCTCCGGTCTTCCGTAAATCCGGAACTGCCGGGATACCTTCATTTTCTCAACGTGCTCCGGGTACAAACTCCGGATTTCGCGGAAATTGCCGCTACTTCTTTTCGGGATCAGACGGCGTTGCATCTCTTTCAAAAGGAAGGCCTTCTCTACGCCCGGGCGGGGATGTTCCTTTTTTCCACGGAGGATGCGGCAAGGGAGATCGTGCCGGGGGAAAATCGGGTGGTCATCGGTCCCGAAGGGGAGAACGAATGGTTGCGGCTCTCCCGGGGAGCGATCGTATCTTTTGCCAGGCCCGAAGAAGGGCGCATTCTTGTCTTTACCGGTGATGAGGGGGCGCCGCCCTTGTACGACAGCGTGGTGAATCATCACGAGCTTTACGTTCCTCCGGGAAGTTTGATCCTTCTCGTGGGATCTCCGAAAGATCTTTTCACCATCATGGCCCGATAATCGAGCTTTCTCTCGGAGCGAAAGCTTTTTGCGGGGGAGACGCGACGAAAGTGCTTCCCCCGCTTTCCATAGACGGAAGGCCTGTAAAACGCGATAATGCAAAGCTTCGCAAAGAAGGGTACAATCTTCTTTGAAAACTCTTGGTACAAAGCGGTGTTATCGATCATTCTTTATCAGTTCGGTGTGGTTGGGAGGAGAAAACGTTGAATATCAAAAAAGGAATACGTACCCGCAGCTATGGAAAATCTCTTATCTGGATTGCTCTTGTGGTAGTTGTGGGAGGGGGAATTGCCTTTTTCGGAATGGAAAAGAAAAGGGAAGCCCCCATGGTTCAGGAAGATCGGGTCTTTCTGGTAAAGACCTTTACGCTTCACCGGCCGGGGGATACCTTCCGCCGGGAATATCCCGGTACTGTCCAGGCGTCGAACCAGGTGGATCTCTCGTTCCGGGTCTCTGGACCCCTCAAGGAGCTTCCCGTCGTCCAGGGACAGGAGGTGGCCAAGGGAGACCTCGTCGCGGCCATCGATTCCCGGGATTTCCAAACCAGTCTCAACGAGGCCTCCAGTGCCCTGGATAATGCCAGGGAACAGCTTAGCGCCATGAAAAAGGGAGCCCGCCAGGAGGACATCGCGGTGGCCCAGGCGAATCTCGCATCGGCCCAGGCTAAACTTACGGAAGCCAAGGCGAACTACGAGCGGTTCAAACAGCTCTTGAGTGAGGAGGCCATATCCGAGGCGGAGTTCGATAAATACCGTACCAGCTATAACGTGGCCCAGTCTTCGGTGGCAGCGGCGCAGCAGGATTTGAAAAAGGCGAAAACCGGGGCCCGCCCCGAGGACATCCAGGCCATGGAAGCTCAAATCCGGGGGCTTGAAGCCAAGCAGAAGGCAGCTCAGGATGCCCTGGATGATACCAGCCTGGTGGCTCCCTTTGACGGTACCGTCACTACCAAGTATGTGGACAACTACCAGGATGTAAACGCCAAGCAGCCCATCGTGCGTCTTCAGGATCTCGGGGATTTGGAAGTTCTTATCTACGTTCCCGAACAGGATATTTCCCGGGCGGATTCCGCCGCAGGGAATATCATCGTTACCGCCCAGTTCGATGCTCTGCCAAACCAGGAGTTCGCTCTTCATCTCAAGGAATGGGGTACCCAGCCGGATAACCGAACCCAGACATATCCCGTTACCTTTACCATGCCCCGGCCGGAAAAGATCGGAAATATCCTCCCCGGAATGGCCGCTACGGTGGAAGTCAAAGCGGTAATGGAAAAGCATGGAGGAGGAGGTTCCTACATGGTTCCCGTGGAGGCGGTGGTGGAAAATCCGGATAATCCCTCCCGAGGAACGTTGTGGGTGGTGGATACGAAAAATATGGTGGTACATCCTCGGGAAGTGGCGATGGGAGCCTATAGCGACGGCGAAGTGGCGGTGGCGGGAGTCTTCGATGCGGGAGAACGCATTGTGGCTACCGGGGGGAGCATTTTGCACGACGGCGATAAAGTGAGGCTCTTTCAATCCCGGGAAAGCGGGAGTGATCAGTAATGGATCTTGCGGGTTTCTGTTTGCGGAATAGGGTAACTACGATTTTTATAACCATCCTTATCGTGTTGGGAGGAATTTTCTGCTTCAATCGCCTCGGCATGCTGGAGGATCCTGAGTTTACCATTAAAACCGCAGTTATCTACACACCGTACCCCGGAGCCACTCCGGAACAGGTGCTTCAGGAAGTTACTAACAAGGTGGAGGATGCGGTGCAGCAAATGGGAGAGATCAAGCATATACGCTCCCTCTCCCGTTTCGGCAGCTCCACGGTGTACGTGGATATTCAGGATAAATATATGAAGGACGAGCTCCCCGCAGTGTGGACCAAACTACGGCACAAGGTGGGGGATATGCAGCGCCAGCTTCCTCCCGGGGCGGGACCTTCGGTGGTGAACGACGACTACGGCGACGTATACGGAGTGTACTACGCCTTGGTGGGCAAGGGCTTTAGCTATTTGGAGCTTCGGGATGTGGCGGAAAATCTGAAAAAAGAGCTTGTTTTGGTGAATCAGGTGGCTAAAGTGGAGTACAACGGCAACCAGCAGGAAGCCATCTTCGTGGAAATTCCCCGGAGCCGTCTCGAGCGCCTGGGGAGCACCATGCAAACTATCTTGGGCATGCTGCAGCAGCAGAACCTCGTTACCGCCACGGGGAACGTACACGTGGGAACCGAGTACATCCGCATCGATCCTACGGGGAGCTTCAGTTCCCTCGAAGAGATCGGAGATCTTCTCATTCCCGGGCAGGACGGAAGTCTGGTTCGCCTGGGGGACGTGGCAAAGATCTATCACGGCTACGTCACCCCCGCCACGCAGTACGACCGTTTTAACGGTGAGCCCGCGGTCACTTTGGGAATTTCCACCGTGGCGGGAGGCAATGTGGTGGTTATGGGAGAGGCGGTGGAAAAGCGCCTGAAGGAACTCAAAGGCCTCATTCCTCTCGGCATGGAACTTCACGCTATCGAGATGCAATCCCGGGAAGTGGTGGAAGCGGTACGGGGGTTCGTTATCAATCTTATCGAATCCGTGGTGATCGTTATAGCCCTTTTGCTGGTCTTCATGGGTCCCACGGTGGGTATGATCATCGGAGGCATTCTCCTTATCACCATTTTGGCAACCTTTATTTTTATGTATCTTATGCATATCAGTCTGCAGCAGATCTCTCTTTCAGCCCTCATCATCGCCCTCGGTATGCTGGTGGATAACGCCATTGTGGTGGCCGAAGGAGTTCTGGTGGGAGTGGAGCAGGGGGAGAATAAGGAAGAAACCGCCATCCGGGTGGTGAAGGATACCAAAATGGCCCTTTTGGGAGCTACCTGTATCGCCATTCTGGCGTTCTCCTCCATTGCTTTTTCCAACGACAGTTCCGGAGAATATCTGCGGAGCCTTTTTCAGGTAGTGGCCATCTCTCTGGGGGCGAGCTGGGTTCTTGCCATTACCGTTACCCCTCTTTTCTGCGTCATGTTCATTCGTCCTCCCAAGGAGGGAGAGGCCAAGGATCCCTATGGATCCAAATTCTTCAAGCTCTTCCGGGCTCTTTTGGAGAAGCTCATTCGTCTTCGTTACGTCTTCGTGGCTTTCCTTGTAGGGCTTCTCTGCCTTGCGGTTTTCGGTTTCCGTTTCGTGGAACAGATTTTCTTTCCTCCCTCCACGAAAAACGAGTGTACCATCGACTTCTGGATGCCTGAGGGAACGCATATCGACGATACACTCGCAAGCATGACCATCGTAGAAAGCTGGCTTGCCTCCCAGGACGAGGTGGTGGATTACAGTACCTTCGTGGGAGGAGGCGCTCTCCGCTTCACTCTTACCTACAGCCCCGCGGATAGCAACAGCGCCTACGGACAGTTTATCGTGACCCTGCGGGATGCCAAGGATCTGGATACTTTCATACCCAAGGCCCAGGAAAGGGTAGAGAGCCTCGTGCCCGAGGCGCGGCCCATTCAGGTAAAACGTTTTTCCAAGGGATCCGGATCGGAACCCCAGATTCAGGCCCGTTTCAGCGGTCCCCGGGAGGATGTGCTTCGGAATCTGGCAAGCGAAACCCAGAAGATCATGTACCAGAATTCCCATACCATGGGCGTTACCGATGACTGGCGCATGAAGGTAAAGGTTTTGCGGCCCATTATCGCGGAAAACCAGGCAAAACGGGCGGGACTTACCCGGCCTCAGATCAATCAGGCCGTTCAGATGGCCTACGATGGATATACCACCGGGCTTTTCCGAGAGGAAGACCAGATGCTTCCCATCAAGATTCGGCTCCCCGAAGATGAACGGGGGAAGGTGGAAAACGTTCTGGCTACCCAGATATGGAGCCCTAATCTTCAGAAATACATCCCCCTGGGACAGGTAGTGCGGAGCCTGGAAACTACCTTCGAAAATTCCTGCCTCCGCCGGAGGGATCGTATGCTCACTCTTACGGTGGAATGTGATCCCATGGAAGGATACAACACCCAGGAACTCTTCAACGAACTCGCTCCCCGGATCGAGGCTCTGGAGATTCCTCCTGGTTATGCCCTGGAGTGGGGAGGGGATCATGAAAGTTCCCGGGATGCCCAGGCGGCGGTGATGAAATTCGTTCCCTTGAGTTTCCTTCTGATGGTGATGCTTCTGGTGATGCTCTTCAACTCTTTCCGGCAACCCGTCATTTTGCTGCTCACTCTTACCCTTTCCATCATCGGGGTAACTCTGGGGCTTCTGCTCATGAGGCAGCCCTTCAGCTTCGTGGCTCTTCTGGGGCTTCTCAGCCTGGCGGGAATGCTGCTGAAAAACGGCATCGTGCTTCTGGACCAGGTCAATCTGGAAATTCGGGAGGGGAAACACCCCTACGAGGCGGTGGTGCATTCCACTATTACCCGTATCCGTCCTGTCATGATGGCTGCCATGACCACGGTCTTGGGCATGTCTCCTCTTATTTTCGACGATTTCTTCGCTCCCCTGGCGGTGACCATCATGTTCGGCCTTACCTTTGCCACCTTGCTGACGCTCCTTGTGGTACCCGTGCTCTACTGTATTTTCTTCAAACTCCGGAAGGAAGATAGTCTGGCCTCGGAACAGCGGTAAAAATCGCTTTTCCCGAAAAGCATGGCATAGTACGCAACAAACAGAAGCCCCGGATTTTTCCCGGGGCTTCTGTTTGTTGCGTAAATACAGGGTAGCTTCGTGAAATTTAGCTTCTGGAAGATCTCCGTGGAGAATTTCCCTGCTCCTGCTGCAGAAAATAGTACTTTCGGATAAACCGCTCCTGTACTTTAAAGGACCAGTGAATGTCCCGGATGTAATCCGCCACGGCCCAGAGATCTCCCTGGCGCAGACGGTGAATGATATCCTCGTGCTCTCCGGTGGAGCGAACCTCCCATTCCTTCACAAAACCGCTGAGCCTCGGGAAATCGTAGAGGCGTTGTTTCAGGATCTGTACCGTGTGAACAAGCTCCTGATTGCGAGAGAGGTTGATATAGGTGTCGTGAAACTGAAGATTTTTCTCGTAAAAAAGAGGAAAGTCGTCCTTTTCCAGGGCATCTCTCATTTCCTGATTCAGGGCATCCATACGGTCGATATCTTTGGTGGTTATTTTTTCTCCCACGCTGTAGATGGTCTGGGCCTCCAGGGCTCCGATAATTTCGTAAATATCCCGTATTTTTTCGAGGGTCAGCATGTTTACCATAATTCCCTTGCGGGGGAAAAAGGTTACGAACCCTTCGGCCTCCAGGTGAAGGAGTGCATCCCGAAGAGGAGTCTTGCTTATTCCCAGATTCTGGCTGAGTTCGTTGAGGTTCAGAAAGGATCCGGGTTTTATTTTGCCGGAGTTCATTTCCTTGCGCAGAAAATCATATACGTGTTCCCGCAGGGATTTCACTTCCGGAATAGGGCTTATGGGCATTCCGATACCGCCTTTCCTTTAAGAAAAACTTCGAGAATCGTGTGATACATATCATACAATACTTTTCCCTCTTTTGGGAAAGAGCCCTTTCTTTTTTTGTGCTCGTTTTGTTTTTGGGAGCGCTGTAAGGGATGAGGAAAAAGGTCGTTTCTGCTACACTGCATGTATCGTATATATGTTTGGGGAGAAAGGTTCTCCAAATGGAAAAAGCTCATGCCCAAGGAGGAATATGCTATGTTGCTATCCGCTATCTTTGCTCCGGTGAGTAAGAACGGTCCCGCCAAGGTGAAGGATCCGGGGCTCGTCAATATCGTAAAGGCAGGATACGGGCTTTACGACAATCATAAGGATGCTCTCGTGCTCCTTCCTTTGGGGACGAGCCTTTTGGAAAGCCTGACGGAGGAAATCGAAATCGATTTGGTTTTGCGAAAAGCCCAGAACGTTCTTACCGGAATGGGGGAAGAGGGGGGCCTTGCTATCGCTTCCCGAAGCCTCAAAACCGAAGATCAGCTTCCCCTGATTTTTATGGAGAGGGAGGGGAACACTCTTTACGCTTCGGGTTTCTTCAAGGAGGATACGGATTTCCGGCAGCACCTGGAAGGATTTATCGCGGGAATTTCCGCCGTTCTGGATCTCCAGGATCTGGAGTTTCAGATTATTCCGGAACATCGCTATATCGAAGGGTCCTGGGAACCACTTCTTTCTCTTTGCGTGTCCGGGGATAAATCTGCCTGGAAGGGAAAAACGGGTTTCCTTTGTCCTGAATGCGGATGGGGGGGCACGGAATGTTCCGAGGCGGCGCCCTTTGAGTCGGATTCCGGAGAGGAGGAGGAGACCCCCGAATCCCTTGAAGAGGCTCACACCCCGGGAGCGGATACCATAGAAGAGCTTTGTCGCCAGCTGGAGCTCCCTCCCCAAAAAACCCTGAAAACCATGTTTTTCACCACCGAAGGAGAAGAGCAGCCCCGGGTGGTGGTGGCTCTCATGAGGGGGGATCGTAAAATAAGCCCTCTCAAACTGGCTCGCTATCTCGGTGTCTCTTCGGTGCGCCTGGCCACCTCCGAAGAGCTTCACGGAGCCATGGGGATTCTCGGAGGGTACCTTGGCCCCAAGGGACTTCCCGAAAACATCATGATGGTGGCGGACCTCAGCGTGCCGGGGCTTCTCAACGTTGCCATAGGAGCGAACAAGCCGGATTATCACTACCGGGGAGCTTGCTGGGATCGCGATTTTTCCACGCCTCACGTAACGGATCTTCTTCAGCCGGGAGCGGGAGTGCCTTGCCCGGTTTGCGGAACTCCCCTGGAGGAAACTTGCTGGCGCGAAATAGCGGTGATAGGGGAAAGAAAGGATCTTCGTGCCCGTTATTCCAGTGTGGATTACCGGGATGCGGAGCATAAAAAAAGAGATCCCCGATTTGTGTCCATCACAATTTCTCTGGATCAGCTTCTTTTGGCTTTCTTCGAAGAAGAAGGTTCTCTCGTTCCCATGCTGGCGCCCTTTATGGCCTATCTTTACGTGGCGGAAGATGCGGGGGATACCGAAGAGGCCGGAGCCTTTATGCAGGAGGTTTACATGGCTCTTCAGGAGATGGAAATTCCCGTGCTTATGGATGACTGTACCGCCAAACCCGGGAATCGGAAATATAACGCCGAGGTTTTGCGTTTTCCCTGGAAACTTTCGGTAACCGCCGAGGGGCTTGCCCAGGGGAAAATTCTTCTTTCCGGAGCAGAGGAGGAGGATCTCCTTCTTTCTCCCCAGGATTTGGGAGAATACTTCGATTCCTTTGTTATGAATGAGATGGAGGATCCTTTCGAGGAGTAGCGTTCTGGGAGAATTCCGTCATATAAATACCCCGAAAGAAAGTTGTCGCATAATGGCTTTCTTTCGGGGTATTTTTCTTTCGAATGTGCCTATATGTGCAATGCGAAAAAGAGGTAGCCCTCGGGCCTTTGGCAAACCGGAAGCCTCTTTACTCTCGAACCTCCCGGGTGCACTCGAAGGTTTCCAGGTATTTGAGATTGCGTTTTTTCTGCTCTTCCATGACATATTCGAAAAGAGCATCCGAAGAGGCCAGCTTTTCCGGAGCCAGCACGCCCTTCTGAGGAACAAGCCCTTTCAGGATGGCCCGTGCAAAGATGGCGCAGGTGGATCCGGTACAACGGCTCATGGAAGTGTTCCAGCTCTTTTCGTCGAATCGGTCTTCCAGGTACCAGCTATAGCGCACTTTATCCTTGCCCCGGAAGCCTTCTACCTCCACCAGCATCACCGTAAGATCCCGGTCGCCCTCTTCGGGCTTCATCTCCCACATGGGAAAAAGAAGATCCGCCGCAACCTCCAGAGGAGACACTTCGGCTCCTCCGAGCTTTCGGGGAGCGGTGTCGAAGAGCCCCATGCTCCGGAGAAGTCGCATCTGCTCCACGTGCCCCGGCCAGCGCATGGTCATCTCTCCCACGTTGCGTCCCGGAATGTTCTTCAAAAGGCTCCGAAGGCCGTCGGTATAAAAGACCTCGAGGGTCCCCACGGGAAATTCCCGAAGGTGCAGTCCCGCCGTGGCTTCGTCCACCACGAGTTTTCCCTCCCGAATGTAGCGGGCGGGGCGGGTGAACTCTTCGATGCAGTCCTTGGGAGACCAGGTGACCTGGTAATTGAAGGGAGGAACGGGTTTGTCCGGAATGCCTCCCACGTAGGTAAAAGCTTGGTCCACTTCATCCATGAGAGCGGTACCGCGTCCCATGAGAAAGTTCGACATTCCCGGAGCCACTCCGATATCCGGTACCACGGTAACGCCCTTTTCTACTGCCAGGTCGTTGAGAAGATCGAAATCCTCGGGCATAAAAGAAATATCCGCCAGGGAGGTTCCCGTCTCGATAACCGCTTTCATCATTTCGTAGCCATACTGCCCTGGAACTCCTGCGGTAGCTACGTCCGCTTTTTCCAGGATCCTGCGTAATTTCGGCAAATCCGTTCCGGAAGCTACCTCGGTATGAACCTGAGGGAACTTGTTTCGAATTTTTTCCAGCGCTTGCGGATTGGGATCCACCACGGTAACGTCGAAATCTTCAAGAAGATCTTCAACAATAACCTGTCCTACCAGCCCCGCTCCTATCTGAACAACCTGCAATTGCCGTCACCTCCGATAAATATAGTGTACATATCTAAGTGTAGCATAGCATAGGATCTTCTTGTGTGCAATCTTGTTTTTTCTAACTTGCATGGAGCCTTTTAGAAATCTTTATCTTGCGAAAAAAGTTTTTACCTAAAACAAAGAAATTTTTTGGTTTAAGTTGGAAAGATTTTAGGGTATATTCGAAGAGCTTTACGTTTTTTCGAGAAGATTGGCGTCTTTGTGCGAAAGGGAGAGGTGTATTTGAAGCTGGTGACAAGCGCTATCAAAATCAAGAGCTCTCCCCGGGATTTCCGGGTGGAGGAGCAGATTTCCTTGCCTTTGCAGGCCCGGGGGCCTTATGGATTGTACCGGCTTTGGAAAAAGGAACTTACCACGGTACAGGCTCTTGGGCGCCTTTCTCGTCACTGCGGTGTTCCGGAAGGAGAAATCCGCTACGGAGGCAAAAAAGACCGGCATGCGGAGACGGTGCAGTTCGTAACTGTTCCTTCCTCACGGAATGTGACATATAAAGCGGAAGATTTACAATGCGATTTTTGGGGATATGCGGAAGAACCTATGGGACCTCGATGGATTCGGAATAACCGTTTCCGCCTGGTGTTGCGAGGAATTGCCTCCCTTCGGGAGGCCCAGGATCTTTGCGGGAAGGCGAAGAGCATTTCCCTGAGAGGCATGCCAAATTATTACGACGATCAGCGTTTTGGTTCTCAAGGAAGTTCTTCGGAATTTTTTGCGGAAAAGCTACTTCATCAAAACCCTTCCGAGGCGTTGCGACTTTACTTTACCGAAACTCATCCGGAGGCACCTGCACGAGTTCGCAGAAGAAACGCCATGATTTCCCGGTATTGGGGGGATTGGCGAAAAATATATCCCTTTTGTAAAAAGGGAATACACCGAAAAATTTTGGCGGTTCTTCGCCGGGACAGCTCTCTTCAAGGTTTTTGGGAAGCCTTGAATCTCCTTCCCCGGGAGGAACTTGGATTGTATCTCTCCGCTTTTCAGTCCTTTTTATGGAATTGCCTTCTGGAAAAACACCTTTTCCCGGAAGAAACAAAGAAGGAAAAACTTGTTCTTTTTTGTGGCCCCTGGCAATTTGCCGGAGCTTTTTCCGGAGAGAATGTTTTTTCGGAACCTTGTATGATTCCCTCCCATGCCGCAGAGGTTCCTGCCATGGAGAAAAAACTTGAAAGACTCTGGATGGAGGTGCTGGAAGAGTGCTCTCTCTCCCCGGAAGCTTTTGCCTTGCCCGAGCTCCGCAAAGCTTACTTCGGTTCTTTTTTGCGCCCCTCGGTGATTTTCCCGGAGGACGTGGAGGGAGAGGCGGAGCCCGAGGAGAGTGGAGAAACCTTTAAAATCACTCTTTCCTTTGCTCTTCCCCGGGGAAGCTATGCAACCCTTTTTGTTAAAATGCTTGCCATATTGTGACAAAAGAGCAGGAGGAAAAGAATCTGCTCTATAGATGGAATTATGCGTCTATGCTATACATGTACGCAACACACTTTGAAAGTCCTCATAAGAGTTCCCCGAGGGGTATGCAAAAAAGAAAAATTCCTGAGAATCCCCATGGCTCATATCGATTGCGAGGCCTTCTTCCAGGGTTCACTTTTCACGGTAAAAGAGGTTTTTCCCGGAATCTGTAAATCCCGAAAGACCTTCGCCGCTTTTTCTCCGATGGAAAGAAAAAGGAACTTTTTCATGTTTTGCCGAATATTCGAGGACTTTGAAAAAACAAGGAGGAACACGATGGCACTTCGAAGGGGAAAAAAAACAGAGAAATGGCATATTCTTTATGGTGTTGTCCTTGCGCTTTGGGGAGTTCTGCTGGCTCCGGGCAAATCTCCGGGAGCGGGTTTTGCTCTTTATGAATTCGGTGCTCGGGGAAATGCCCTGGGGGGAACCCTGGTCGGCCGGGCGGACGATCCTTCGGCGGTGTATTTCAACCCCGCCGGCATAACCCAGCTTGAAGGGGAGCAGATGATGGTGGGCGTCACCGCCATCAGTCCTTCCGCAAAAATAACTTCTTCCACCTGGGGTGTTGCGTCGAATAACGATAAAACCTTCTGGCCTCCTCACATGTATTATTCCAAGCAAATCAGCGATACCCAATGGCTCGGAGTAGGGGTATTCTCCCGTTTTGGCCTGGGTACCGATTTTGATCCCGATTGGTTCGGACGTTACAATCACTATAAAACGGAAATAACCAGCCTCTCCCTGAATCCTGTATATGCCTGGAAACTGAACGAAAATCTCTCCGTGGCCTTTGGGGTGGAAGCCATGTGGTTCGAATACGATACCAAGAAAAAGCTTGATTGGGCTGCCCTGGCGGGAGGAACCGCTCCGGATCCGTCAAGCAATCTTGCGGATATTGACAGCCGGCTTTTGGGAGATAGCTGGGGATATGGCATCAATGTGGCGTTTCATTGGCAGGCCACGGAAAAATCCCGCTTCGGTTTGAGCTGGCGCAGTTCGGTAAAACAAAGCCTCAAGGGAGATGTAACCTTCAACAAGCCTACGTTACCCGCTCCGTACACCATCCCTGAAGGGTTTTTCGATAATACCGGTGCCCAGGGAGATGTAACCCTGCCGGATACCCTCTCTTTGGGATGGGCCTATCAGCTTTCGGATAAATGTTCCGTGGAACTCGGAGGAGCCTGGACTAAATGGAGTACCTACGACGCCCTGACGATTACCTACGACGAACCCCTGGTTCCGGGAAATCCGAAATCCCAATACTCCTATGCTCCCAAGCATTGGAAAGATGCCTGGCGTTATGCCCTTGGAGTTGAGTACGCTCTTTCGGATACCTGGGATCTTCGCCTTGGATATGTCTATGATGAATCTCCCATTCCCGATGGATACGTGGATTACGTAGTCCCCACCGCAGACCGTCAGATTTATTGTCTCGGTTTCGGCTGGAAGGGCGAACGCTATACCGTGGACTTTTCCTACATGTATTTGTCCATGGATGACCGGTACGTTGCGGGGGATCCTGCGGCAGGAATTTATCCCTCTCGCCTCAGCGATGGAGATACCCAGCTCATCGGCTTGAGCGTAAGCTGGGTTTTTTAGAAAAAAAGTATTTTTTCCCGTCGGGATATTCCGAAATTTCCAGAAAAGCGTATAATAAGCTCCGTAGTGGAGGAAGGCGTACAGACAAGGTATGGGTCTTCCTCCAAATTTTGTCGTGTTTGCAGGCTTAAGCTATTCTCTAAAGGAGGTGTGAGCATCATGGATTCTCCGGGATAGATCTTTTCTCGTTGCGAATTTTCCCGAAAGTGGAACTTGGAGCGAAGAACGGTTTATCGACCACCGGGAAGCCCATGGTGTGTTGCGCCACGGGAGAGGCCCCGGCAAACAAAGGGAGGTAGAAAGTTGGAAATAAAACCCGTCAAAAAGGTAAAAAAAATGAAGCTCTATGGTTTCAACAACCTTACGAAAACCTTGAGCTTTAACATGTACGACATTTGTTATGCCAAAACACCGCAGCACCGCAAGGAATACATTGCCTACATCGACGAAGAGTATAATGCGGATCGCCTTACGGGCATTCTTACAGAGGTCAACAACATTATCGGATCCCAAATACTGAACATTGCCAAACAGGATTACGATCCCCAGGGAGCCAGCGTTACCATGCTCGTTTCGGAGGAGATGGTGGAGCAGCATGAGCCCCCTGAAAACGGAGAAAACCAGGAACAAGAGCCGGATCAGGATCAGGAGGACGAAGTTCCGGGGCCCCTTCCCGATGCGGTGGTAGCACACCTTGACAAGAGTCACATTACGGTGCATACCTATCCCGAGAGCCATCCGTACCAGGGAATCAGCACTTTCCGGGCGGATATCGACGTTTCCACTTGCGGCCGTATTTCTCCTCTCAAGGCGTTGAACTATCTTCTTCACGAATTCGATCCGGATATCGCCATCATCGATTATCGGGTTCGGGGTTTTACCCGTACTGTGGACGGGGAGAAGATCTTTATCGATCACAAAATAAACTCCATTCAAAACTACATAGCCAGCGATACTCGGGACAGGTATCAAATGATCGATGTCAACGTTTACCAGGAGAATATCTTCCAAACCAAGATGACTCTCAAGGAATTCGATCTCGACAACTATCTCTTCGGAGCGGGAAAGAAAGACTTTCTCCCCCGGGAGAAGAAACGGATAAAACAGGCGTTGAAAAAAGAGATGTACGAAATTTTCACGGGGAGAAACGTGAGGAAAATGTAAATGAAAATATTTTTCCTCTTCCCCCTTTTCAGAACGCCGCTTTTCTGCTACAATCCTCATCGCTGCGTTTTAAGGAAAACCTTTTCGTGATTTCCGAGCGCCAGAAGCGTTACATGCGGTTGGCTTTGGAAAGAGCGGAAGAAGCTTCCCGAAAGGGAGATGTCCCCGTAGGAGCGGTGCTCGTTCGGGGAGAAAAAGTTCTCGCTACGGGGGGGAACGTTCGGGTTCAAAGAAAGAATCCCCTGGGACATGCGGAGCTTGAAGTTCTTGCAAAGGCAGCGGAAAAAGAAGGTTCCTGGCGTTTTGACGGAGCGGAACTGTATGTAACTCTGGAACCCTGTATTATGTGTTGCGGTGCTTTGTTGCAGTGCAGGGTAGGAGCTATTCATTACGGTGCTTCGGATCCCCGAGCGGGGGGAGCGGGATCTCTTTACAACATTCCGGAAGATTCGAGAATGCCCTTTCGATGCAAAGTGTACAAGGGGATCTTGGAAGAGGAGTGTAAGAGGCTTTTGCAGGATTTTTTCCTGGAGAAACGGAAAAAAGGTGTTTTATAGGGGCGATTATGCGGAGGGGTGGCCGAGCGGTCGAAGGCGGGCGACTCGAAATCGTCTGGGCGGTGATGAACCGTCCCGTGGGTTCAAATCCCACCCTCTCCGCCAGAAGTAATCCATAAAGCGAGTTATGCATGCGGAGGAGTGGCCGAGCGGTCGAAGGCGCACGCCTGGAGAGCGTGTAGACGGGCCCAAACCTGTCTCGTGGGTTCAAATCCCACCTCCTCCGCCATACGATAACAAAAGAACCCTGGGGGTTTTAAATCCCGAGGGTTCTTTTTTGTACGTATTTTTTTCGTTTTTCTCGTGCAAGAGGGAGAAAAGGTCACAAGGCTCTGACCATGCCGCCGTCTACCAGTACTGATTGCCCCGTAATGAAGGTGTTTGCGGCGGAACAGAGAAAAACTGCCAGCTTCGCATATTCTTCCGGAGTGCCGTAGCGTCCCAGGGGAATGCTTGCAAAAGCCTCCTGCCGGATGTTTTCCACCGTCTCTCCCGCCTTTTCCGCACGGATTTTGTCGAGATGCTCTATGCGAGCAGTACCGATACGCCCCGGAGCGATGACGTTCACAAGGATCTTATCCTGGGCGAGCTCCTGGGAGAGGGTCTTCGCAAGTCCAACGACTCCCATCCGGAAGGTATTGGAAAGTATCAGGTTATCCAGCACCGCCTTGATGGCGGAGGAGGTGGAACAGACGATCCGGCCCCCTCCATGGGCTCTCATGAAGGGAAGAACCTCTCGAATGGTTCGGATATAGGAGAGAAGCGTAAGTTCGTAGGCCTTCTGCCAGGCTTCGTCATCGAAAGAATCGAAGGTTCCCGCGGGAGGTCCTCCGGTATTGTTTACCAGGGCGAAAATAGGGCCGTATTCCGTCGTCGTTGCTTGTACAAGTTTTTTTATATCTTCCGCATTCATGATGCTGCCGCAGAAATATGACGGCTTGTTCCCCGTATCTTTCGCAATATCCGCCTGGGCCTGTCTCAACTTGTCTTCGGAAGAGCTGAACAGCATAACCCTGGCTCCCTCCCGTGCAAATTCCGTGGCTATGGCCTTACCGAGTCCCGCACTGGAAGCCATGACGAGAGCGCATTTGTCTTTGAGTCCGAGATCCATTTCTTTCCACTCCTTTTCAAGGTTTCTTCCGACATTATAACCTTTTACTTGGTTATTGCGGAAAGCTTTTGCCACGCCCAAATCAGGAGAAAAACTGTAGATTGGCGGAGTGTTTTTTATAGAAAGTTGCTCTTTTTGTACGCTCGTATTCCTGAAATGAAGTCTTCCCAAATCCAACGGAGAGATTCGATTTCTCTTTCTCCGAGAATTTCAGAGCTGGACAAAAGTGCCAAGCTATGGTATTACTATTGTCGCCGTAAAATCCTAGCCGGAGTGGCGGAATGGTAGACGCAGCGGACTCAAAATCCGCCGGGGGCGACCCTGTGGGAGTTCGAGTCTCCCCTCCGGCACCAGTGCACGATATGGAGCTATCCGAAATAGGCCGTGAGGCCTTCGGGTAGCTCCTTTTTGTGTTTTCTACAATGCTTTCCGGTATCGCATGATGTTGCAAAATAACCTGGAAAATTTCCTGTTTTTACTGGATTTTTCCCCGAAGGAGGTGACATTATCACTGTCCCGTCACAAAAAGAATTCTTGATTATTGACAAAGAATCGGAAAGCGGCTAAAGTATTTTGTGATAAAAAAATATTTTTGCGCAAAAAATTTTTTTGAAGAGGTGTTTTTTTGTTATGTTGAACTCGGATGATTTTATGCTCGAGGCTTTTATTCCATTAGTTAAAACTGTGGCCATGCAGTTCGGAGCAAATTGCGAGGTGGCACTCCATGATTTGCGAAAACCCCAGGAGTCTCTAATAGCAATTTCCGGCAACTTGACGGGGAGATCTTTGGGTGCTCCTATTACAAACTATGTATTGAATCTTATCAAAAAGCATGGTGATAACGTAGAGCAGAGCTGTATTTATGCAAGTAAAACCTCAGATGGGCGCAGATTGAAATCTTCCACGACGTTTATCTATAACGCCTCGGGCCATGTAATCGGATGTTTCTGTATAAATTTTTGCGTGGAGAAATTTATGTTTTCCAGCGAGACTTTGCAGGAATTTTGTTCCGTACAGGACGAAAACGAAAATCCGGGTGAGCGGTTCGCCAATGACGTTCATGAAGTCGCCCAGGGAATTATCAGCGATGTTATGAATAAACAATCTGTTCCTGTGGAACGAATGGATCGGTCTGAAAAATTGGACATCGTTCGAGAACTTGATGCCCGGGGGCTTTTTCTCGTAAAAGGTACTGTGGAGCATGTCGCTTCTTGCCTGGGGATTTCGAAATATACCCTTTATAGCTACATGGATCAGGTGAAGGAAAACAAGTGAATCTGAAAAAAATATGGAGGGGATTATTATGACAATGCGTAAAACGATTGCTACATCAAAGGCTCCTGCAGCCATAGGTCCGTATTCCCAGGCAATCATGATCGGGAACATGCTCTTTTCCTCGGGACAGATTCCCATCGACCCCGAGACCGGAAAAATGCGGGAAAAGGATATCGCAGTGCAGGCACGACAGGTTTTTTCCAATGTTAAAGCTGTCCTTGAAGAGGCGGGAATGACTTTGGACGATGTCGTAAAAACTACGGTTTTTCTGGCAAATATGGAGGATTTTCCCTCCCTTAACGAAGTGTATGCTACCTATTTCGGAGAAAATTATCCTGCCCGCTCTTGTGTTGAAGTAGCTCGGCTTCCGAAGGATAGCCTTGTGGAAATCGAAGTGATTGCTCACAAAAGATAGGGCAGAGGGATTCTGCTAAAAGGGGAAAAAATGATTTCTTGCGTGAAAATGAATAGCAACGGAAATGATTTTATCGTAATGAATAACATGGATCGACATTGGGAAACTCCCGACCTTTCAAAAATTGCCTCTCTTCTTTGTCGACGCCACGAAGCTATAGGAGCCGATGGGATTCTTGTGGTGGAGCCTTCGGAAAAATGTCATTTTACGATGCGGCTTTTTAACCGGGATGGCTCTGAGGGAGAGATGTGCGGCAATGGTGCGAGATGTATTGCGCGTTATGCATACGAGGAAAAAATAGCTCCCCGGGAAATGGTTTTTGAAACCCTGGCTAGTGATATATCCGCTATCGTCATGTCTTCCGTCGTAAGAATCTCCATGGATGAAGTAAATCTTGAAAAGGTTTTTTTGGATTGCCCGGTGGAGTTCCAAAATTTTTGCACACGCTATTCTTTTTTAACGACAGGCGTGCCTCATGCAGTGATTTTTATCGAAAACCTTCGCGAGAAAAGCATCGCTACGCTGACTTCCTGGGGAAAAGAGCTTCGCCACAGAATGGATCTTTTTCCCCAGGGGGCAAATATAAACTTCGTTTCATTGGAAAAGGATTCTCTTTATTCCGTAACGTATGAAAGGGGGGTGGAGGAAATTACCCGTTCATGCGGAACGGGGGCCGTGGCAAGCGCTATCGTGAGTTATCTTCTTGATAAAACTAAATCTGAAGTGGATGTTTGTAACCTTGGGGGCAAAAATCATGTTTCTCTCTCTTTTGAAGAGACCCAGAAAAAAATATTTCCCTTTCTCTCGGGAAGTACGGTTTTTGTCGCTCAAATGGAGGTTTTCGAAGAGGTTTTGAATTAAACAGAAAGAAAAATCTTGGTTTTTTGCAAAAAAATATGTTAGTGGGAGGGGTAGCTCTATGTCTCATGGAAAAGCGAATAGTGTATGGAAGGCATATCGATTTCCCATCATTCTTATAGGAGCCATTATTTTAGGGTGTTTTCTCGGCGTGACGATGGGGAAAAACGCAGTGATGTTCAAGCCCCTTGGAGATATTTTTCTCAACGCCATGTTTATGATCGTGGTTCCTCTCGTTTTTACTACCGTATGCAGCGCCGTGTCGAACATGTCCTCCATGAAGCGTTTGGGGCGCGTCATGGGATCTCTTGTTACGGTTTTCCTCGTTACCGGGGCTATCGCTGCCGTTCTTATGTTGGTGGCGGTAAAGCTTTTTCCGCCTGCTGCAGGGGCATCGCTTTCTTTTTCAACTCCCGAAAATTTGCAGCCTTTGAGTACGGCGGATCAGATCGTTAAGGCCATTACGGTCAGCGATTTCCAAGATCTTCTTTCCAGAAGCCACATGTTGCCTTTGATTCTTTTTTCCATTCTTTTCGGCATCAGCCTTCAAATGCTGGGGGAAAAAGCAAAACCCATCGCCAGAGGCATTTCCGTTCTCGCAGATGCCATGCTGAAAATCGTGAAGATTATTATGTACTACGCTCCTATCGGATTGGCTGCATACTTTGCCGCTCTTGTGGGCGATTTCGGTCCGAATCTTTTAGGTACGTATGTGCGTTCCATGGCGGTGTACCATGTGGTAACCATTGCTTATTTCTTCGTGGCTTTTACCCTTTATTCCGCATGGGCAGCGGGAGAAAAAGGAACCCGGGCTTTCTGGAAGCATATTCTGGCTCCCGCGGTAACTGCGCTGGGTACTCAGAGCAGTACCGCCACTCTTCCCGTGAACCTTGAAGCCGCTCATAACATAGGGATTCCCGACGATATCAGCGAGGTGGTTCTTCCCGTAGGAGCTACCGCTCACATGGAAGGCTCCTGCTTAAGCGGAATTTTAAAAATAGCGTTTCTTTTCGGCATTTTCAATATGCCCTTTACCGGATTGGGAACCTTTGGCAGCGCGATTTTAGTTTCGGTTTTGAGCGGAGTGGTTCTTTCAGGCGTTCCGGGAGGGGGATTGGTAGGGGAAATGCTTATCGTCAGCCTTTACGGATTTCCTCCCGAAGCCTTCCCTATAATCGCCACTCTTGGTTTCCTTGTGGATCCTGCGGCAACTATGGTTAACGCTACGGGGGATACCTGTTCTTCCATGATCGTTGCTCGTATGGTGGAGGGTAAGGGGTGGTTCGAAAAAGCCCGGAAAGCTCTGGCTGAAGAAGCATAGGTTTTTCAGAAAAAATTGTTTTTCCCGCAGTTTCCCTAAGGGAAACTGCGGGAAGGGAGGTCTTTTTATGTCAGTTGAAAAAGTTAAAAAAAAGCTGGGGGAGTTTCCTCGCTTTCCTTTAATCGCTACGCCCACCCCCCTCATGTCTCTCGAAAACCTTAGCAAGGATTTGGGAGTCCAGCTCTTCATGAAAAGAGACGATCTTACAAGCTTGGCCGTAGGGGGAAACAAGGCGAGAAAGTTGGAATTTCTTCTCGGAGAAGCTCTTGAAAAAGGAGCGGATACCGTTTTTACCGCGGGGTGGTATCACTCCAATCATGCGTTACTTACCGCCGCCGCTGCGGGGAAAGCCAATCTTGATGCCGTCCTTTTCCTTAAAGGGAAAAAACCCTCCTATCGAGGAAGCCTTTTTCTCGATGCCTTGACCGGGGCGGAAGTGAGAATTTTCGATGTCCCCGACAGTTCTTTTCTGGCTACGTATATGAAAGAAGCGGCTTCAATTCTTCGAACTCAAGGGAAAAAACCCTACATAATTCCGGTGGGAGGATCTAACTCCGTTGGCTCTTTGGGATATGTGGCGGGGGCTATTGAATTGGCAGAACAGCTCCGTGCATTGGATATGATCCCCGATTACGTGGTTATTCCTACCAGCAGTGGAGGCACCCATGCGGGAGTATTGTGCGGCTTGAGAGAGGCTTTGCCCGAAACGAAAGTTCTTGGCATCGGAGTGGGAGACGATCCTGAAGAACTTCAAAAAAAGGTTTTTGATATTTCTCAGGATCTTTCAAAGATTCTCGATCTGGGTCCTTGGAATGAAAAAGATCTACAAGAAGGTTTTTGTTTCGATTACGGATTTGGCCCTTACGGAACTCTGGATGCTTCGGTTATGAAATTTATCCGGAAAATAGGAGGGAGAGAAGGCTTTTTCCTGGATCCTGTCTATACCGCCAAGGCTTTCTATGGGCTTGTGGACTTGGTGGAAAAAAAGGTCATTCCCCAGGGAGCGAAAATTGTTTTCATCCATACCGGGGGATTGAGCAGCCTTTTCCAGTACGAAGAAGAAATTCTAGAAATGCTGAGGTAAAGCGTCGATACTTTGCATGGCCCCCCTTTTTTTATGTTACGAGGGGTTGAAAGAATAAATCTGCCACCTCCCCCTTTGCCCTTCCCCAATGCATGACAATGTTCAAGCCGCCTTTGTTCTTGCGGGGAAGGGTTTCTTCATGGCTAAACATAACATGAGGATTAATTTTGGCGAAAAGAATGTAAGGAGAAAAACTCTTTATGAATGTCGATTTGGGTTACATAGAAAAACTCCTTTTGGAAATTCTTTCCATTCCTTCAGTTCCCGGGGAATGTAGCGTTATTCTGGCCCGTTTGGAAAAAGAATTTGAAAAACTGGAAATGCCGGTAACAAGAACGCGAAAAGGAGCTCTTATCGGGAAATGGGAAGGCCTGGAGGAGGGAGAAGAGCGTCTCGTATCTGCTCATGTCGATACCCTTGGTGCCGTGGTTCGGCAAATTAAGCCTAATGGTCGTTTGCGGTTGCTTCCCATAGGTGGGTTCGCCTGGGCGTCTTTGGAGGGAGAAAACGTTTTGGTCCGCTCTCTTGATGGCCGGGAATTCACGGGATCTTTGTTGCCGGAAAAATCTTCAGTTCACATGTTTTCGGACATCGTCCGGGAAACGCTTCGTGATGAAGACAGCATGGAAGTGCGCCTTGATATTTTTTCTTCATCCCGTAAAGAAACGGAGGATCTCGGGATTCGCCCCGGAGATTTCGTTTTTTTCGATCCGCGTCCAGTCATTACGCCGGAGGGGTTTCTCAAAGCGCGTTTTTTAGATGATAAAGCTTGCGTTGCCGTTCTTTTTGGAGTCTTGCATGCCCTGAAACGAGACGGGCTTGTTCCCAGAAAAACCGTGCATTTCTACCTTAGCGATAATGAAGAGATCGGTCATGGCATATCTTTCATTCCGGAAAGGGTTGGGGAAATTATTGCTTTGGATATCGGGATTGTGGCGGAAGGAGGTGCTTCTTCCGAGCAGCATGTTTCCATTGCTGCAAGAGACAGCAAATCTACGTACCATCTTCCCTTGCGACGGCACCTCACGATGCTCGCAGAAAAATATAACATCGGTTATCGAACCGATGTTTATTATCGCTACGGTTCCGATGCCACCGCCTGCATCCTTCGTGGCGTGGATGCCGCTTTTGCTTGTTTTGGTCCGGGGGTAGATGCTACGCATCATTATGAACGTACCCATCGTAGAGCTCTGGAGGCCACCGCAAAACTCCTTATGGCATACGTGATCAACTGATTTTCCTGTTTGAACGTGTGGAAGGTTTGCAGACTCTTCTGTGTAGACAAAAAATTTTTGTTAAACAAAAAAATTTGACACATTTGGTTTCCCCTGGTAAGCTTTGTCTGAAAATGTCAGAGTAATGTTCGATTGCTAATTTAAAAATTTTTTTTGTATGTTTTTATTTTCCTTCAGACATGAATTTGTATGGTGTGTGTTTTTTGAAAATCAAACAGGTTTTTATTTTTTGAGAAGGTGAATGTTATGGATTTGCATGTGTTTTTCAAAGAAGAAGTAAAACCCGCTTTGGGTTGTACCGAGCCGGGAGCTGTGGCTCTTGCGGCGGCAGTAGCTTCCAAAGCTTTTCTCGGAAGCCTGGAAAAAATCGAAGATATTGCTCTGCATCTTTCCGCGAATATTTATAAAAACGGCCATAACGTCGGAATTCCAGGTGCTCATGGACTCAAAGGAAATCGTTTTGCCGCTGCCTTGGGCGTTATAGCAGGAGATCCTGCCAAAGGGCTTCAGGTCCTGGCTGGTATTAACGAGGATCATATCTTGAAGGCGCAAGATTTTTTAGATCGCGGGATTGTGAAAGAGCATGTGCAGCCTCATGTGCCGGATGTTTATGCAGAGGTTGCGATTCTAGGAGAAAACCATAGTGCGGTTGCCATCATATCCGGAAGGCACGACCACATTGTGGAGTTGCGAGTGGACGGGAAAGCCGTTCCTCGGGAATCCGGAGACGCTACGGAAACCCGAAAAGATTTTCGCTATCTGGAGGAGCTTCGGAAGGAGAAGATGGAAGGGCTCTGGAGTCTTTGTTCCGAAATTGACGAGGAAATCGAAAAATTTCTTTTGGAAGGGGTTGCCATGAATCTCAAAGTCGCTTCCATGGGGCTTAAAGAGAGCCTGGGCCTTGGTGTGGGCTACGTTCTTGCCTGCCATGCGAACTCGGGGGACTTGCTCTGGAAGATTAAAGCTACTGCCGGTGCCGCTGCGGATGTGCGGATGTCGGGAGCTCCCTATCCTGTTATGAGTAGCGCTGGCAGCGGGAATCATGGCATTACCGCCATTCTGCCGGTGGCGGTCGTTGCGGAGAGTCGTAAATCTTCTCCTCGGGAGCTTGCCGAGTCAATTGCTTTAAGTCACCTTGTTACGGGATACATTAAATGTTTTACCGGAAGGCTTACGCCGGTATGTGGATGTGCTGTGGCTGCGGGGGCTGGCGCTGCTGCGGGAATTGTCCGGCTCCTTGGAGGCACGCCATCTCAGGCGGAATCTGCCGTAGCCTCTCTTGTGGCATCGCTTCTCGGAATGCTTTGCGATGGAGCGAAAGGATCCTGTGCTCTTAAGGTCAGTACCGCTGCCGGAGAGGCGTATACGAGTGCCCTATTGGCGATGAACAATCATGGTGTCGTGCAGCGAGAAGGAATTATAGATCCCCGCCTTGAGTTTTTGGCACCTGCTGTGGCTGTTCTCAGCACTCAAGGTTTTGCTTCTGTAGATTCCACGGTTCTTCAGCTTCTTCAGGAAGGCGATGACGCTGAGTCTTCAAAATAAAAGTGGTGTTTTCGAAAGGAAAGGAGGGCTTGGGCGATAGCTAGTTTTTAACAATGTTTTCTAACGTTTATAGGAACTTTTGAATAGGGCGGTATGGGTGGAGCTCTCTTTCTCGTGTTGTTTTCATGAAAAATTTTTTTGAAATTGCATGGGAAAGAATTGCCTCAGGTTGGTTCCGATTTTCAGGTTATGCGGGAAAGGAGAGATTATGTTATGAATAAAAGGTTGCATGCGTTCTTGTCCTCCCTTTGTGTCACAGCATTATTGAGCCTCTTTTTAATAGCGAGCACCATGGCATATGCCGATGTGACAGATCGTTATCTTGTCTGGAATCTTGGAGATGAGGCCAAAAGCTGGTCTCCCACTACCAATACTCAAACCGTGGCCGATCATATGGTCAAACAGCTTTTTGAGGGGCTTACCGTAAGCTCCGCTACGGGAATTGTCCCCGGAGTGGCGGAGAGCTGGGACGTCTCTTCGGACGGAAAAACCTACACCTTCCATTTGCGTAAAAATGCGAAGTGGTCCGACGGATCTCCCGTTACCGCCAAGGATTTTGAATATTCCTGGCGTCGGATTTGCGATCCGAAAATCGCTTCCGAAGCACTTCAATCCATAACGGATTTTGTGCAGGGAGCAAAGGAATATTTCGAAGGCACCGGATCTTATGAAGATATAAAAGCTACCGCTCTTGACGATTACACCTTTGAAGTCGTGTTGAGAAATCCCGCTCCCTTTTTCCCCCTTCGTGCCGCTGCGGATGTGTATTGTCCCGTGAAAAAGGATGTCGTGGAGAAGTACGGCGAGGGATGGGAGAAAAATCCTGAAACGTGCGTCGGTAACGGTCCTTTCCGGATGGCGGAATACCATATCGGATCACATTTTATTTTTGAAAAGAATCCCTATTACTGGGATGCGGATGCGGTGAAACTCAAGGGGATAAAGGTCGTTCTCATTAGTGATGCCAATACTTCGCTCCAGGGATACCAGGCGGGGGAAATCGATGCGACCGATGTGCTTCCGAGTGAGCAGATTCCTCGGCTGGTAGCTGAAGATCCCAATGTGATTCTTGTTCCGGACACCGGAAGCCTTTTTATGAACTTCAACTGCGACAAGCCTCCTTTTGATGATGTGAATGTACGTAAAGCCATTGCCCACGCCATCGATCGCAAGGCCATCGTTGAGCAGGTTACCAAGGGTGGCGAGATTCCTGCCTGCGGATATATAGCTCCTCACTGTCTCAAGACCGATGGCACCATGTATCGCCCTCTTGAGGATGACGGCTATCCCGCTATAGATGAAAAGTATGGTATCGATCCTCGGGGAGCTACTGTGGAAAAAGCTCGCGCTTTTTTGGCAGAAGCCGGATATCCCAACGGTGAAGGGTCTCCCGAAGTCGAATTGACCTATGCCAATACCGAGAAGTACAAGAGAATCTGTGAAGCCATCCAGCAGATGCTCAAGACCAATCTC
The DNA here is from genome assembly GCA_036769705.1 of Synergistaceae bacterium. Lineage (GTDB taxonomy): Bacteria > Synergistota > Synergistia > Synergistales > Aminiphilaceae > DAIPKP01. The sequence goes on from DAIPKP010000001.1 coordinate 135,601, forward strand.
AACATCACTGTGGTTCTTCGGGGAGAGGAAAGCAGTGTCTTCATTTCCACCAAAACCTTGGGTAAATACGATATGGCTACCGGGGGCTGGACGAACCACCCCATGGATGCCAACGGGCTGGTCAAGCTTTTCCATTCTCAGAATGGCAGCAATACCGCTCAGTGGAGATGGCGGGAATATCGTGGCGCTCCCCACGACACCGTTTTGAACCCCGGAAACAAAGCTTTCGACGAAGCTTTTGATAAGGCCATGGCCTCGGTGGGAGAGGCCCGTGACAAGGCCTGGCGAGAAGCGGAAGACGCCTTGATGGAGGACATGCCCATTACCGCTTTGTACCATCCGACGGCGGTTATGCTAATCAATCAGGAGAAGGTTTCCGGTGTAGAGGTAACCCAATCCAATTCCTTTATGTTTAAACATGCGGAGATTGTCGAGTAAGCGGAGAAGAAAAAAAGAGAATTGGGAGCTTTTTTCTGATATCGCTGTGCGATTTTGAAGATTGGCGGAAGGAGGCGGCTCTGAAATATTGCCGTCTCCTTCTTCCTCCTTCTGTTTCGGTAATTTGTCTGCTTTCGGTTTTAGAGGGATTGGAGGGGAGATGGCCTACGATGCTTACATATGTCATTAAGAGAGTGTTCGCCGCTTTAATGACGATCTGGTTTATTATGACGCTGACATTTTTTCTTATGAATGCCATTCCAGGCGATCCTTTTGCCAGCGAGAAGATGTCCGATCCGATCATCATACAGGCGATAAAAGAAAAATACGGCCTTGATAAGCCGTTGGCTTATCGTTATTTCAAATATGTGGGCGAGTACCTTCATGGTGATTTCGGTGTTTCTTTTGCAAAAGTCGGGCTGTCTACCAACGACATTATCGCCGCGGGGTTTCCTTTTTCTCTCCGAATCGGCGTATGGGCTTCCGCCATGGTGCTTGTGTTAGGGGTCTTTTTCGGCGTCCTCGCCGCTCTCAGACAGAATAAATTCGTGGATCGGCTATTGATGATTTTTTCCACTCTGGGAGCGACGATTCCGAGCTTTGTTTTCGCTACGGCTTTTTTGCTGCTCTTCAGTAAGGTCTTGGGATGGGTGCCCGCATACGGGGTGGGGAATTGGAGAGGGTATATAGGTCCTATCGTTGTGAGTGCTCTTTTTTCGCTTTCTTTCGTGGTCCGGCTTATGCGTTCTTCCATGCTGGACGTGCTGAACCAGGATTACATCCGTACTGCCCGGGCCAAGGGGCTTCCCGAATTTAAGGTGTTGGGCAAGCATGCGCTGCGGAATGCCATTCTTCCTGTGGTGACGTATATAGGCCCTATGTTTGCAGCGTTGATTACGGGGTCTTTCGTGGTCGAAAAGGTTTTCGGCATTCCCGGAATAGGAAATCTCTTTACCGGGAGCATTCTGAATCGCGACTATACCATGATTATGGGGATCACCGTTTTTTTCGCGGTTCTTCTGGTGCTTTGCGTTCTGATTGTAGATATTCTCTACGTCTTGATCGATCCGCGCATTAAATATGAGTAGGAGAGCTGTCATGGCAAAAGAAGCGAAAATTGCGGAAACCCTTTGGGATCATCTGGATGTACAGGAAAAAGATGCGGAAAAGATCGATCGCCCTAGTCTCACTTTTTGGCAAGATGGCTGGATGCGTCTTTGCCGGAACAAGGTCGCCATGGTTTCCATGTTTTATATTATATGCATCGCTCTGGGATCGATTTTCATTCCTTTCTTCTGGCAATATTCCTATGAGGAACAGGATCTTGCTATGGCAAATCTGCCGCCCTTTATGACGACCTATGTCCTGGATGAGGACACAAATCTATATGTAACTCCTCAATACTCTCTGATAGAGCTCTCTTCGGAGGGAGAATTAAGACGATTGGTAAGTCCTGTGCGGCGTGATATGGTTCAGAAAAAAAATTACTATACTGTAAATGACAAGAAAGTCGTACTGGATTATAGCCATTACAGCAAAGCCGTTCTTGAATTCCGGCGGTTGGAGAAAGCTGCGGAACGTTCCGGCAAAGAGGAAGTGGATATAAAAAGCGCGGCTTTTCTCCGGGACTGGTTTTCGAATCAACCCTCCCGGACAACGATCTCTCTTGAAGAGGCCCGTCAAATTCTGGAAAAGAGACTGGAGCGTGTCTCTCTTTCCGTTGAAGGAGTGCCCTTGACTCAGCATGAACGGCTTCGAAATCGTTCCTATCTTTTGGGTACCGATAGTTTGGGAAGAGATCTTTTTATCCGAATTGTTTACGGTGCTCGAATTTCCTTGACCGTAGGAGTTGTGGCGGCTCTCATCAATTTTATGGTGGGTGTTTTCTACGGAGGCATAGCGGGATATCTCGGAGGGCGGGTCGATAACGTGATGATGCGGATTGTGGATATTATCTCTTCGATTCCCATGGCTTTGTACGTTATTCTCATCATGGTCGTCATCGGCCCCGGCTTGGTTTCGATCATTCTTGCCCTGGGTTTGACCTTCTGGGTGAAAATGGCTCGAATCGTTCGGGGGCAAGTGCTTACGTTGAAACAACAGGAATTTGTCAAGGCGGCGATTGTGGTAGGAGCTGATACCAGGCGGATTATGAACAAGCATTTAATTCCAAATATGATGGGGCCTATTATGGTAAATATCGCTATGCAAATTCCGAGCGCGATTTTCAACGAGGCTTTTCTCAGTTTCGTGGGGCTCGGCATCTCGGCTCCCATGGCCTCCTGGGGAACTCTTTGCAATGATGCTCTTGCGGGTATTTACGTGTACCCCTATCAAATGGTCTTTCCTGCCATTGCCATTTCCACGACGATTTTTACGTTCAATATGTTTAGTGACGGACTTCGAGATGCTTTTGATCCAAGGCTCAGAAAGTAAAAGGGGAGGTTTATTATGGGCGACACTCTTTTGCAGATACATCATCTCCATACCTCCTTTTTCACGCAATTGGGAGAAGTAAAGGCTATTCGCGACGTAAGTTTTCGGCTGGACAAGGGGGAAATTCTGGGAATTGTCGGTGAATCCGGAAGTGGCAAAAGCGTTACCTCCTTATCTATCATGAAATTACTTCCCTATCCTGGGAAGATCGTAAGCGGTGAAATCTTGCTTGATGGAGAAGATCTTGTTTCTAAATCGAGTCGCCAGATGAGAAGGATTCACGGGGATAAAATCGCCATGATTTTTCAAGATCCCATGACATCGCTGAACCCGCTTTTTTCCATCGGGAATCAAATCGTTGAAGCCATTACGGAGCACCAACGGATTTCCCGCCGTAAGGCCGTGGAAAAGGCCGTTGAAATGCTTCGGATCGTGGGTATCCCCTCGCCGGAAAAACGTGTTCGTAGTTTCCCTTACGAATTTTCCGGAGGAATGCGGCAAAGAGCTATGATTGCCATGGCTCTTTCTTGTGAACCCGAGCTCTTGATTGCAGACGAGCCTACTACGGCGCTGGATGTCACCATTCAGGCTCAGGTGCTGCAACTCATTAAGGACTTAAATGATTCCCTCGGCACTGCCACAATCCTTATCACTCATAATTTGGGATGTGCTGCCAGTACCTGTGATCGCATCCTTGTCATGTACGGAGGGCAAATTATGGAAGAGGCGCCGGTTGATAGGATTTTTTACGATCCTCGTCATCCCTATACTATGGGGTTGTTGAATTCGATTCCCAAAGCCACGGGGAGAGCTGCCCTGGAACGATTGATGCCTATTCTCGGAACGCCTCCGGATATGCTGCGACCTCCCACGGGGTGCCCTTTTTATCCGCGTTGTGATTTTGCCATGAAGATTTGCGCTTCCCGGGAAGTTCCTGAGTTCGTTATTAGTGACGGCCATCGGGCAAAGTGCTGGTTGTGCCATCCTGAAGCTCCTCGAATAGAGAAATATGAAGCCCGGAAGGGGGGAGTACGGCATGAAGCCGCGAAAGGGTAACTGCCCTCTTCTTGAAGTTAGAAATTTGAAGATGTATTTTGAGCGACCTGCGGGAATTCTTTCCCGCCGCATGGAATATGTAAAGGCCGTGGACGATGTATCCTTTTCTATCGAACCGGGAGAAACCTTTGGCTTGGTGGGGGAATCCGGATGCGGCAAATCCACTACGGGATGTTCCATCGTACGGCTTTATAAACCTACGTCGGGGCACGTCTTTTATGATGGCCTAGACTTGGCGGAACTTTCGGCAAAGGAAATGTGGCCTTATCGTAAAAAAATTCAGATGATTTTTCAGGATCCCTATGCCTCGCTAAATCCTCGCATGACTGTTTCGGACATTATCGGCGAACCTCTCGATATTTTCAATATTTCTAAAGGTCGGGAGCGGCAGGATCGAATCCGTAAACTTCTTGAGACCGTGGGGTTGAGTAAAAACCATGCGAGCCGTTATCCGCACGAATTTTCGGGAGGACAACGCCAAAGGATCGGTATCGCCCGGGCCTTGGCTGTCAATCCTGAATTTATCGTTTGTGATGAACCCATTTCAGCACTTGACGTGTCGATCCAGGCTCAAATTATCAACATGCTGGAGGATTTGCAGGAGCAACTCGGACTTACCTATTTATTTATCGCTCATGACCTTTCGGTGGTTCGCCACATTTCCAGGCGTGTGGGAGTAATGTATTTAGGTTCTTTGGTTGAAATGGCCTCCACGGAAGATCTTTTTCGCAACACCTTGCATCCCTACACTCAAGCCCTGCTCTCCGCTGTCCCTGTACCCGATCCGGAACTGAGTCGGCAAATGAATGCCCAGGTGTTGCAGGGGGATGTCCCGAGCCCCATCGACACTCCCCGGGGGTGTAAGTTTGCCTCCCGTTGCGTCAGGGCACAGGAAGCTTGTTCCGAATCAGCACCATCCCTCAGGGAAGTTGCCCCAGGGCATTACGTAGCGTGTCATTTCGTTTAGAAGACCGGAGGTTGTTTCCTTCAAGGGATAACGTTTTTTTATGAAGAAAGGATGAGCTTATATGGCATCAGCTTTTGCGGATCTTATTTGGCTTACGGTGAATTTGCCCGAAGATGTAGAAAAATTGAAATGGTTCGGAGATTTTGGACGTGCTCAGAAGGTGATCGATATTTATTTGAGCAGAGATATTCCGGAATCCCTGAGAAAACGGCTTTCTATGGAAAAAGAGCTGCTTCGGCGAATGCCTTTGAGCTATTGTTACTCTCATGAGAAGGCTCTCCGGATATTGCGTGATGCCCTTGTGGATTTCAAGGATGAAGAGCTGGAAAGCTTGAGAGATAACAATGCGGTAGAGTGGATCTATATTAGAGGGCAGGTTCACTACAAGAATGATTTTCTGGAAAATCTTTTTAAAACCCGCAAAGACTATGCAGATCGGGCAAAGGATCCTTCGGAAAGATCTCAAAGCCAAGCTAATGCGGAATTGTTGGATACGGTCATTAAAAAAATAAAACAAAAGGGTGCCGTAACATACCGCCATCATATTCGCACAACCCTTACTATCTCTCCCGAGGCGGAGAGAATAGGTGAACCAGTTCGGGTTTATATCCCGATTCCTGTGGCATGTGAAAATGCAAGAAACGTTACCTTACTGGAAACCGCGCCTCAGCCTCGTTTGATTTCTCCGCCGGAGTATCCTCTTCAGACGGTTTGTTTTGAGACTATGCTGGAAAAAGGGCAAGTATTTTCTGTGGAATACGAATTCGAAAGCCATATCCGCTATCAAAAACTGGACCCCGCAGAGGTACTGCAAGCGCAGCCCACGTTTTACACGGAAGAACAGCTTCCTCACATTTGGATGTCTCCCTATCTAAGATCTCTTGCAGCGGAGATTACCGCGGGATGTAAAGATAATCCTCTCCAAAAAGCGAGAAGAATTTATGATTATATTACTACCCATGTGAAATATTCTTATGTGCGCCCTTATTTCACTCTTACGAACATTCCGGATTATGTTGCCACGGGGTTTAAAGGGGATTGCGGAGTTCAAGCTCTCTTATTCATTACCTTATGTCGCATTTGCGGTATTCCCGCCCGATGGCAGAGCGGACTTTACAGCACTCGTCTGAATGTGGGGAACCATGATTGGGCTCAATTCTACATTGCTCCTTACGGGTGGCTTTTTGCGGACTGCTCTTTCGGAGGGGGAGCGTATCGGCGGGGCGCAATGGATCGTTGGAATTTTTATTTCGGACATCTTGATCCTTTCAGAGTTCCCACCTGTTCGGAATTTCAGCACGAGTTGCTGCCTGCTTGTCGATTTATACGCAGCGACCCTTACGATAACCAGGTCGGTGAGGTGGAGTATCAAGTTCGGGGTTTGATTAGTGACGAATTTGACACTAGACACACTCTGGTTTCTATCGAAGAGCTGGATTGATCTTTAAATTATTGTTTCACTCTATTCTTTTTGAAAGTGTTATTTCTCAGGAGGTGACAAAGTGAAGATTTTTATTTCTGTCGATATGGAAGGGCTTGCGGGGCTCGTTTCCTGGACTCAGGAACAGGACGACCGGGAAATGCTTCGAAACGCCATGCATCAGCAATTGGAATGGATTGTGGAAGGCATTTGCGCCAGTCAACGTAACGAAGAGGTAGAGGAGATTACCGTAGCGGATTCTCATGGTTTCGGATCAAATTTAATGTATGATCGGATCAGCGATATGGATAAGCGCATGAGCTTGGTAAGCGGCTCTCCGCGACGCCAATTTATGATGGCCGGCTTGGATAGCTCCTATGACGTCGTCTTTCTGGTGGGGTATCATGCCGGAGCCGGGCATTTATTGGGATGTATGGACCATACCTATTCCGGCAGAACCGTGAATACGCTATACATTAACGATGTCGTTATGAACGAAGCTACCGCAAATGCTGCTTACGCCGGAGAATTGAGAGTTCCCGTGGGGCTTGTGATAGGGGATAGCGGATTGCAGGAAGAGCTGTTGACGGAAAAACGGATGCCCTGGGTTGAATTTGTAAAAACCAAAGATTCTTATTCCCGTAAAGCGGCGCGGTTTGTCCGCCGGAGCGAACTTCAGCGTGATACGGTGGCTAAGACGGTCAAGGTCTTGGAAAGCGATTTGAGCAATCTCCCGTTATATCAAGTGGAGTGTCCCTGCGTACTCTCCATTACCTTTACTACCTCGATTATGGCGGATACGGTGGCGCAAATTCCGGGAACGGCTCGGAAAGATGGTCGAACCGTTTCCGTTCGGTGTAATAGTGCCGCTGAAATGCTTGCGGGTATTTCGGCCTTTACCGGCTTGGCGGGTACGGCAATTTAAAAAGGCGTTCCTCAATGTGGTAAGGCGTATTCTCCATTTTAAGAAAAAGCTAAGACCCTGTAATTCCTTTTGGGGATCTCCAGGGTCTTGGTTTTTTGTTTTTCCAGACCTTTCCGAGTTACGTCATGCTTCTCCAGAAGTTTCTTTGTCCTTCCTTGAAATTTCCTTTATGGGAACGATGAGGGAGGCCCTTGAGATCGGGGGATTTTTAATGTCGGATTCGGTTTTGCCATATTTTTGCCTCATGAGGATTGCTATGGAAATTAGGCGCCATGAAAGGGAATGGCAAAGAAGAGCTGCAAGGCCGTAAAGGCTTTTCCCTTGACAGCTTCCTCCCTTCCGTTTATAATGCTTCCGCTTCGGGAGGTGGAATGGATGACGAAAACGGACTCCCTTGAAGAACGCATGCGCCTGAACCGGCTTTACGATCTTTACGGAGCGTTGCTTACGGAAAGGCAGCGCCGGGCTTACGAAATGCACGAATGGGAAGATTTGTCTCTTCTCGAAATCAGTGAGCATCTTCAGGTTTCCCGCCAGGGGGTGCACGATCTTCTCTCCCGGGCGAAGGAAAAACTTTCTTCCTTTGAGGACCTCCTGGGAATGGACAAAAAATCCCTTCATCAGGATAAACTTATGGAGGAGCTTTCCAATCTCCTCGAAATCTATCGAAAAAATCTCCCTCAGGGTTTTGTACAGGCTCTGAACATGCTTTTGGAAAGAGGTGGCGTATCCCATGTTTGATTCCCTCAAAGAACGGCTCGAAGGTATCTTCAAAGGCCTGAAAAACAAGGGAAAGCTTACCGAGGACGATGTGACGGAAGCCTTGCGGGAAATCCGCAGAGCTCTTCTCGAGGCGGACGTAAACTTCAAGATCGTCAAGGATCTCATAGGGCGCATCAAAGAGCGTGCGGTGGGCAGGGATGTTCTCGATTCCATTACTCCGGGACAGCAGGTCTCTACGGTGGTGTTCGAGGAACTCGTCTCTCTCATGGGGGATAAACCCGAACCTCTCGTGATTGCATCGCAACCTCCCAGCCGCTACATGATGGTAGGGCTTCAGGGGTCGGGGAAAACCACGAGCTGCGGCAAGCTTGCCAAGCGCCTTTCCAAGGGTCACAAACCTCTTCTCGTGGCTTGTGATCTTCAGCGTCCCGCAGCAGTGGAACAGCTTCGGGTGCTTGCTAAAGCCACCGGAACGGGCTTTTTCGGCCCCTCGGAGGGAGAAAAAGATCCCGTAGCTCTTGCGAAAAAAGCTCTGGCCTATGCGGCGGATCATCTTTATGACGTGCTTATCTTCGATACCGCCGGACGGCTTCACGTGGACCAGGAGCTTATGGACCAGCTCGGAGAAATCCGGGAAACCGTGAAACCTCACGAAATCCTCCTGGTGGTGGATTCCATGGCGGGGCAGGAATCGGTGAACGTGGCGGAGGCTTTCCATGCCAAGGTGCCTCTTTCGGGGCTGGTACTTTCCAAGCTCGATGGAGATGCCCGGGGCGGAGCTGCCTTGGCGGTGCGTGCTGCCACGGGGGTTCCCGTAAAACTTGCGGGGGTTGGGGAAAATATTGAGGATCTCGAAGTTTTCGATGCCCGTCGCATGGTGCAGCGCATCATGGGCATGGGGGACATCATGGGCCTGGTGGAAAAGGTACAGCAGGCCACGGATAGCAAGGATGCAGATCGTCTGGTGGAGAGTTTCCAAAAGAAACAGTTTTCCATGGAGGATCTTCTGCTTCAGATAGAGCAAATTCAGAAAATGGGCCCCCTGGACAAGGTGATGGACATGATTCCCGGCATGGGAAAGATGAAACAGCAGATGGGCAACGTGGAGATGGACCCCAAGAGAATTATTCATATCAAGGCCATCATTCAGTCCATGACCAGAAAAGAGCGGCTTCACCCTGAAATTATCAAGGGGAGCCGCCGCAGGCGAATCGCCCAGGGTTCGGGAACCACGGTGCAGATGGTGAATCAGGTTCTCAAACAGCACAAGGAAATGCAGGCCCTTTGGAAAAAATTTGGTAAAGGCGGCCCCCGTAAAGGACTTCGGGGGATGAAGAATTTTCTTCCCTTCGGATAGCAGAAAAAACTTCCTCTTTCACAAGGGGAGCTTTCGAATGTGTTCACCGAGTGAAGAAAAAATAGAGACTATACTGTATTATTGGAGGTGTTGCGTAAATGGCGGTTCGTATTCGTTTAGCGCGTCATGGCCGGAAGAAGTCTCCTTTCTACCGGCTTGTGGTAGCGGACTCCCGCTCTCCCCGAGACGGAAGATTCATCGAGATGATCGGAACCTACAATCCTCTCAAGAATCCTACGGAAATTACGGTGGATGCGGAAAAAGCGGTACAATGGCTTCGGAACGGTGCTCAGCCTTCTGATACGGCCCGGGTTATCCTCAAAAAAGCCGGCGTATTGGACAAACTCCAGGAAGGGGAGTAAGCAATTATGACCGATTACAAGGGACTCATCGAGTTTATCGCCAAACGTCTTGTGACGTCTCCCGATGCCGTGGAAATTTCCTGCACGGAAAAAGAAGAGGGACACCAGGTGGTGCGTATTCGCGTGGCTCCTGAAGATGTAGGGCGGGTCATCGGCAAACGGGGGGCCACCATCAACGCCATGCGTCAGGTGGCTCGCGCTGCGGCAACCAAAGAAGGCCTTCGGGTCGACGTGGATGTGGAGGAAGAATAACTGCCGATGCACTCTGTGGTAGTAGGGGTTATCCTGGGTCCTCACGGCATCCGGGGAGGTATGCGTTTGCTTCCTCTTTCGGATGTTCCGGAACGTTTTAGTTCCATGAAGGATTTGAACCTTTACAGGAAAAACGGGGAGTTCGTATGTCATCTGCCGCTCTCTTCGGTGCGCCTGCTTCCGGGAAAATCCCATATATTGGCTTTTTCGCCTCTCCTGAATACCCCCGAAGAAGTTCAGGCCCTCAAGGGCCTCGAAATCCGAGTCTCTCGGGAGGATCGCCCTCCTTTGGAGGAGGGGGAATTCTGGGTTGAAGATCTTCTGGGTCTTCAGGTGGTAGATGCGGATACCGAGGAGATGTACGGAGTTCTTTCCCAGGTTATTACTACGGGAGCTTCGGATGTCTATGTTCTTAAAACTTCCGCAGGAAAGGAACGGATGTTTCCTGCGGTACGATCCGTTATTCTGAAGGTGGATCCGGAGCGTAACATCATAACTATTCGCCCTCCCGAGGGGCTGTGGGATTGATGCACATTACCGTGATTACCGCTTTCCCCGAATTTCTTCGTACCTTTTTCGCGACAAGTATCGTGGGAAAGGGTGTGGAGAAGGGGCTTCTCTCGGTGGAAGTGGTGGATATCCGGGATTATGCCCGGGGAGCCTATCGCCAGATTGATGACTATGCCTTCGGCGGCGGAGGGATGCTTCTCATGGCGGAGCCCCTGGCGGAAGCCTTGGAGGATGTCCATTCCCGGAAGGGAAAAGCCTATGTCCTCGGTACCAGTCCCCAGGGGGCGGTGCTGCAGCAGGACATGGTGGAAACCCTGGCGGAGAAGGACCATCTGCTTATCGTCTGTGGCCATTATGAAGGCATGGACGAGCGGTTCGTGCAGAAATACGTGGATATGGAAGTCTCCCTGGGGGATTACGTTCTTACCGGGGGAGAGCTTGCTGCCATGGTTATCGCGGACAGTGTTTCCCGCAGAATTCCCGGGGTAGTGGGCAAGGAGAGCGCCGTGGAGGAGGATTCTTTTGCCCGGGGTTTTCTGGATCACCCTCACTACACCCGTCCTGCAACATGGGAGGATATGCCGGTTCCCGAGGAGCTTCTCTCGGGAGATCACGCAAAGATTCTCGCCTGGCGGCGTCAGGAAGCGGTGCAGCGCACTCTTTCCCGGCGTCCCGAGGTTCTGGGTCGTGCGGGAATTCTTCCTTACATGTCCGGAGGGGCCTACCTGGCTCTGGTATTGGAAAATGAGCAAGAACCTTTTCCCGAAAATCTTCTGGAGCGTAGCCTCCATCTCGGGGCACAGTACGGTCTCGAAAGGACTTGCTGTATCTCCTCCCGGGGGAATTATCGTACTCTTGCGGGAAACCTGAAGGACCGGGGAGCTCTCAAGGTCTTCGGAAATCTTCGAAGATGCAGAGACTGGATTGCCCGGAGGGAAAAACGCCCTCCCCTGGTGATCAACATCGGGGAAATCTTCGAAAATGATGTCCCCAGGGCTCATACTCTCGAAGTAAAGCGCTCGCTCCTGGAGCGACAGCTTCCGGCGCTCTTCGTGTTTTTTCAGGGGAATCCGCAAAAAAAACCAACGGAATATGATTGTGCTCTTTTCCCTCTTCGGGGAGGGTATGGACAAACCGGGGATTTTTCCCCGGAAGACCGCCTGGCCATCGTTTTGGACAGGTTTTTTGGGTGTCGCTAGGCGGCACGGAAATATTATCACAGGGCGGAAAGCTGGAAAAAACCGGCAATTTTCGCTGAACAGATAGGGGGTAAAGCTATGAATCCCAAAGTAGCTTTGGTTGAGAAAAAGTATCTTAAGCAGGAGCTTCCGGAGTTTCGCGCCGGAGATACCGTAAAGGTACACGTAAAGGTTGTGGAAGGAAGCCGGCAGCGCATTCAGATTTTCGAGGGCGTGGTCATCGCCCGGCAGCACGGTAGCCTCCGGGAGACCTTCACGGTGCGGAAGATTTCCAACGGTGTGGGAGTGGAGCGTGTTTTTCCTCTTCACTGCCCCAGCGTTGATAGGGTTGAAGTTACCCGGCTGGGTAAGGTTCGCCGGGCCAAGCTGTACTATCTCCGGGATCGGAGCGGCAAGGCCGCCCGCATCAAGGAGCGCCGTATCTAAATCCGGAATTTTTCGGAAAAACATGGAAGAAGCTCTCTTCTGCCGAAGGGAGCTTCTTTTTCGGCTTTCTTTTGGCCCAAAAGGGCGGTTTTTTTGAGTTTTTTGGTAAAAAGGTATTGACGGCAACCGGAAGGGTAAGTATAATTATCGCCGTTGCAGTTGCCGGGGTGGTGGAATAGGTAGACACGCACGTTTGAGGGGCGTGTGGGGCAACCCGTACGAGTTCAAGTCTCGTCCCCGGCACCA
>DAIPKP010000214.1:0-1800 GCA_036769705.1 Synergistaceae bacterium
CGCTTCTTCTTCGGATTTCTTTCGTGCAACCAGGTTTCGCGTGGTTTGGGTTCATTACGCATCTCATTCCTTCCTTTACGGCCCTTTATGGGATGTTCGTCGCTATTAAACCACATCGGTTTGCGGGAGTCTTTTTTATCGTGGATTCTTTTCTTTTTTTGCGCTACCATGGAGAACGTTGAAATGTATACTGTGTAACCATCTTTCTCCGGAGCCGCAGCATGGCTTCGGGGTAAAGCCTGTGAAAGGAGCATATAACCATGACATCGTTTCTCATCACCGGAGGAAGCGTGTGGACCGGAAGCGGTTCCCCCGAAAAACTCGATATTCTCGTGGAAGAAGATCGCATCGCCGCCCTGGGAACCGCCGAAGAGATTGCCGCCCATCCCGGAGCTCCTGGAGCCACCCGGCTGGAACTCTCCGGAGAGAGCGTGGTGCCGGGACTCACGGATACCCACGTACACATTATGACCTGCGCCCGCCAGAAATCCGCCCTTCCTCTGGACGATGCGGGCTCCCTGGAGGAGATGCTGGAGAAAATCCGGGAGTACGGTAAAAAACTGGCTCCCGAGGAGTGGATCTACGGAGTGCGTTTCGATAACACTCCCTGGAAGGATAACCGGCTCCCGAACAAAGAAGATCTCGATGCCCTGAACCTTCCCAACCCTATCCTCCTCCGCCGGGTCTGCGTGCACGTGCACGTGGCGAACAGCGAAGGCCTCCGCCGGGCCGGAATCTCTCCGGAGGGAAACGGCATCCTTCTGGAAAATGCCTGCACCCCTCTGCTTGAGGCCATGCACGCCAATCCCGCCTTTCAGGAGCGGGAACGGGAATATCTCGAAGAGGTCTTTCAGGAGTTCTCCTCCTACGGCCTTACGGGAGTGCACACCTGCGGACTGATCTCCCTGGGAATGCCCGAGAGCATGGAGCTCTTCCAGAAACTCGAAGGAGAAGGAGCGCTTCCTCTGCGGATCGTCTCCTTTACGGATCAGTTCCGGGAGGATCATATCCCCTCGGGCTCCGGCACGTCCTGGGTGCGTTACGGGGGGTACAAGATGATTCTGGACGGCTCCTTCGGAGGCCGCACCGCCGCCCTCTCCCGTCCCTATGCGGGTACCGAGGATGCCCTGGGAATTCTCAATTATACCGAGGACCACGTGCGGCAGCAGATCACCGAAGCCAACCGGCGGAACGTGCAGTGCCAGGTTCATGCCATCGGGGACGCCACGCTGGATCAGTTCCTGAACGCCCTGGAAGCATCTCCGGGAAGCTGTAGCCTCCCCCATCGGGCGGTACACGTGCAGATCTGCCGGGACGATCAGATCGAACGCATGATAAAGCTGGGCGTAGCCTGCGATATTCAGCCGGTCTTTCTCCCTAGCGACATCGCTCTGGTGGAAAGCCATCTGGACGAGGAGCGCAGGCCCTGGGGCTACCGCTGGAAGGATCTGCTGAATGCGGGGCTTCTGCTGGGTGGATCCAGCGATACCCCCGTAGAGAGCCCCAATCCCTGGCGGGGCATCTGGGCGGCAGTAAATCGCACGAACGATGCGGGCTATCCCGAGGGAGGACAAAACCCGGGGCAGAAACTGAGCCTGGAGGAATCCTTAACCCTCTTTACGGTAAATCCTCCGAAACTTATCGGGCAGGAGCACGAGCTGGGACGTATCGAGCCGGGGTACAAGGCAGATCTGGTGCTTCTCGACCGGGATGTCTTCAAAGAAGCTCCGGAAAAGCTCAAGGAAGTCCGGCCTCGCTACACCATGGTGGATGGAAAGATACGCTACTCGAAAAAATAGA
>DAIPKP010000092.1:0-9017 GCA_036769705.1 Synergistaceae bacterium
CAAAACGGCGCTCCCGAGATCCGGCAGAACGAGAACCTCTCCTGCCGTCTCGAGAAGTTCCTTGAGAGCATCCCGAATGAGTGGAACCGATGTGCCCAGCCCCCCCTCTTCACTACCTCCCACTCCGCGAATGGGAACGATCCCACCGCACATCTGGGAAGCGATGGTAGCGATTCCCGCTGCGGCCTCCGGGCTGTGAGAAACCACGAGAAGGCCTACCATTTCAAGCTCCTTCCGCCTTTGCGGCATCCCGGAAAGCCGAAAGAAGATAATAGGACGAGGTGGCTCCAGGATCCTGATGTCCCGCAGAGCGATCTCCGAGATAGCTGGCCCGCCCTTTTCTCGCTACCATGGGAATTGTTTCCTCCATCCCCTTTCGAGCAGCCTCCACCGCCGCATCGAGCCCCGACGCGAGATTCTCCCCCCGCTCCAGCGCTTCATGCAGTGCCTCCACAGCGGGAGTAAGAGCATCCACCATGGTTTTATCGCCGAGCTCCGCCTTGCCGAGATCGCAAATACCCTGAAGCCCCGCATCGAAAGCCTGGGAAAAGAGAGGCAGATCCATCTCGGAATTTCCCTTCAGCTTCATGGACATACGCATAAAGAGGGTGCCGTAAATGGGCCCGGAAGCGCCTCCTACGGATTGCATCAGCACCATGGCCACATCCTTGGAGAGATCTCCCAAGTCTGAATAGCTTCCGCTTTGCAGCTTTGCGGCGACCTTGGAAAAACCTCGTTCCATGTTGATACCGTGATCCGCGTCGCCAATGGCGGAATCAAGTTCCGTGAGATACTGTTTCTGAGCGACCGTAGTTTCCGCCATAAGATATATGGCTTTAAGGAATCCGGGCACATCCATGCTCAACCGCTCCTTTCGTGATTGAAAATGACTTACTTCTGAGGACAATAAAAAGCGGGAACCTGGACGGGGGCATCCCACAGATCAATGCATTCCTGGTCGAGTTTCAGAAGGGTGATGGAACAACCCTGCATTTCCAGGCTCGTAATGTAATTGCCCACCAAATTTCTCGCAATCTTAATTCCCCGGGCATCGAGGAGAAGTTTGAGCTCGTTGAAAACCAGGAACAGCTCCATCAGGGGAGTGCCTCCCATACCGTTCACGAAAGCGAGGACCTCGTCCCCTTCGCGGAAGGGCAGATCCTCCAGCAGGGAATTACCCATGATTTCCACGATTTCTCCGGCGGTTTTCATCTTCATTCGTTCCCGTCCGGGTTCTCCGTGAATACCGATACCGATTTCCATTTCGTCATCCCCGAGTTCGAAGGTAGGTTTTCCTGCAGCGGGGACCGTGCACGAGGTGAGAGCCATTCCCATGGAGCGAACCTGGGCGTTCACCTTTTCCGCAAGGGCCTTGAGCTCCTCCAGGGATGCTCCCTGTTCCGCCCGGGCTCCCACGATCTTTTCTATCAGTACGGTGCCTCCCACGCCACGGCGGCCCGCGGTATAGAGTGAATCCTTCACCGCCACATCATCGTTTATGACCACCTGTTCCACGGGAATCCCTTCGGCCTTGAGCATATCCGCGGCCATCTGGAAGTTCATCACGTCTCCGGTGTAGTTTTTGACGAGGAAAAGGACTCCCTGCCCTCCCTCTACGGCTTTAGCGGCTTCGTACATCTGGTCCGGTGTAGGGGAGGTAAATACCTCTCCGGGGCATGCCGCATCAAGCATTCCTTTTCCTACATATCCTCCGTGAAGCGGCTCGTGACCGCTGCCACCGCCGGAAATAACCGCCACTTTCTTTACCGGAGCGTCGCTCCGCAAAACGGCTTTAACCTCGGGGTGAAGTTTGATGAGATGAGGAAAGGCCGCAGCCATCCCCGCAAGAGATTCCTCCACGATATTCTCGGTCTTGTTCATCAATTTCTTCATTTCCATACCCCCTTTTTTAGTATTGCCTTAAAGCATACCACTCTCCATGCGATACAAGAGAATTTTTCGATTCCGGAACTATACAAAAGCCACTCCCAGGGCCTTGACGATAACGTAAGCTATGGCTGCTCCCGCAAAGGGACCGGCGATGGGAATCCAGGCATAACCCCAATCGGAGCCACCCTTGCCTGCAATGGGAAGAATGGCGTGGGCGATCCGGGGACCGAGATCCCGGGCGGGATTGATGGCATAGCCCGTGGGGCCGCCGAGAGCCATACCGATAACCACCACGAGGAGCCCTACCAGGACGGGACCGAGCCCTACCGCAAGCCCTACTTCACCGCCCACGTTCTTGGAGAAGATAAACATGATAACTGTCACGAGGAAAATGGTGCCGATCATTTCAGTGATAAAGTTGGCAGGAGCGTTGCGGATGGCAGGTCCGGTGCAGAAGATACCAAGCTTGGCACCTTTATCCTCCGTCTCCTTCCAATGAGCGAGGTAGGCAAGCCAGACGATAACACCGGCGCAGAAAGCTCCGGCAGTTTCCGCAAGCATGGTCATCAGAGCGTGAAAAGGCGTGTAGACTCCGCCGAGCATCTTGGCGAGGGTCACCGCAGGATTGATATCCGCCTGGGGAGCTCCGCAAGCGACGGCGGCATAGACCCCCATCATAACCGCAATGCCCCAGGCAAAGGTAATGAGAACCCAGCCAGCATTCTGCCCCTTGGATTTATTCAGGAGACAACACGCCACCACACCGTCACCGAAAGTACACAAAACCAAGGTCCCAATAAATTCCCCCAACAGATTTTCCATTTACACTACGCCTCCTTTTAATCGAACAAACACGAAAAACCTCAAAGAACCCGCAAATATCTCAAAAAGCACCGCCTTTTTAAGACATCACTCCCCTTTCCTGAAAAATCCCTAAACTCCGCAAAACGCTGCAAATCACGACGCTATGCACAAAAAAAGAGATGCCAGGCATAAACCATGCCCGACACCCCTCTCTTCATCTCTTGGGGTGACCCCAAATATAGAACTTCTCTCTACTCAATGACTCAAAAAACCAACGTGACCCAACTCGCCCCCGGAATGGGAAAGGATGCTTACGCCCGAACCTTACCAAAGACTTTTTTCGCTTGTAGATACCGCAAGAACTCTTTTGGCCAATATGGCATGGACCTGCTCCAGGCTGGTAACCAAACCTCCCGCAATCAAGGGAAAATTAAAATCCCGCAGCGCCCGGTCTCCCAACAACGGAAGGGAACTTCCCGGAAGGAGCTCCACAAAATCCGGCTGCACGGACTGGGCCAATTGATACCCCTTGGCGAGAGCATCCGAATCGAGCATAAAAACCCGAAGAAGCCGCATAAGCCCGTTTTTTTTTGCAAGGCTGAGGATCGCTTTGTGTGTACTGATAATACCATCCGGAACCATTTCGTTCATCAGGAAAGAAAATCCCACGCTATCCCCTTTGAGCCCCTCAATAAGATCAAAATGTACGAAAACGATATGCCCTGCCTCGCGCAACACTTCCATTTGCTTGCCGTACGTCACCACGGAAGTCCCGAGAAGAAAAACCACCCTTTGTGAAAGGCGAGCAACTTTTTCAACATCTTTAGAGGAGCGAAGAGCAGGTACTATGCGATTATGCTTGAAACTTTGAGCTACCGCCGCAGGGGATGCCAAGGACGTAAAACTTCCCATATATTCACCCCCACCCTTATAATACAAAAGAAATGCGAAAGAATTGCAAAGCAATAATATCAGAAAACGGGTTTGGACACAACAATAAAAACATATTGGAATATAAAAGGCAAAAATACCTTGGAGAAAAATAGAAAAGCATGGCAGAAAAAACAAGAGTTTGTTTTCCGTACACAAGAACAAAAAGAAAATTTACACATATATGAAAAAAGAGGCAAAAAGGGGGAAATTTTTTCCCATAAAAAAAGAGCCCCTCCGTGAAAAAAAGGGGGCCCTTCTCAGTTTATGGCATTCATAGCAGCCTGGACGCCTTCGGTTATCCATAGGGAAACTCCCCGGGCGGAACGCTCCAGGGTATCCGGAAGCTCTTTCCGCTCCTCCCGGGAAAAGGGAGAGGTTACAAAATTCCGCAAAGGAATTCCCTCCGGTAAAGGCCCCACGCCTATGCGCAAGCGAGGAATTTCAGGGCTTCCCAGAGAGGATATTACCGAAGCGATGCCGTTATGACCTCCCGCAGAACCTTTGGGGCGAATCCGCAAGGTCCCCAAGGGGAGGGATCGATCATCGTAAAGGACGAGGATGCGGGAATGCTCTATCTGAAAGTAGCGAACCACCTCCCAGACGGCCTTCCCGCTGAGATTCATATAGGTCATGGGCTTGAGACAGAGAAGCCTCTCTCCGTTCAGGAAACCGTCCCACAAAGCGCCGGATAGCTTCATCCCCGGCCCTTTCAGGGAAGTCATGCGTTCCAGAACAAGATCAAGGGCCATCCATCCCACGTTATGCCGCGTGTGAGCGTAGGAAAGTCCCGGATTTCCAAGACCGACGCAGAGAAACAACGGGGCCCTCTATTCCTCGGTTTTCTTGCTTGAAAGGACCTCCACGTCCATGCTTGCGCCTTCTTCTCCCTCTCCCTCGAGCTCCTCTTCCTCTTCTTCGAGAACGATCCGAGGCTCCACCACCATAACGAGCACTTCTTCAGGAGCGATATTAAGTTCCGCGCTTTCCGGAAGGACACACTCGCCGGCGGTAATATGATCACCCTTGGCGAGGTTCGCCGCATCGATGAGAATCTCCTCGGGAATCTCCCGGGGAAGCACTTCGATCTCCACGTCGTGATGTACCTGCTCGAAAACGCCGCCCTCTTTGACACCAGGGCAGAGCTCCTTGTTGATAACCCTCACGGGCACGGAAACACGCACCTTATGCCCCGCCACGAGCTGATAGGCATCCATGTGCAGCACCTCGTCGGTGACCACGTTTCTCTGAAGATCCCGAAGAATGGCCATCTCTTCCTTGCCGTTGGGAAGGGAGACGTTCATACGCAGGCTCTCCCAATGAGAGTGCCGGATAAGGGGAAGAAAATCCTTGGACACCACCTTGTAATTTTGCGCCTGGGGATAGTCGGGGCCGTAAAAAGTTACAGGAATATACCCCTCCTTCCGGAGCTTCTTGGACTGCTCCTTTCCCACTCTTTCTCTTTCTTCAAACTTAATGGGAACAAACTTCGACATGCCTTACTCCTCCTTGGATTGTCAGGCAACCGATCTGCCTGATACAAAAATATTCCGAAACACGTATATATATGATGCCGCTTACGAACCGAACAGAATGCTCACGGAATGATCCGAGTGAATCCTGTCGATAGCTTCCGCAAAAAGGGGAGCGATAGAAAGTTGGGTTATAATGTCGAGATTTTTCTCTTCCGGAAGGGGAATGGTATTGGTAAGAACGATCTCGGAAATGCAGGATCCCTTCAGCCGTTCCACCGCGGGGCCCGAAAGAACTCCATGGGTGGCACAGGCGTACACCGACCTTGCTCCCCGCTCCTGAAGAGCCTGGGCCGCATTCACCATGGTTCCCGCCGTATCGATGATATCATCCACCAAAATGACGTCTTTGCCGTTGACATCCCCGATTATTTCCATCACTTCGCAGTAGTTCGCCTTATCATGGGCCCGCCGTTTGTCCACGATAGCAAGATCCGCCCGAAGCTGCACCGCAAACTTTCGTGCACGGACCACGCCGCCGATGTCCGGGGACACCACCGCTACCCGACCTTCCCGGGAAGCTTCCTTGAGCTTGCTCTGAAAATGAGAGGCCAGCAGGTTCATCCCCGTAAGATGATCCACGGGAATATCGAAAAACCCCTGAATCTGCCCCGCATGCAAATCCGCTGTAATGACCCGGTGAGCTCCGGTTTTTTCGATGATATTGGCTACCACCTTGGATGTGATGGGCTCCCGCCCCCGTGTTTTTCGATCTTGCCGGGCATATCCGAAATAGGGAAGCACCACGTTGATACGGTAGGCAGAGGCCCGCTTGAGGGCATCCACCATGATCAACAGCTCCATAAGGTTCGAATTCACCGGAGCGCAGGTGGGCTGAACCACATAAACATCCGCTCCCCGCACGCTCTCTTCGATGGATATGCCTATCTCTCCATCGGAAAAGCGAAATCGCTTCGAAGCTGCCACGGGAATCTGAAGATGCCTCGCCACTTCTTCAGCAAACTTTGGATTTGCCGAACCGGAAAAGACTTTCATTTCTCGCAAACGCGCAACCATGGTAATCAGTTCTCCTCCTTCGGCTTTTTTGAAACTTTCCTTTGGTGCCAGCCCTCGATATTCTTCTGCCGAGCCCGGGCAACTCCCAGGGCTCCCTCAGGAACATCCGCGGTAATTACGGAGCCCGCCGCAGTAAAAGCATTATCCCCTATAGTTACGGGAGCCACAAGCATGGTATCACTTCCGATAAAGCAATTCGCCCCGATGGAAGTAGGGTGCTTGTTTTCTCCATCGTAATTGCAGGTAATACACCCGGCTCCGATATTGGTTTCTTCTCCGACACAGGCATCCCCCATGTAGGAGAGATGGGGAACTTTGCTCCTGGCGCCGACGGAGCTTTTCTTGATCTCCACGAACTTGCCCACAAAAGCTTCTTCGCCGATACAAGCTTCGCCCCGAATATAGGCAAAGGGCCCCGCGACGGCCTTTCGATGAAGAACGCTTTCTTCCAGCACCACGTAAGGATTGATCCGGCAGTCCTCGCCTATGCGGCTATCCGAAATGACGGAGCCCGTACCCACGGAACAACCTTCCGCGAGAACGCTTTCCCCGAAGATCCGCACATTTCCCTCTAAAAAAACATCCTCGCCGAAACACACCCGGGGACCGATCCAGACGGAGTTCATATCCATGCACTTGAGACCCTTTTCCAGCATCCACCGCCGGAGAATACGTTTCCGCATGCACTCCGTAGCCTGGGCAAGCTGAAGGGGATCGTTGATGCCGAGCATATCCTCTTCCGCATGCCAGGAAAAGGCCCGGGCTCCCAATCCCTTTCGGGAAAACCACCCCACCACGTCGGGAAGGTAGTATTCTCCCTGGGCATTGGCGGTGGTAAGGCTTTTCAAGGCTTCTTCGAGGCGGGAACAGGCAAAAAGATAGATGCCGCTGTTGACCTCGCTGGAACGACGCTGCTCCGGAGTGGCATCCTTTTCTTCCACCACGAAAAGATTTTTGCCTTCCGCAAAAACCCGGCCATATCCCGTGGGATCTTCTGCGGAAAAACTCACGAGACCGCAGGCGGCGGATGCGGCAGCCACATCCTTCGTGAAAGCCTCCACGAGAGAGGACTCCACCAGGGGGGTATCACCGCAAAGTACCATAAGGGAATCCAGGGAAGACCACCATGAGCGGGCCATCTGCACCGCATGCCCCGTTCCAAGCTGCTCCCGCTGCCAGACCACGGCAACGTCCTTATGATACTCCCGCAAATACGAGGCCACCTGATCCCCCTCGTGACCCACCACTACTGCGATATGTTCTATGCCGGCCTTCTTTACCGCCTCCACCACGTAGGAAAGTATCGGTTCGCCGAGAACAGGCTGGAGCACCTTGGGAATACGCCCTTTCATGCGGGTCCCCTTTCCCGCCGCCAGGATGAGTGCTCCGGTTCCGTGCATTTTCATCAACAGCCCTCCCAGAGAGTAGCCCCTTTCTCTTTCCGCACGATAATACTTGATAATAGAGAAAGTAGAAACACAAAAAAAGCTCCTCTGAGAATGGAGGAGCGCTTCTCCAAATGCGCATGCCCTTGCTGCAAGGAAAATGGCTGGGGTGGCTGGATTCGAACCAGCGATCGAGGATCCAAAGTCCCCTGCCTTGCCGCTTGGCTACACCCCAATACAGCGCATGCCATTATAGACGGGAAAATCTGGTTTTGCAAGAACCTGTTCAAATTAACACGAAAGCAAGAAGCGATAAGGATGATTGTGAAAATCGTTTTGGAGTAGACCACTCCAATAATGTACGCTATAATGTACATCGAGAGGAGGGGATGCTCATGTTATCCACGAATATCACCCAGTTCCGCAAGGATATCTTTAGCTACGTGGACAAGGCTATACGGTTCAACCAGGTTATCAATGTCACTACAAAGGAAGGGAGCGCCGTCGTTATGGGCCTTGATGATTACAACGCCCTCATGGAAACGGTGTATCTTTTCTCCCACTCCGGGACGGCCCGAGAGATCGAAGAAGGGCTTGCCACTCCCTGGGAAGAGTGCCTTCCCGAATCTGAGGTTTCCCTTTGAGCTACGAAATACGCTTTACACGTCAGGCCCTGAAACATCTCCAACGCTGCAAGGCTGCCCATCTGGGGGAGAAGGTGAAAGGGCTCCTCGACATCATCAGGGAAAACCCTTTCCAGAACCCGCCTCCCGTGGAAAAGCTCAAAGGACTGGAAGAGGTGTATTCCCGTCGGCTCAATATTCAACATCGTCTTGTCTACCAGGTTGATAAAGAGAATCGGCACATCAAGATTTTGAGTATCTGGACACATTACGAATAGACCACCGCGAGAAAACGCGGGAGCCCAAACCCGGAATTTTCACATCCCCTTACGGCTCCTGCATTCGTCATTTTCGAATTCCCCATTTCCCCTCCCCCTTGAAACTATTGGAGAAGACATTCCAGCACGTCATCAGGAAGCGCCGCGAGAAAATCTCTTTTCGCTGTCCCGGAGTTAATTTAGTTCGTTTATGAATTTGCAAGGATATTATCTTCTTTCTCCTTACATGCTTGGAGGGGCTCGAAAGGAGGAATTGCCGATGTGAAGGCATAAAACAACCGCCTATCTCAGACCAGATAGACGGCTGTTAAAAAAGTGAAATGTAAGGTTTGGAAAAAGGGGTTACCTACCTACTTTTTCCCTATCGAAACCGAGAAAGCTAGTTCTTTCAGGGGCTCACATTTTTTACATTAAAGCTTGACAGTCCAAAGTCCCCTGCCTTGCCGCTTGGCTACACCCCAATACAGCGCATGCCATTATAGACGGGAAAATCTGGTATCTGGTTTTGCAAGAACCTGTTCAAATTAACACGAAAGCAAGAAGCGATAAGGGAAAAAC
>DAIPKP010000215.1:0-1799 GCA_036769705.1 Synergistaceae bacterium
CCTGGGAGCCGAAGAGGGAGGCATGCTGGAGGATTTTGTGAAATAAAAGAAGCCCCCCGGAAGGAAAAATTTTTCCTTCCGGGGGGCTTCTTTTCCCGGGCATTCTGAATTAGTCTTATATTACTTTTAAAATCCTGTTCACAGCCCTCAATGTATCCGAAAAAATACTTTTTCCCTTTCACAGCAAAAGAAAAAAAGGGAACTCCTTTCCCCTCCACGGTAAGAAAAAAATATCCCCCCATAAAAACAGCAGAAAGATAGTTTGACAAATCAAATTTTCGGCCCTATAGTTAGCGCCAACTAACACGGGATCTTTTCGAAGGCCTTCATGCGGGGGCATGCAAAAAGATTCCCGAGGGACATTGTGAAAGGAGCGAATGTATTTCATGTGCCGAAAATTTTTGACTGCTTTGCTGGGTTCGTGCAGCCTCTTTCTTCTCTCCGGACTTCCCGCTTCGGGAGAGACCACCTTCACCGACCAGGGAGGGCAAACGATCACCCTCTCGGAGCCTATCCAAAAGGCCGTAACCATTCCCATTCCCTCCGCCAGTATGTTCATCGCTCTTGATGGAGACACCTCCCGCCTTGCGGGAATGCACCGGCTTTCAAAAAGCGCCATGGAGGGCTTTCTTTTGGGGCGGTTTTTTCCCCAAGCCCTGAACATCCGGGACGATGTGGTGGGAGAGGGCTTCATGCCTAACGTTGAAACCCTGGCAGCTCTCAACCCGGATATCGTTTTCCAGTGGGGGAGCTGGGGAGAGGACATTATCGAACCCATCCGCAACGCCG
The DNA here is from genome assembly GCA_036769705.1 of Synergistaceae bacterium. Classification (GTDB taxonomy): domain Bacteria; phylum Synergistota; class Synergistia; order Synergistales; family Aminiphilaceae; genus DAIPKP01. The sequence goes on from DAIPKP010000215.1 coordinate 790, forward strand.
GGCTTCGGGTAGCTCTGTTCAAATACGGCACCCAGGAATATCTGGAGGGTTGGATTTCCATGTTCGGCTCCGTACTGGGAAAAGAGGAGAAAGCCCATACCATCCTCGCCTGGCATCACGCCACCAGAAAAAAACTGGAAACGGCCGTAGCGGAAATACCCGAGGAGGAACGCCCCCGGGTACTCTATCTTCTGCGGTACGCCTCGGGACTCAAGGTCTCCGGCAGAGACACCTACAACGATTTCTCCATCCGGCTGGCAGGAGGGAAAAACGTGGCGAAGGAAGCGGCACAGTTCGCCGAAGTAAATGAGGAACAGCTCATTCTCTGGGATCCCGAAGTAATTCTCCTCAACGGATTTGAAAAGGGAGTTTGCCCGGAGGATCTTTATTCCAATCCCAAACTCGCCAGCCTTTCGGCGGTGCGGAACCGCCGGATATACAAAATGCCCCTGGGAGGATACCGCTGGGATCCCCCCAACCAGGAATCCCCTCTCATGTGGCAGTGGCTCGCCACGGTTCTGCATCCCGAGAAGTTCCATTGGGACTTGCGAAAGGAAATGACCGAAAAATATCTCTATCTTTACGGCAAAAAACCCACGTCTCAAGATTTCGAACAGATTTTCCGGGTAGCCATGAATAAGAGCAGCAGCAATTACGAAACGTTTTTCCTCCCGGAGGAAGGTGCTCTTCAAAATCCATGAATTCCCGTATTCACAAGCCCTCCCGAATCTTCTGGCTTCTTCTCGCGTTGTGCACTTTTGGAGTTGCTCTGGTTTCTCTGGGAGTAGGACGCTTTCCCATTTCTCCCGTCAAAACCGGGGGCATCCTTCTTTCTTCCTTCGCCTCCATCTCTCCCTTCTGGGAACCCCGGGAGGAAGCCATCGTCACTCTTATCAGGCTTCCCCGCATTCTCGGAGCTCTCGGAGCGGGAGCGGGGCTTTCCGTGGCAGGAGCGGCACTACAGGGCATTTTCCGGAACCCCCTGGTGGGTCCTCAAATTATCGGGGTCT
>DAIPKP010000216.1:0-1796 GCA_036769705.1 Synergistaceae bacterium
GAAAGCCATGAAACGCCCCCGGTTTTGGTAGGGGCGGGGCCCTGTCCCCGCCCTGATGTGCGGTAATTCGCCACATACATTAGGTAAAATGGCCCGAAATTAGCGGGTTCATCCCCCTGCCGGTGCGGTGCAGATACATGCGGCACACAACGCCCATCAGGGCAGACACGGGGGTCTGCCCCTACCATAAGGGCATAACGAAAGCCATGAAACGCCCCCGGTTTTGGTAGGGGCGGGGCCCTGTCCCCGCCCTGATGTGCTCTCGGGATATCCCTTGAAGAAGCTTTAGAAAAATCCTATACTTACCGTAACGGAAAAAAGGGAGGGGAGAGCCATCACCGAAGAGCTGGAATCCCAAAAAACCGAAGGCCACGCCCCGGAAACCCTTGATATGCCTTCCGAGGAACAGCAAGAGAGTGACTTTGAAGGCGATAGTGGTGATAACAGGGATGATGGAAATGTGGAAGACAAGAAGAAAAACGCCAGCTACGACTCTCACTGGAAGGAGATCATCAAGATTTTCTTCTTTCCCGCCTTGGAGCGGCTTCTCCCGGAGCTGGCCCGAAGGGTGGATCCCACAAGAGAGGTTATCTTTCTCGACAAGGAACTTGCCCAGATCACCGTCTCCATTGACGGCCCCAAACAGCACGTGGACGTTCTCGCCCAGGTGCCTATGAAGCGGGGAAAGGATCTCTGGCTAGTCTTTCACGTGGAAGTTCAGGGATCCAAGGGAGGCAATCTTCCGGAGCGGATGTTCTTCTACAACGCCTCGCTCCGCCTGGGGTACTTGAAAAAGAAGGGGCATATCACCGACGTGGTTTCTTTTGCCATCCTCACCGCCAAACGTCCCAAGAGTGAGCCGGAACAGTACGAACGTAAAAGCTACCGCAACCATCTCTGGTACGAATACCCGGTGCTCCGTCTCTGGGAGCTGGATCCCCAGGAGCTTGAAGCCAGCGATAACCCCTTCGACTGGGCTCTCTACGCAGGAGTCTGCGCCCTTCAGAGCGGCCGCAAAGACCGGGAGCGGGTACACTATCTCAAAATCCTCAACGACAAACTCGACTCCAAAGGGTGGCCCCACGATAAAAAACTTGCCCTCCACCGCTTCACCGACGTGCTCCTGCGTCCCAAAAGCCTGGCTCTGCGGCAAGAATACGAAGAACATCTCAGACAGAAAGTAGCAAAGGAGGAGAAAACCATGCTCAGTCTCTTTGAAGAAAGTGCGGAAAAGCGAGGAGAAATGAAAAAAACCATTTCTTTTGCGACAAAAATGCTTAATGCAGGAGAACCCACAGAAAAAATTCTCTTCTACACCGGGATCTCCAAAAAGAAACTCCAGGAGCTGAGACGATCCCGGCAGAATGACTGACCCTGTGGAGTCCGCTTCCCAACCCCGGAGGTGGGAATTCAAGCAGAGTGGTTCTTGGAAGGACATGAAGTGGAGAGCCCTCATTCACCGAGCATACCCAAACCCTCATGCAGAGCAACTTCAAGCCCCGCCCCGCATCCTTCATCGACGAGATAAAAAGGGATCTGCGGGTAGCCACCAACGCCGCAAACCACATCATCTTCATGGGCTACTCCTTCCCCCCAGACGACGTGGAATACCGGGCCTTCTTCGCCGCCCGAAGAAAACGACTACAGGCAACGTCACAGGCAGAATCGGGAGAAAAAGAACCCCTCTGCTCTGTTATAATCGGCCGAGACCATGAAGATCGCTGGATAGAAGATCCCCAGGAGCTGGAGGAACTCATGAGAGCCATGGAGAAAACCAGCCCCCCGTACACCACTCT
>DAIPKP010000093.1:0-8961 GCA_036769705.1 Synergistaceae bacterium
CGATGGTACCGATGTTCAAATGCGGTTTCGATCGCTCAAATTTTTCTTTTGCCATGAGTGCAACCTCCCAAAATGGTATAATTCCTCGCAAAGAACGAGGATTGAAGTCTGCATGGATTGTACCACATCGACCCACAAGGGATAATACTAAAAAAACCCGGAACACCTGTCAAGCGCTCCGGGCAACTTACTGGAGCCGACTTCCGGACTCGAACCGGAGACCCCATCCTTACCATGGATGTGCTCTACCTACTGAGCTAAGTCGGCACCCCATTTCCATAGAGTGGTGGTGGGAGTAGGATTTGAACCTACGTAGACGTCCGTCGGCAGATTTACAGTCTGCTGCCTTTGACCACTCGGCCATCCCACCACGTATAAGTTTGTTTCTTCGTGGAGCCGGCGAGAGGACTTGAACCCCCGACCTGCTGATTACAAGTCAGCTGCTCTACCAACTGAGCTACACCGGCGTGACGGAATAGGATTATACCGTTTTTCGCATACTTGTCAACGGGGTTTGGAGGATTTTTTCCAACTGCCATACCAGGAAAAGCTTTCGGGACTTTTACCGCCGCCACTGCTCTCCAGGCAATTTCGTTTTCCAAGGCATACCCTCATACAGAAAACCTTTTTTCTTTACAAGGCCCTCTCGGCTTCCTTGGACCAAGAAAAGCCCTTCTATTTTCGCGCGGACAATTCGGAGTAATTGCCTCTTTTAAGAAGAGCCGTACCCGCACGAAGATAAGCTTCATCCACGGATTGCCGGGTTTCGCAGCGACCTCGGATAAACCCTCCCGCCACGACCATGGGGGACGTAATTTCCGCTTTTTCTGAAAGACATTGCATTACCGCATTCCCGATTCCCGCACACATGGTAGCCATAGATCCCACTCCCTTAAAATCATAGTTTGTATTCTTGCCGACTGCAATGTACATCAAACCAGACAAAATGTCAATTTTACATCACAAAAAAATGCGTAAAAAGCTTTTTCAGATCTTTTCCCTTTAAAAAACGAGGAAAAACCACGAAAAAGAAAGAAAGTGTTGACTTTCGTCTCTCTTTCTGTCAATCTATAGGAGTAATGATATGCACACAAAGGGAGGAGTCCGGATGGCTCAGGAAATTTTCGGAGAACGGTTAAAGAAAAGAAGAAAAGGACTGAGAATCACACAAAAGGAGTTAGGAGACGCTGTCGGAGTAACCCGGCAGACGGTTATTCAATGGGAACAGGGCAATTTTTCTCCTGACATGGACAAACTGAGCCGTATTGCGGAGGCTTTAGCATGTTCTGCCGCCTGGCTTCTCGGAGAAATTGACGAACCCGAACTTAGCCAGGATTTCGGCGAAGGAGCACCCGGCCCCTTTTCCGAGAATTTCCTTCGCATTCCTCTTATGGACAAGGGCACTGCAGCCTGTGCAGGGAATGGATTCGACTACTGTGGAGCCTACATGGAAAGCACCGATACCATAGTGCTTCCCCGTAACTCCTTTTCCCGTATCGACGCAATTCAAATCCCCTTCGGGATTCACGTAGAGGGAGATTCCATGGAGGGCGCGGGAATCCCCGACGGCTCCATTGCCATTATCAACCCCGCAGAAACGGTATACCCCGGAGATGCGACTCTCGTATGCTATAACGACCGATGGAGCATCAAATGGCTTATTCCAAAAAGTAATGGCGATGTGGAACTCCGAAGCGCCAACCCTTCGTATCAGCCTATGATTATTCCTTCGGAGTTGGCTTCCCGAGAGGAATGGTTCAGGATTATAGGCAAGGTAGTCCAGACAGTAACGACAAAAAAACCCACCCCCTATTTCTAGTTTTTTCGAGGGGAATTTTTCTCAAAGCTTTTTCAAGAGCTTTTTTCAAGGACTTTTGCTTAAGAAAAACCCCGAAGCCGACGTATTTGTTTATAAGCCTCCTGAATAGCGGAAAACCGCTCTGAGGCAAGCCGGATAAAGTCGTCATCGAGGTCCATACCGATAAAGCGATCCGGATGGTATTTCGTTACAAGATCCCGATAGGACTTCCGAATTTTATCGTCTGGATCTCCGGGAGAACATCCGAGCACTTCATAGGGAGTTTGAGAATCATGTTTCTGGGATTCTTTCCACCCCTCTCCTCCATTGCTCCGGGAAGCCCGTTCTTTTCCACGGTTTGCTCCGGAAGAAGAGCTTTGCTGTCCGTATCCGGAAGAGAAAATTCCCGTGAAAATCCGAAGTATCACGTAGAGGAGAAAAAGCGGAAAGAGGAAGCGGAATATTCGTAAAAAAATCATCACGGGAAACACAAAGAAAAACATCCGGAGACCTCCTCTCCGAAATTCCCTACGGTTCCGGGAAGAAATTTCTGCATCAAATTTCTCTCCGATCTTCCTCCGAAATTCCCAACAGCTCGTAGCAACGCCGCACATCTTTTTCTATGGAAAAAATCCACTCTTTACGCTTTTCAGAATCGATTTCCAAAGCCTTCGGACTTTCTTTAAGAAAGGACAATTTTTTCTCCTGAATGGCAAGCCACTCCCGGAGCTGCGTCTCTTCCATCGCCTCTTCACGAAAACGCTGAAGATCATCGTCTTCCTTTACGAAAGCCCGGCTCATCGTAATCCCCCCCGAACGGCGTAACGAAGGGCTCCCAGGCGAGCGAAAACCAAGTAAGGGATCGAAGGAAAGTAAAGAAAAACCCACGCGATAAAACCCAAGGGAATGAGATACCATGTAACTCCGGGACGTCCAAACACTAAAAGCTCCCAGCCTCGAAAGACTGAAAAAAGTCCGTAAAGCCCGAAAAATCCTCCCAAGACGAAGAACCGTTCCGGCGCCTTTTTCGAAAACAGCTTCCAAAGGTGCAGGAAAATCGGAATTGCCTGAACCCCAATCCATACCAGTCCCATTTTGCTGAGAGGAAAAGGAACATATTCCAACACAGACCCCTCCTTAATCTTCCATACGCTCTCCGGGTCTCCCGAAGAGCTTCTTCCCAATCATTCTTTTCGAGAAACTATTTTCGGAGTACCGAAGGCCCCGTTATCCTCCGGGCAATATCAAGCCATCGGGAGATTCTTAACCCGAAGAGAATTTGCAGCGTCGTAAAACGGCTGTCCTCCACGCTACCGCAAGCATCTTCCCTAAGACATTCCTCGTAAAGACCTGGCTGAAGGCGCACCACGGTATCGGGCATGGTTCGCTGTCCCTTGATTTTCTGCACGAGCACCGTAGAATTGTCGTCCCGAATAAAACGCTCTAGCTGGAACACATGGTTTCCGAGGATATTCGAATGGTCGTCGAAACGCTCTCGTCTTCCGTAGCCTTCTTCCTTCAAAGCATCCTCAGCATCCATAATTTCTTCGGTTTCCATCCGGGGAAGGGCATGATACATTTTGATATACCGCCCCAGAATTTCTGCAAGCCCCCGGGAAGTATCCTTTAGTTCTTCCGCATTTCCCCCTTCACGATTAAACTGAGGATCCAGGAGAGGACGCCATATATGCTTCATAAAGGGCAAGGTATCATCCATGCTCCATTCGGTCATACCCAAAAACACTCCCGCCACCGCAATGCTTAGAGGTTCCAGCCATCTTTCCGGGAGATGAGCGATAAGTTTCTGGGGCACCCCGTGCCGCTTCAGAACCTTGGCGCTTCTTTCTCCGGAAGGAACTCCGAAACCGCGCCCGAAAGGCGGCATGTCTTCATCCATCATTTCCTCCATGAGCTTTTTTTCTTCGGGACTCATGGAAAAACAGGGCCGCATAACCCCTGGGGCGGAGGATTCCGAAAAACATCCCAGCCAGAGGCTTTTTCTTTTTTCATCGGGAAGTACCAAATAGTCCGATTCCCGGGTAACGTAACGAGGATCGTGGATTTTAGTGAGAAGTATCCCGAGAACCTGTACGTAGCGCTCCCGCAAGGCAGGTATGCTCATGGCCTGAAGGCAAAGCTCCTTCAAGGCCTCCACTACATCAGCGTGAGGATAGGTTTCCGTTTTCCCTTTGCCCGTGCGAATCTGGAGATCCTTACCATTTTCCACGAAAAACATGCGAACCGATTTTTTCTTGCCGGTTATTTTATTATCAATGGAAACCCAGGGGTGTTCCTTTCCTAAAACCAGGCGAAGAGCAAGCCCTTCGTCAATATCAGAGAAACCTAAAACCTGATCCCGCTCAAGAGGCACAGACCATCATCCTTTCGACATCCTCTTTTTTAGTTCTCCGAGACAAAAATCAAAGAAAAGCGAGTTTGCCTCTTAAAGATAAGAATTGTATTGGTTTTTAAAACTTATCCCCCGAAAAAACCCCGAAGAAGATTGCCAGAAAAAACCGGGGTGAGCCAGCCATAAAAGAGGTCTATTCTTGCGGGGGCCAGGGCAAAAGCCGCAAAGGCTCCCATAGGGATAACCGAGCGCAGTACGAGAACAAACTCCGGCTCATGATCCCGGACGGCGATAAATCCCAGGGAAGCCTGACAGAGTATAAATCCCGCAAACATATAGATCCACCCCGTGGTATGGGGAAGACGAGCCATTTCCATGGATTTAAAAACGCAGAAAGCGGTCCATCCGCTCAGGATATACGCTTCGAGGGCGGTAAAGAGGGTAAGAGAGAGATTGGTTATGTATCTGCCCATCCGTCCTTCCGCATCGGAAGAAAAAAAACGGCGTCCCCGGGCAAAAAGGGGTGTGAGAAAACGCAGATACAAAACCGGTAGAGTCCAGGCAAAAAGTCCCATTGTTAGAAGGAAAAGCGCGTAATCCATCAAGTGAAAACCTCCTTTATTTTCCCGGCATCTGTCCGTAGTTGTCGAAACGACGCAAAGCCCGGGCCATGTCTTCTTCTGAAAGGACCGCAGGTTCTCCCATAACACAGGCATGACAATAAATTTTTGCCACGTATTCCACCGCTTCCGCCGTAACGTAAGCCTTTTCCAGAGATTCTCCCACCGCTAATACTCCATGGTGTGCCAGAAGCACCGCCCGGCTTTTTTTGAGACCCGGCGCCGCATTACGAGCAAGCTCGGGAGATCCGAAAAGAGCGTAAGGTGTCCATGGTACCGAGGTCCCGGCATAACCGATAAGGTAGTGTACCGGAGGCAAATCCTTTCCCAGGCAGGAAAAAGCCGCAGCATATGCCGAGTGGGTATGCACCACTCCCCGGGCTTCGACACGCACATTATAGGCCTCCCGGTGCAGCTCCCACTCACTGGAAGGAGTACGTTCACCTTCCAACACGTTGCCGTTCCAGCCCAAGAGAACCACATCTTCCGGAGAGATCGTGTTGTAATCCATGCCGCTGGGAGATATGAGAAAAGTTTTTCCCGGGTCCACACAGATGCTACAATTTCCCCCGGTTCCCTCCACAAGGCCCGAGGCCAGTAGTTTTTTACCCATCTCCACGATGAGAGTACGCTCCTTTTCGTAGAGCACGGATCTCCCCTCCCTTTTCTTTTTATCCTTTTCATCCTCGTTCAGACACATAAAGCGACCCGGGAAAGGTCCCCGGGGTATTCTTACACAGTAGAGCCGACGAAAAAAACATTCTTATTGTACATCATAACCCACAAATAGAAAAAAGCCTCTTGCAAGAGGCTTTTTTCATAGATTCCCGCTCTTGGGACCGATTCTTTATAGCGTAAAATCTTTTTTCATGGAGCCGAATTTATTACACTTGGCCTCCAAGGTGATAACATCTCCCTTTTGCAGCTCCGGCATGGGATAGGAAGCTTCGAAATCTTTTTTCGTTGTCTGGGAAGTGTAGGTTTCCGTAAGGAGATTCGTGCCTTCCCGAAGAATCCGGATCTCGCTTATATAATGCCCCTCAGGATCCCCCACTCCATGGGCAATAATAACGTGCAACACTCCTTCGGAAGAATCGAAGGAGACCTCCATACCGCTTGGAGGATGGGCAAAGGCATGTCCCGTCAGGACAAGAATACCGCACAGCATTACGACAAAGGCCACTTTCCGCATGATTTCATCAACCTCCTTCTCTTTTTAAAGAACGTAAAGATAAAGCACCAGGCCCGCATGAAGAGTAGCCAGGAGAAAAGCCGTCATTCCAATCCGGCGATGCAGTTTGAAAAGCCAGGGTTTTTTCCAGCGTTTGCCGCCCAGGGCGGACACGACGGCGAGAACCACCATACTGTAGGCAGCTATGCCAAAAACTAAAATTCCGTTATAAGCAGTCATCATGGCTACCCGTAGTTTTCTTCCAGGAAAAGGGCCAGTCTCTCTTCCGAAGGCTCCCGCCCGAAAAGAGGGGTGGCATCTTTTCGGTACGCTCCGAGGGAGTCTTCGAAGAGGGGTCTTTCGCTGCGATATAAAACCCCGAGAGCATGGCGATCCTGCTCCAAAGCTTTTTCCATGGCCCCCCGGATATTCGTAGGATCGTAATTTTCATCGAGGTAGTAGGTATGATCCTTATACCATTTGAAAGTGTTCACCCGGTTGAAGGAGACACAGGGCTGGAAGATATCCACCAAGGCATATCCCCGGTGCAAAATAGCCTTTTTTATGATTTCCTTGGTTTCGTCAGGATCTCCCGAAAAAGCCCGAGCCACGAAAGAAGCTCCTCCCGCAACGGCTAAAGCCATAGGGTTTACCGGCACGTTTCCCACTCCTTGGGGAGACGTGGGCGATACGAAACCCTGGGGGCTCGTGGGAGAATACTGCCCCTTGGTAAGCCCGTAGACCATGTTGTTGTGCACGAGATTGACGATATTGGGATTTCTTCTCATGGTGTGAAGAAAGTGATTTCCTCCTTCACCGTACATATCTCCGTCACCGCCGATGGCAAGGACCAGCAAATTCGGGTTCGCCGCCCGAATTCCCGTGGCCACCGAGAGAGCTCGTCCGTGAAGGCCGTTGAAAAAATGCCCCTTCATGAAATGGGGCATCTTGGCCGCCTGGCCGATACCCGAAACGAGCACCACTTCTTCGGGAGAGTAGTCGAGCTCCCCGAGCGCCGCCTTGAGAGATTCCATAATCTGAAAATTGCCGCATCCGGGACACCATGCCACGTCAGCCCCGGGAAGATCGTATTGCCGGGGATCAACCATTTTTCACGCCCCCTTCCGGACGAAGCTCCTGAAGCCCCGCCATAACTTCTTCCACAGAGAATTGAAGCCCCTTCCAGGTAAGCACTTTCCGCTCCACCTCAAATCCCAGCTCCGCACGCAAAAGAGTGCAGAGCTGCCCCGTGGCATTTCCCTCCAGAGCAATCACGGTTTCCGCCTTCTCCAAAAGGGAGAGTGTCTTTTCGTGAAGAGGATAGGGCTGCACAATATGCAGCAACGCCGTATCCTCCCATCCCAAACGTTCCAGGGCCTCCTCCGCGATGCATCGGGTGGACCCCCAGGAAAGCAGAAGGGTTCGATAATTCTCCGGTCCCAGGAGGAGGGGAGCCAAAGCCTCTTCCCGAAGGCTTTCAAGTTTGCTCAAGCGCTTGGCATTCATCCGGGTCCGAAGCTCGAAATCCTCCCACACGTGCCCCTCTTCGTCGTGCTCGTGGCTGTCCACCCCCACGATCCCCTCGCCGTACCCGGGAATACCCCGGGGAGAGACTCCATCTTCCGTCACCTCGTATCTCCGGTAATCCCGGGAAGTTTCCACGATATGCTGCTCCCGGGGGCGGAGATTCAAATCCTCGCCGGGAAGGTCGTAATAGGTGTTCATGAGATATTGATCCGTGAGAACCACCACGGGAACCTGGTATCGATCCGCCAAGGAAAAGGCGTGTTTCGCACAGAAAAAAGCCTCTTCCAGCGTTCCCGGAGCAAGTATGGCCCGGGGAAATTCTCCGTGCCCTCCGTGAAGCGCAAAGGCAAGATCTCCCTGTTCCGTCCGGGTAGCCATTCCCGTGGCGGGGCCGGGGCGCTGGGCAAGATGCACCACCAGGGGGCATTCGGTAACCCCCGCAAGGCTGAACCCCTCGGTCATGAGGGCAAAACCTCCTCCCGAGGTGGTTACCATGGAACGAGCTCCCGCATAGGAAGCCCCCACCGCCATGTTTATAGCCGCTATTTCATCCTCCACCTGCTCCGCCGCCACGCCGAAACGCTCACCCTGCTGAATCATGAAGGTAAGAACTCCCGTGGCGGGAGACATGGGATAACCACAGCAAAAAGAGCACCCTCCGGCGAGGGCTCCCAGGGAGATCCCGTGAGCTCCGTCAAAGGCCACTCTCCGGGAAAGATCTCCTCCGGAGGCGAGGGACAAACGACACTTCCCGGAATGCAAAATCTCCCGGCCCTTCTCGAAACCGAGAGATGCGGCGGCCATGTTCTTGGCGATCACCTCGTCTCCTTTTTTACCGAAACGCTGCTCCACCAAGGGGCGAAGCACTTCGGGAGAATCCGCGAAAAGCCCCGCCACCACCGCAGTAGCCACCAGGTTGGCGAACACCGCCCCGCCAGCTTCCTGAGCAATTTCAAGAAAAGGAACGTGGACGCTCTGAAAAGTGTACCCTTCGAGTTCCTCCCGGAGTTCCTCCATGTCCCCAATCACGAGGGTTTGTGAATCCATGCGCTGCAAGACGTTTTTCCGGATCCCCCCTCCCAGGGGAACCAGGATGTCGATTCTGTCCACCAAGGCCCGCACGGGGGAGGAGGCAATCCGCACCGCCGTGGAATTATGCCCTCCCCGCACCCGGGACATATATTCCCGATTAGCGTAAACGTGATATCCGAGACTCTTACCCAACCGGACTAGAAGCTCTTCCACTGTCTGGATTCCCTGCCCTGCGGCACCGCAAAGCACTACGGAAACATCTCGGTGCCCTTCCCGGGGGAACTGCTGCATAACGACCACCCTCCGTTCTCTCTTTTCGTTTCTCATACCCTTAAGGCTCTCTGCTGTTTTTCTGTACAAATTGCAGATTTCCCGCAAAGAAAATCTTCAGCAGAATGACAAAGACGTGCATACAGATTTCAAAAAAAGTTTCAAAACGACCGTACACTCTTACTTTACAAGC
>DAIPKP010000217.1:0-1781 GCA_036769705.1 Synergistaceae bacterium
ATCCCATCCACGAAGGGCGTCCCATTATGGAAGTCCTTCCTCTGGAGGAGGCCCGGGAGATGGAGGCTGCCCGAAAGACTGCGGCGTGCTGTAACGAATATTCCCTCTGGACCTACGACGTCCTTGAAGAGCATCCTGTAAATCGGCGGCGCCGGGCCTCCGGAGAGATTCCTCTCAACATGGTAACCTTGCAGCGTCCGGGGCGTTTTCGCAATCTTCCATCTTTCCGGCATGCTTGGGGACTCCGGCCTCTCTGCATCGCTTCGGGGCCCCTCTACTTCGGTCTCTGCGGTATCCTCGGCATGGATGTCCTTCCGGTAAGGGACAGCGGCGATTGGGGGGCGGATCTCCTGGAGCGGCTCCAAAAGGCCTGGGAGGCAAAGGAGTACGACTTTATCTACGTGCATACCAAGGCCCCCGACGAAATGGCGCATGGCGGAAACCCCGACGAAAAGCGGCGGGTTATCGAATCGCTGGACAAAGCCATGGAATGGGTGGTAAAGAAGGTGCTTCCCGAGGAGGATGTGGTTTTCGTACTCACCTCGGATCACTCCACTCCCAGCGGGGGAGCCATGATCCACTCCGGTGAGCCCGTACCTCTTGCCATAACGGGAACGTATGCCCGCCGGGACGAGGTGCGGCACTTCGACGAGATCCGATGTTCCCGGGGAGGCCTCGGCATGGTGCGGGGGCACGAGTTGATGTACATGATCCTGAATTTGCTCGATAGAGGTAAGCCTCAGGGCCTTATGGACAGCCCCGTAAATCAGCCTTATTTCCCCGGCCCTTATAGAAGCCTGAGGAGGCGGATATGAAGGAGGAGCTTCGGCGTCTGCTTTCGGATAAGAGCGAAAACGTATGGCCCCTTCCGGAATGGATGCTTCCGGAGGAGGATCTGGACGATCTGAGACGGGAACCCTCCCTGGGAATCGTGGAAATTGCGGGAAAGGATAGCATCGCTGCGGCGGTGGCGGAGGGAAATTCCCGACGCTTTTCCGGCATGCTTCCCACCGTGGCTTATACGGGTACCCAATACGGAGATTGGGAAGCCCCCTTCAGAGCGGTGGAGGAACTTCGAAAGCGCCTTCCCTCGAAGGTACGGCTTTATTCTCTGGTGACGCTGGGATCTCCGGAACTCTGGAGGAACCTCTGCGGCAAGGGGCTCTGCCAGTGGCAGAAGCGTTACGGCTTTGCCTCTCCCTGTACCGCCTGCCACCTGTATTTTCACGTTCTTCGCGTTCCCTTGGCACGGCATCTCGGAAGTTCGCTCCTCCTGGGAGGGGAGCGAGCCTCTCACGACGGCAAAATAAAGTTGAGCCAGCTGGCTCTTTCTCTGGATATTTTTCGCGATTTTCTCGGCAGCTACGGCGTGGAGCTTCTCATGCCCTTGCGGGATATGAGGGATACCTCGGAAATAGATCGGATCCTCGGAGGAAATTACCGGGAGGGAGGAGAGCAGCTTCGTTGTGTCTTGAGCGGCAACTATGTGGAGAAAGAGGGAGAGGTTTTCTTCCGGAAGGAAGCGGTGAAGGCTTTTTTCGAAGAATATGCTCTTCCCCTGACGGAAGCGTGGCTTCGGGAAAAGCTCTCTTTTTAGGACTCTCTTTTGGGAAGTCTTTCGGAAAGTGAACGGAAGACTCCTTATATGTTTCTTAAAATCCGAAGGGCCAGGGGAATTCCTCCCCGGGCCCTTCGTTACGGGAAACCTCGTTTTTTACGCTATCAATCCGTAGAGCATTCCTGCCATGGTGGACATGATTACCACCAGGGCTACATAGGTG
>DAIPKP010000218.1:0-1772 GCA_036769705.1 Synergistaceae bacterium
TGCAGATGTCCGTGAAGGGCCACCAGGCTGTCGAGATCCTCTATTCCCCGGTGTACCGCTTCGGATACGCTTTTCACGGCTCCCTCGAATCCATCCCGCTCGCTCAACAGGGCGAGGGCCCGCAGTACCTCTCTTTGTCCGCTTTTCTCCTTTCCCTCGAGGTATCCCTGCAGATCCTCCGGCAGCATGTTCCATATCCCGCTGTATTTCATGGCTCCGGGGTTGCGGGAGAGCTGCGTCAGATAGGGCAGCCAATCCATGGCTTCCTGCTTCCACGAGCCGTACAGTCTGGGATGTCTCGTTATGGGACGGTGATTTTCGTCCAGCGGGACCACACTGTTCGCGGTAAACCGTACCAGTACTCTTCCTCCGGCGTGCTTGGGAGCGGTGGAGTAGGTGTGGATTGTCGATATCCGGAATTTCCCCCAGAGATCCGTCTTCAGGGTTTCGTAGCTTGCGCAGTCGAATTCGACGGCGGGCAAAGGGCGGAGCTTTTCCTTGTCCTCCTTGTGAAGTGTTTCGATGGTGCTGTTGCGTTTGTAGTGCTCCCGGCGGTGGTCCCTGCCACAGAGCTCCAGGAGCTCCTTGTTGTATCGCTCCAGATTTTCGAACTCCGGGATCGGTACGAGGAGATTGCGTCTGTGATACCCCACCTTGTTCTCCACGTTCCCTTTTTCGCGTCCCGCGTTCGCGTTGCAGAAGGCCGCCTCGAAGCCGTGGTGCTCCTTGAAGCGGAGGAAGGGGTCGCAGAGTTCACGTTTGCCTTCCTTGAGCACCTTGGTTACTACGGTGGACATGTTGTCGAACCACAGCCGTGTGGGCACTCCTCCCAGATGTTCGAAGATCGCCTTCAGCCCCTCGAAAAGGCATTCCCGATTCTCTCCTTTGAAGAGCTGGAGATATCCGGCATTGCTGTAGGGGAAGGAAACGTTGAGATATTTTCCCGAACAGAGCGTCCCGTTCTCGTAAAAGTCGGCGCTCCCGAAATCCACCTGGGCCTCTCCCGCCTTGTGTTCCAGCGGAAGGGCGGCGCGGACGTCGGCGTAGATCTCCCGCTTCTTTTCCTTCACGTAGGAGGCCACGGTCCGGTAGGAGCAGCTGAAGTCCGGATATGCATCTTCCAATCGTTTGTGCACACGCCTTGCCGTGTGCCGCTGCTTTTTCTTCGCTTTTACGTCGCCTTCGAGCCATTCGTCGATCTGTTTCATGTACGGCTCGAGTTTCGGCCAACGGTTCTCCTTGGACCGAACGGGAAGAACCTTGTTGAAATCCTCCTGTTCGATGTACTTTCTCGCGGTCTTCCGATCAATGCCAAATTTTATAGCGATGGCACTGATAGTGGATCCCTCGTCGAAATATGCTTTTCTGATATCATTGATCCGGGTCATTGTGAGCATCCTCCATTCCCTCCCCTTGAAGTGTCTGGATAACACCCAAAGGGTAAGGGGATTCGGTCGTGCTTTCAATGGCCCCTTTGCATTTCCGGGGATTTCTCCCTTACAAAACTGGGGAATTTTAACTTGCAACTTTGGTCATTTCTATTTTGCAACAAATAATATCGGAAGTTCCCCGAAAAGAAACTCCCTGTTTCTCAAGATCCTTGCGAATATCCTGAAAATTGTATATCTCCCCGTTCAGAACGATCACATAGCGCCCGCAGAAGGATTCCATGGGCTGCCGTCCCGTGGGTGTGAGATCGATAATGGAAAGACGCCGATGCCCCAAGGCAACGCCTCGTTCAGGATCGCACCAAAAGCGCTCCTCATCAGGGC
>DAIPKP010000094.1:0-8761 GCA_036769705.1 Synergistaceae bacterium
ATAAGGATACTGAAGCAGAGGATTTAACCTCAAGCTCCTACGATAAGGATACTGAAGCAAAATGTTTAATCCTAAGCTCTCGCAATAAGAGACAAGAACATGGAAATAATGGTTCTTCCCCGGAGGAAATTGTGGTGTTGGTTCGTGAAAAAAAAAGAGCCCCTCGGGAACTTGTTAAATCAGCTATTTTGATTATTTGTTCGCAGAACTATATCACCGCAGGGAAAATTGCAAATTTAACGAACCGTTCTGTCAGTAACATTCGCCAGCATTACATCAAACCCATGTTGGAGGAAGGGCTTTTAGAGCGCCGCTTTCCCCAGCAGCCCAACCACGAAAACCAGGCCTACCGAACCCGCAGTTCAGGAGGAAATTCTCATGAGTAATTTCGCCTTTCTGCCTTCCCTTTTCGGAGAAATAGCCCAGGCCGCCACTCGGGCGGAATGCAACCTGGAGGATGATCCCCGGGGAGCCTGCTTCCACGCCCGTTTCGGCCTGGAGGCGGCGGTGCACTGGCTCTACCGGCATGACGCCCGTCTTACCATGCCTTACGATACCCGGCTGGGAACCCTGATCCACGAACCTTCCTTTGCGAATCTGCTTCCCCAGGCACTTTTCCACAAGGCCCGGCTCATCCTGAAAATCGGCAACCGGGCGGTGCACAACGCTCAGCCCGTAACCTCCGGGGAGGCTTTGCAGGCGGTGAAGGAGCTCTTTCACAGCTGCTACTGGATGGTGCGTACCTACATGCCCGAAGCCCTCTGGGAGGGTACTGCCTGGAACGATGAAAACCTTCCTCCAAGAGCTCCGAAGGAAAAACTTCTTTCACGTAAAGAGCTGAAAGCTCTCGAAGAGGAGCGGGATAGGGAAAGCCGGGAAAAGCTCGAGATGCAGCAGGAGCGGGACGCCCTGGATTTGGAACTTCAGACCCTGAAAGAGGAGCTTGTCCGGGTGCGGGTCCGGATGGAGCATGCTCAGGATACGTATGATTACTCCGAGGCGGAAACAAGGCGTTCTCTCATCGATCAGGAACTTTATCGGGCGGGATGGCTCCTGAACCGGAAGGAAGACCGGGAATACCCCCTCGAAGGTATGCCCACTCCCAGCGGTGCGGGATATGCGGACTACGTTCTCTGGGGAGACGACGGCAAGCCCCTGGGGGTGGTGGAGGCCAAACGCACCACTGCGGATGCCGCCAAGGGACGGCAGCAGGCGAAGCTCTATGCGGACTGCCTGGAAGCCATGTTCTCCCAACGCCCGGTCATTTTCTACACCAACGGCTACGACATCTGGATGTGGGACGACTGAGAGTACAGCCCCCGGAAAGTGGAGGGATTCTACTCCAAAGAGGAACTTGTCCGGCTCGTTCTCCGGCGCAGACAGCGGTGCCCTCTGGCGGTGGAGGAGGTGCGGGAGCATATCGTGGATCGGCACTATCAGAAGCGGGCGCTCCTCAGCGTGTTCCAGCACTTTTCCCAGGCCCGGCGGAAGGCCTTGCTGGTGATGGCTACGGGAACCGGAAAAACCCGTACCGCCATTGCCTTGGTGGACGTGCTCCAGCGGGCGGGGTGGGTGAAGCGCACCCTTTTTCTTGCGGATCGGGTGGCCCTGGTGAAGCAGGCGGTGAGCGCCTTCAAAAAGCATCTTCCCGATTCCACCACGGTAAATCTGATAACCGAAAAAAACGCTCCCGGCCAGATTTTCGTCTGTACCTATCCCACCATGATGGGATTGCTGGAGGAGTGTCCCGGAGATATGCCCCGCTTCGGAGTGGGGTACTTCGATTTGGTGATCATCGACGAGGCCCACCGGTCGGTGTACCAGAAGTACGGAGCCATATTCCGCTATTTCGACTCCCTTCTGGTGGGGCTTACCGCCACTCCCCGGGAGGAGCTGGATAAAAACACCTACGATCTTTTCGATCTCGAAACGGGAGTTCCCACGGATGCCTACGAACTCGAGTCCGCAGTGCGGGACGGCTATCTGGTGCCTTACGAAGTGACTTCGGTGGATATGAAATTTCCCAAGGAGGGGATTCATTACGACGAGCTTTCGCCGGAGGAACAGGCCCGGTGGGAAAGCCTGGACTGGGGAGACGAGGAGCTTCGTTCGCTTCCGGAGCACGTAAATCCCAACGCTCTCAACTCCTGGCTTTTCAACGAGGATACCGTGGATAAGGTTCTGCAATGCCTTCTGGAGCGGGGCCACAAGGTGGAAGGCGGGGATCGTCTTGCCAAGACCATCATCTTTGCCCGGAATCACAAGCACGCGGTTTTTATCGAAGAACGTTTCAATTACCACTATCCTCACTATGCGGGGCATTTCGCCCGGGTTATCGATAACTACGCCTCCTACGCTCAGAGCCTTATCGACGATTTTTCCCGAAAGGAGAAGGCTCCTCATATCGCTATTTCCGTGGATATGCTGGATACGGGAATCGACGTGCCCGAGGTGGCAAACCTGGTTTTTTTCAAACCCGTCTATTCCCGCATCAAGTTCTGGCAGATGATCGGCCGGGGTACCCGGCTCTGTCCGGATCTTTTCGGCCCCGGTGAAGATAAGCGGAATTTTTACATCTTCGATTTTTGCGGCAACTTCGACTTTTTCCGGGAACATCCCCGGGGCATGGAATCTTCTGCCGCTCCCTCGCTGAATACCCGGCTTTTCTCGCATCGGGTTCGGTTGCTGGGAGGGCTCCAGGATCTCCCCCGGGAGGATCCTCAGGGGGCCTTGCGTGCCGCTCTGGGGGACATACTGCATAGCCGGGTGAGCTCCATGCCTTTGCAGAATTTTCAGGTGCGTCCTTACCGCCGGGAAGTGGAGCGCTTTCGGAACCGGGAGGCCTGGAACTCTTTGGGAGTGGAGGACCGGCATATCCTCGTTACCGAACTGGCTTCTCTTCCCAGCTCCGAAAAGGAGGAGGACGAAAGGCTCCGAAGGTTCGACCTCAAGGCCCTGAGCATGCAGATCGGGCTCCTGGAAGGAGATGGGAGCCGTTTCGAAATGTACCGGCGGCAAGTGGTGGCTCTGGCGGCGCTGCTGGAGGAAAAGAAGAGAGTTCCCCCCGTGGCGGCTCAGCTGGACTATCTCGCCCGGATTCAGGAAAATGAGTTCTGGGAATGTATCTCTCTGGAGGTTTTGGAGGATATGCGGCTTCGTCTGCGGGGGCTTACGGTTTTTCTGGACAAGACTTCCCGGAGCGTGGTCTATACGGATTTCGAGGATCGTATTTTGGAGATTCGGCAAGAATCTCCGGCAATGCCCCGGATGACGGGGGAGCAGTATGCCAAGAAGGTGGAGGCCTATCTTGCAAACCACCGGGACGATCTGGTGATTCACAAGCTGCACACCAACGAGCCTCTTACATCCAAAGATCTCGAAAATCTGGAGGAAACTCTGGTGCGTATCGGGGAGGCGGAAGGGAAAGCGCTTCTTTCGGGGCTTCTCGCCCGGAGCGGAGCTCCTTCGTTGGTGCATTTCGTGCGGAGCCTTGTGGGGCTGGACCGTGAAGCCGCTCAGCGAGCCTTTTCGTCATTTCTTTCGGATTACAGCCTTTCCACTTCTCAAATCAGGTTCGTGGAGTTGATCGTCGATCAGCTTACCGCCCGGGGAATCATGGAATCCTCGGCACTCTACGAACCTCCTTTCAGCGATCTTCACGCCGGAGGTCCCGAAGAGCTTTTTGCGGGAAGAGAGGGCGTAATGGAAGATCTTTTTTCCACTCTCAGCACCACGGTCCCCCGGGTCTTGGGCCAGGTGGGATAGATGGAAAAGCAACAAAAAAATATGTTCCAAGGGCGCACTAAACAAACCACCCTTAAAAGTGCTTCATGCTTATTCTGAATCATGTAAAACTGTATATTTTTTTAGTTTGTAACGAGGGGTTCCCTGCCCAACGGTTTTTTTGAGAAGAGTAACCCGAACTTTTTCCTTGAGGTAATTGTTTATGTCGGCAGCATCCTCTATTTCGTTTTCAATTTTACCTACGATGGAATCATGTTTACCCTCTTCTTTAAATTGAAAATCGCGTTTTTTGGGGATAACTCCCTCGAAAAAACCTGTTATTTCAATGGTTTCTTCGTGAATGTTTTCCTGGCGTATACGTTCGAGGCTCTCTTGCACTTCTGAAACATTGTTGAACCTAAAGCCCCTTTCTTTTTCGAAATCAAATGCGCAGTAGGCTTGATTTGAAATCAAAAGATCAAGAAATTTCCTTACGTTGTCTATTGCTCGTGCATCCGCATCCGAAACGGCGTTAGTAAGTTCGTCGTCGGACCCCAGAGTTGCTCTGAAAAACTCGCATGTTTTGTCTAGTGCAAGTTTTACTGGTGATTCCTCCTCAAAAAGAGGTTGTTGGATATCATCTTCCCGGAGCGGTTCTTCCAGTTGAAAACCAAAAGAACCACGTGCTATTGCAGTGATTATAAGGGAAAATTTTTCTCTTTCGGGGACTTGCCCTCGAGCTCCCAGGTTGCCGCTCATGCTAGCCCCGACAGTAGCTACCGCATCCATAAAAGATCCCAAAGCTTCGCTGGCGAATTTTACAAAAATACCTTGTGTTCCAATCACGGGTTTCCCGCGAAAGGTTATAAAACCCCGGGCCGCTTCTTTTTTGGGCTCTGGATATCTTTCCAGAATTGCCTCAATTTCTTTTTTACGTGACTCGAACCCTTCCCTTTCGAGAATGAGGTCCTTGGGCATGGAATGTATCATTTTTGTGAGAGCTGTGATTTCTGCTTCAAGTTGTTGGCGTTCTTGGAGGTTCACGATACATTCCTCCTTTCGCAATCAATTGGGAGTAGATTCTTGCAAACGCTTTCGTCTTTTTCCGGAGACAGGGGAATTTCCAAAAAACCTTTCCATTGTCCCGAACGACGATGTGACCAAACACTATACCAGTAGGTAGCATTTTCAATTAAATTGTATCTATGAGGAGAGTCTATCTGGACGCAAAAGGAATCCACGGAAAAACTATTTTTTAACCAGCCTCTATCAAGCATTTTCGAGTGCTTTTCAAGGAAGTCCTCTTGAGAATGAAACCCCTTTGGCAATTCAAAAAAGGTTACCACATCAATGTCTTTGGGGTTTCGTTGTTCTATTTGTTCTATATTTTCTACAAAGCTACCGTCAAGCCATTGAAAACCCTTTATAATTCCTATGCCGTAAAGGTAATGACGAAAAGCAAGAAGGCCTTTTACTATTTTTTGGCGCTGAGGAGAGGTGCCAAAACGTTGGACAAAATGCCCGGCCTCCAATTTATAAGGAGAACGCTCTCTGTTTGTGGGATTTATCGGGTCGTTAGGGGGAAGAATTCCCGCATTTGTCCATTCCGGGACAATAGGAAACGACAATGCTGTCACTCCTTTCTTTGGGAAATCTTCGTTTATTTTACCCTCTTGAAGCAAGATCTTAAAGATAAAACTTATTTTTGTCGAAATTTTAGGAGATTTTTAGTTCATCTTCGGGATTCCCATTTAGAAAATCAACATTCCCAAAGCTCCGGCTCCCAGGATGACCGCCAAAGGGTGCACCTTGCCTTCGAATATCGTCAGGACCAGGAGCGCCGTTCCGGCGATGGCCAGTTCCAGAGGGCTCCGGATGACGTCGCGTCCGTATTGCCACACCGCATAGAGCAAAAGGCTCAGCACTCCCGCCCGCAATCCCCGGCGGAGCCGTAAAAGGTGGAAGTTGGGCTGCATCCGGCGCCGGAAATAGGAGATGATGCCCAGAATCACCATGCCTGGAAGCACCACGAAGAGCGTCGCTACAAGGGCCCCCGTAAGGCCCGCGGTGCGGAATCCCACGAAGGTGGCTCCGTTTACCGCGATGGGGCCGGGGGTCATCTGGGCGATGGCGATGATGGTGGGCATTTCGTCGGATGCAAGCAGGTTCCGGGCTGCAACCAATTCGTGCTGCATGAGAGGAACCGTGACGATTCCGCCACCGTACGCCCCCATGCCTATGATGAGAAAGGCTGCCATCAGGGACCACATTTTTTCCATCTCTACAAACTCCTTTTCCTTCCGGGGCCCCTATTGCCCGAGGTCGTGGATACGGTATGCGTCATCGATCCATTTCCCTTCTTTTTATGGACAAAATGAGATTTTTCAGCTCCTGAGGATTTTTTGCGTGGAGCCACCGTTCGAGAAAGCCCGGACTCCGGGTTATCTGGGCCATGGTGGCGAGAGCGCAGAGATAGAAATTTCTTTCGTCCACGGATCCCGCCAGCACGAAAAGGGCCTTTACGTTGCCCGCCCGGGGAGAGAAGGGAATTCCTTTTCGGCATCGAACCAGAAGCATTTCGAAGTTTCCTTCTCCTTCCACAATTACGTGAGGTATGGCAAGCCATTTGTTTAAAACCGTGCTTTTCGCGTCTTCCTGGGTTTTCAAAGACCATTCCAGAGTTTGTATATCCAAATCCAGTTTGTGGGCCAGGTTTTGGGCGGCGAGAGAGAAGAATTCCCCCCGGTTTATCCGGCGATCCAGGTCGAGAACGTCGCATTTCTCGAGGATGATGTCGAACTGATCCTTAACAACGTCTTTTCGTCGACGGATGAGAGACTGTACCTCTTCTTCGGGAGTATCTTCCACAAGCTCCGGAGCCGCCATGTCGCTGATGAGCCCTAGAAGGCGGAGCTCTTCCTCGTTAGTCCATTCGTGTCGTGCCATTCCTTCCTGCATCAGGGCATATCCTGCAAGGGCCGCGGCGAGAAGAGCCCATACGGGGTGAAAGCCCAGTCCCAGAATGATCAGTCCCAGACCGCAGGCGAAGAAATTTTGCCAATGGATCCTGAGTTTACGGGCAAAGGTGAGGGCGGCGAAGGCGATCTGCCCGGCCACCGCGATGGCAGCTCCTTTGAGAAATGCCGCTACCGGGGGATGGCTGAAGTAGGATACCGCAAATTTGGCAATGATCAGGATAACGAGAAGAGAAGGGAGTATCTGTCCCGTGGCGGCGACCATGCCTCCCCAAAATCCCCGCAGTCGAATTCCTTCGAAAAAGGCCAGGTTTACCGCTACAGCTCCAGGCACGGAGGTGGCAATTGCCAGGGTGTCGATAAAATCTTTTTCGCTGAGCCATCGGCGTTTGAGTACCATTTCGTGCCGCAGTACGGTGGCCATGGAGAAGCCTCCGCCAAAGGTGGTAAGACCTATGCGGAAGAAGATGGAAAACAGGCGCAGGTAGGATATGTTCGGAGGTGGTGTCTCGGGGGCGGCGGGGATGATTTGTTCCGTCATGTCGGTGAAACTCCTTTTTGGTGCCCGGAATAGATGTCTCGGAGGCAACGATAAGACGTAACAAGCCAAAGATCAAGGTGGTTCCTGAAGATTTTTTGTTGTAGTTTACATGGAGAGGGGGCATGTCCTTTTTTAGCGGGAAAATAGTTTTGCAAACTTGACATCAGCGCCCCTTTTTGTAATTATATTCGTACATTTTTTCTTCTTTTCTCCCCGGTTCTCGAGGAAAAAGAAAACCCCGGGGAATTTTCTTCGAAAAGAAGATTCTCCGGGGAGGGCTCCCGAAATTTCCGTTCCGGGAGCCGGAAAGAGAAGAAAGAGAAAAAGGAGTGTTTGGGCGTTACTCCTTGAAGTAGGAACAGATGTACTCGAAGGACTCCTGGCAATCCACCTTGAAGGAGCTCTTTGCGGGAATGTGGAAGGTTTCTCCCGCCTTGTAGGTTTCCCATTCGGTTTTGCCCGGGAGAAGCACCTTCACTTCACCGTGGGTCATGTGCATCTCTTCCCGGTCCGCAGTGCCAAACTCGTACTCCCCGGGCATGATGACTCCCAGGGTTTTCCGCTCCCCTCCGGGAAGAAAGATGGTCCTGCTCTGAACCTTGCCGTCGAAGTAGATGTTCGCCTTGGTTTCCACGGTAACGCCTTCAAACTTGGTGGTCATGTTGTCTCCGCCTCCTTGAAAAATAGTTTTCGAGGCTTCGGCTTTTCGGAAGAGAGCCGAAGAAAACCTCATTTTGTATACCCGATACGGCATATCATAGAGAACATTGTACAATACTCCGGGAAAAGAGAAAATACTTTTCTCCGGGTTCGGAAGGAGGGACAATGCCGTGGAGCTTATGAAGAAACTCACGATCCTCGGAGAAGCCGCCAAATACGATGTTTCCTGTTCTTCCAGCGGAGGAACTTCCGGGCGCAGAGGAGCCTTCGGAAACGCTTCTCCCGCAGGGGTTTGCCATACCTGGACTTCCGATGGGCGCTGCGTTTCTCTTCTCAAGGTTCTCTATTCCAACGAGTGCATCAATAACTGTGCTTACTGCGTGAACCGTTGTTCTGCCGATGTGCCCAGGGTTTCCTTCACTCCCGAAGAGCTTGCGGAGATCGTCATGGCCTTCTACCGTCGGAATTATATCGAAGGGCTCTTTCTGAGCTCCGGCGTAGAGCGATCGCCGGATTACACCACGGAGCGCATGATCCGGGCCGTAGCTCTTCTGCGCCATCGGTACGGTTTTGCCGGCTATATCCATGCCAAGGCCATTCCCGGCACCTCTCCGGAACTGCTTTATAAAATGGGACTTCTGGCGGATCGCATGAGCGTGAATATCGAGCTTCCTTCGGAAAAGAGCTTGGTGCGGCTGGCTCCCCAGAAATCCCGGCATTCCGTAATGACCCCCATGGAAAAAATCCGTTCCGCCATTCAGGCCTACGGAGAAGAACGGCGTCATTCTCCTCGGGCCCCTCTTTTCGCTCCCGCGGGGCAGAGTACCCAGCTCATCGTGGGGGCCTCTCCCGAGCGGGATCT
>DAIPKP010000095.1:0-8686 GCA_036769705.1 Synergistaceae bacterium
CCCGCATCCATGATGTTCATGAAATTGTCCCGGGGAACGTAGATCAGGGCCATGATCAGGGCCACCACGCTCCCCACGCCGAAGCCCACCAGGGGGTGCAGCTTGAGAAGGGCGAAGACGATGGCCATGCCGGAGATGGCGAAAATGGGAAGAAGCAGCCGGTTCCCAAGCTCTTCCCGGCGTTTCTTCTGGAACTCCGGAGTGGTTTTGTAGTAGTTCCCCTTACCCACCTTGCCGATGCCCGCCAGAAGGGCGATGAAGATAACCATGATGCCCGCTGCCAGAGGAGGGATTTTGGGGCCTCCGATGAAGATGATTCCCAGAACTCCCCAGAAAACGGCGGTTCCCAACTTTTGAGGATGTTCCTTGTCTCTCAGGGTGAGAAGAGCGAAGAAAAGGGTGATAACCCCGGTGATCATATAGAAATACTCCAGAGAACTTCCGGAACTCAGAAAGGCGCGCATTACCGGTCACCTCCCGCAACGTTGCGATCCAGTACGAGACAGAAGTAGACAAGTCCGTAAACCGCGGAAATTACCGCCACGGGAATGGCGGCCTTCGCCAGGGAGACGAGCTCCACCGGATGTCCCAGTTCGCCCAGCACCCCCTGGATGAGAAGCAGTCCCGCAGCGGCGGGGAAAACGTTCTGGGCGAAGAAGTTCCCGAAGTTTTCCGAGGCCGCGGTCATGCCCTTGATGAGATCCGTCTTTTTCTCGTCTTCCAGATCGCCTCCCCGGCTTTCGTAGGATGCCAGGGCCATGGGAGTGATGAGGGGGCGCAAAAAGGCGGCGTGCCCGCTGAGCCGGATTCCCAGGGTTACCGTAAGGGCCCGGATGAGCTGGAAGAGGTAGCTGATACGCCCCGGAGTGGCGGCGTGGATCTTGGAAATCAGATGCGCCATCTGGTTCATGAGACCGTGTTTTTCCGTAATGCCGATGGCGGGAAGCATGATGAGAAAGAGAATCATGGCCCGCTGTTTTACGAAAGCCTCGCCTATGGTCTTGACGATGTCCAGAAAGCTCATGCCTCCGAGAAGTCCCGAAACGAAACCTCCCGCGAGGACCGCCAGCAGGGGATTGATCTTGAATTTTTTCCCCAGCACCAATCCCACGACGACTACAAGCACACCGAGAATGGGAAGCCAGTTCACAAATAAAACCTCCTTCGATTTCATATAAGGCCCTTCCGGGGCCTGGGATCTTTTCGAGTATACTCTTTTTTCTCCGTCTAAAGAATCCCGGAGTTTACGAAACCATCATGTTCGGAAGCATGAGTACCAAATTGGGAAATACCGTAAGAAGTATGGTGATTACGAGAAGCAGAAGAAAGAAAGGTACCGCTGCCCGGGCGATGCTGCCGATGCTCTGTTCCGTGAGGCCGTTGATGACGAAAAGGTTGAATCCCACGGGAGGCGTGATCTGGGCAAGCTGAATCATGATGATGAGAAAGATGCCGAACCAGAGAGGATCGAATCCCGCGAGCCGTACCAGGGGAAGGGCGATGGGAAGGCTCATGACGATCATGGAAAAGCCGTCCAGCAGGCAGCCCATGAAAAGGTACATGCCGGAAAGAATCAGCATGAGTACGTAGGGAGAGAGTCCCAAGGTGCTGATCCATGCGGTAAGGGCCCGGGGAATGCCAAGATAGCCCACCGCCACGGAAAGAAAGGCGGCGCCGCAGACGATCCACATGATCATGCAGCTCGTCTTTACCGCTCCCATAAGGGCCTCCCGGAAAACGTCGAAGGAAAGGCTCCGGGTCAGGGCGGCGAAGAAGAGGGCGCCGAGAACGCCTACCGCCGCAGCTTCCGTGGGAGTGGCCCAGCCCGCGTAGATGCTTCCCAGCACGATTCCCACCAGAATGACGACCGGGGCCAGAAGAGGAATGGCTCGGATGCGATCCTTCCAGGTGTAGGAAAGATCTCCCCGGGGGGCGTATTCCGGATGTTGGGCGCAGCGGAGAATGACGTAACCGCTGAAAGTTATGGCGATAATAATTCCCGGAATGAAGCCCGCGATGAAGAGCTTGCCGATACTCACGTCCGCCATGATACCGTAGACCAGCATCATCATGCTTGGAGGAATGAGAAAGCCCAGGGTGCCCGCTCCCGCCAGGGAGCCGATGCAGAGTTTCATGTTGTAGTTCCGGCGTTTGTACTCCGGAAGAGTGATCTTGCCCACCGTGGCGGTGGTGGCCGCGGAGGATCCGCTTACCGCCGCGAAGAGGGTGCTGGCAAAGATGTTCACGTGAATCAGCCGCCCCGGGATTCTATCCATCCAGGGAGAGAGTCCCTTGAAAAGATTTTCCGAAATTTTGCTGCGGAAAAGAATTTCTCCCATGAAGATGAAGAGCGGAAGAGCCATCATGGTGGAGCCGCTGGTGTTGTTCCAGAGCACGTTGGAAAGAATGGTGAGGGCCGGAAGATCCAGAAAGAGAGTAAAGCTTCCCAGAGCTACCAGCGCCAACGCCACGCCGATCCACAGGGAGCTCCCCAGGCATAGCACCAGAAGCCCTATCAAGGTAAAAGAAACTGTCATAAGATCCATAGAGTACGCTCCTTCTTCACATTTTGCGGTTTGGGCTCAATGTCCCAGGGCGGTGGCCTCTTCGGGAAGATCTTCCTCGAAGTTTCCGAAAAGTTTCGCCAGGGTCCGGAGCAGCTCCGCCCCGAACTGGAGGGCGAACACCGCAGATCCCAGGGGAAGAAAGAACTGGGGAATGGCGAGGTAGGTCTCGGAAATCTGCATGGATCTGCTTCCGTACACCACGGAATCCCAGAAAAAGCGCGTGGTGGTCCAGGTCATGAAAAGGGCGAAAATCAACCCCGTCACGAAGCAAAGCAAATCCAGCAGGAGGCGTTTTTTCCCGTGCAGGGCGGTGTGAAGAAAGGTCATGCGGATGTGCCCCTTCTCCTTGAGGGTGTATCCCAGGGCGAGAAAAGTGAGTCCCGCCATGAGGTATCCCGTGTACTCCTCGGTAATGTAGAGGGTTTTCGAAAAGAAGGTGCGCATGATGATTTCAGCGATTACCAGAACCAGCCCGAGGCAGATGCCCAGTCCCGAAAGGGCGCCGCCGAGAGAGGAAATACGATCGCTCCACCGAAGCAGTTTTTTCATACCTATCATCCTTTGAATAAAATCGAAATGTTTCGGGATTTTTCCGTAAAAATCCGGAAAAAGGTCCGGAAAGAGGAGGGATCTTTCCGGACGAAAAATCGGAGTGCCGCTATTTCTTGCGGCCCACCGCCTCGAGAAATTCGTCGTAAATGGCCTTGGCCTCTTCGGGAGCGTCTTCATACCACTCCGCCCGGATCTCCTCGGTGTATTCCGTAAGTTCCGCCATGAAGCTCTCCGAAACGGGGCTGCTGATGATGCCGTTTTCGTTGCAGATGCGTTCTTTTTCCTTATCCAGCTCCGCCACCCGGGCCCACATGATCTTTTCCATCTCTTCTCCCGTTTCGAGAAGGGCTTTCTGAAGTTCCGGATCGAGCTTTTCGAACTGCTGCAAATTCACCGTCACCATGTCCTGAGCCATGGTGATGTTGAAGCGGCTGAAATACTTGAGAACTTCCCAGAACTTGCCATCCACTCCCGTGGGGCTGGAGGTAAGCACCGAGTCGATAAGCCCCGTGGCCAGGGAGGAATAGACCTCGCTGAAGGGAAGGGGATAGGGCGTGGCTCCTACGGCCTCCATCACCAGGGCGCCGTTTTTGTCGTAGGTACGGGTTTTCAGACCCTTCATATCCGCCACGGAAAGAACTTCCTTCTGAGACCAGAGCCCCGCTGCGGGCCAGGGAGCGAGATAGAGAATCTTCTGGCGCCACTTCTTCTCGAGAATCTGGTTGAAATAGGGCCGGGCGATCTTGGCGAGGGTTTCCCCCTCTTCGAAGGAGTGCACCAGGAAGGGAAGGGTTACTACGCCCAGTACGGGCTCGTCTCCCGCCACACCGCTGATAAGCATGTCCGATACGGGAAGAAGTCCGTCCCGAACGGCCTTCAGAAGCTCCGGTCCCTTGAAGCCCAGGGCTCCTCCGGACTGTACCACGAGATCCAGCTGGCCGTCGGTTTTCTCCGCTATCTTTTTGGAGAATTCCTCCAGGCCGATGCTCAGGTGATTGTTGGGGGGCCAGACGGAGTTGGCGTTCCACCGGTACTCCTTGGCGAAGGCCACGGCGCCGAAACAGGTGCAGATCCAGAAAGCCACAAAAGCGATACGCAACGCTCTTTTCATAAAAGGTTCCTCCTTTGAGATACGCATTTTTTCCACAATCCTCATTGCCGGGGAAACTCCTTTTTCATGCCCCCTCCAGCGTCTGATCCGGGAGCTTCCTCATATAATCTATACGCAAAAAAGTTGCTCCTTTGGAAAGGGGGAAGAAAAAATAAAAAAATCCCCTCCTCCGGAGGCAATTCCGGAAGAAAAAGGGGATTTTTCTGAAAGAAAAGGAAAAAACACTTTTTGCATTCCAGGGTTTTTTAGGTTTGTTTCAGGTTTTTCAGGGGTATAGCCGTGCGGAGTCTGCACTTTCGTGCGGTATCCGCACGGCGAAAAAAAGATTCCCTCTTCAGGGACGGCGGTTTTCCGGAGGAATTTCCGAAAGCCGGATAAACCGAAAGCCCCGTTCCAGCAGCTCCGGGAGCGCCGCCTCCAGCCCTTCCGCGGTTTCACCCTCGGGATGATTGAAGTGGCAGAGAAGGATGTCTCCTTTCCGGGATTGGAGAAGGGCTTTTTCCACCTGAACTGCGGAGAAGGTGGCTCCCGCATCTCCCAGCACGCTGTATCCTCCGATGGCGTAGCCCAGGCAGGCCGCAGCCCGTACCGCCACGTCGTCGTAATAGGCGGTGCCGGAACGGTAGAATCGGGTTTTTTCCCCCGTAAACTGCTCCAGCAGCAAGCCGTTTGTCCCGATTTCCTCCAAAAGCTCTTCCAGGGAGGCGGTGCCGGGAATGCCGTAGGCGGATCGTCCGGAAACCGAAGCGGGGCGATGGTTCAAACCGTGATTGCCGATCTCGAAAAGGGGATCCGCCGAAAGTTCTTTCGTCAGCTCCGGATGCTTTGAAGCCCATCGGCCGCTGATAAAAAGAGTGGCGGGGATGTGGTATTTCCGCAAAAGCCTGATGATCTGTTCGTCGTATCCGAACCCCGGGCTTTCGGGGGTGCTTCCTCCGCAGGCGTCCAGAGTGAGGGCCAATAGTTTTTCCTCCGTTTCGAAGCGTGAGCAGATTCCCTCCAGGCGTTCTCCCCACAGTTGGGGAACATCCCGGGAAAGCATCTGAAAGCAGGGGGATTCTCTCCAGTCCGTGGAAGTCTGGAAGGAGAAGGCTTTTCCGCCCGGGAGAAAGGCCCCGAAAAAGAGGGCGATCAGGAGAAAAAGGGGAAATCTCGGGAAGTTTTTCATCTTTTGCCTCCTTGAAAAGATTCGAAAAACCGGTACGAGAAAGCCGGGATCCGAAGGGGTCCCGGCTTTCTCTATAGGGGAGGTGAGCTCTCGCGAAACTAGAAGAGCCCGGTGATATTTCCGTCCTTGTCGATGTCGATGCTTTCCGCAGCGGGTTTCTTGGGCAGTCCCGGCATGGTCATGATGGAACCGCAGAGAGCCACCACGAATCCCGCTCCTGCGGAGAGGCGCACTTCGGTGATGGCCACCCGGAAGTTCCGGGGGCGCCCCATCACCTTGGGATCGTCGGAGAGGGACATCTGGGTTTTGGCGAGGCAGACCGGGAGCTTGCCGTAGCCGTGCTCTTCCAGCATCTTCAGGGTGGTGGAGGCCTTTTTGTCGAAATCCACTCCCTCCGCACCGTATACCTTGGTGGCCACGGTGGCGATCTTTTCCTTCAGGCTCAATTCGGGTTTGTAGAGAGGAGCGTAGTTCGAAGGCTTGTCGAGGGCTTCCAAAACCGCATCCGCCAAGGCCAGGCCTCCCTCGCCTCCCTTTTCCCAAACCTCCGAAAGGGCCAGGGAAGCTCCCCGATCCGCCGCGGCTTTGGTAACTACTTCCAGCTCCTTATCCGTATCCGAGGAGAAACGGTTCAGCGCTACCACCACGGGGATACCGTACTGGTTGAGATTGTCCAGATGGGCCTCGAGATTTTCGATTCCCTTGGTAAGGGCCTCGATATTTTCCTCTCCCAGGGCCTTCTTGTCCATGCCGCCGTGCATCTTCAAGGCTCGCACGGTGGTAACCAGCACGATGGCTCCCGGAGCGAATCCCGCCTTGGGGCAGACGATATCCAGGAACTTCTCCGCTCCCAAATCCGAGGCGAAGCCCGCTTCGGTTACCACGTAATCCACCAGCTTGAGGGCGGTTTTGGTGGCCACCAGGGAGTTGGTGCCGTGGGCGATATTGGCGAAGGGCCCCCCGTGAATGAAAGCGGGAACGTGCTCCAGAGTCTGCACCAAATTGGGATTGATGGCCTCCTTCAGAAGGGCCGCCATGGAACCGTGGGCTTTCAGATCCTTGGCGGTTACGGGATCTCCTTCCCGGTTATAGGCTACCACGATCTTGCCAAGGCGTTCCTTGAGATCCTCCAGGTCGTCGGCGAGGCAGAGAATGGCCATGACCTCGGAAGCCACGGTAATGTCGAATCCCGTCTCCCGGGGAATACCGTGGGGCTTGCCGCCAAGGCCGATGATCATGTCCCGCAGGGCCCGGTCGTTCATATCCACGCAGCGCCGCAGAGTAATGCTGCGCACGTCGATATCCAGCTCGTTTCCCTGCTGCAGATGATTGTCCAGCATGGCCGCCAGCAGGTTGTGGGCGATGCCGATGGCGTGGATATCTCCGGTGAAATGAAGATTGATGTCCTCCATGGGAACCACCTGAGAATAACCTCCTCCCGCGGCGCCTCCCTTGACGCCGAAGCAGGGCCCCAGGGAGGGCTCCCGAAGGCAGACCATGGTCTTTTTCCCCTTTTTGGCCAGAGCCTGGGTAAGACCGATGGAGGTGGTGGTCTTTCCCTCTCCCGCGGGGGTGGGAGTGGTGGCGGTGACGAGGATCAGTTTGCCCTCGGGCCGGTTTTCAAGAGCCTTCCGATACTGAAGATCTATTTTGGCCTTGTAGTGGCCGTAGGGAGAGAGGTATTCCCGAGGAATTCCCAGGGAATCCGCTATCTCCACGATGGGTTTCATGGAAGCGCGCTGAGCGATCTGAATATCCGAAAGCATGGATAGAGAACCTCCTTTTCTGAAACTCTTTATGAGTAAACGATTTCTTGTGATTTGAACATTTTTCCCTAGTTGGAGAAAAATGTCAACCTAAAAGGCTTTTTCCACCAGGGCTTCCACCTCTTCGGCTCGGGCGGTGATGGCGGCAAGCAGCTCCCCTACGCGGTTTTCGGTTTGGGCTACGAAGGACTCTTCCCGAATGCCTCCGAGGTTGATCCGGATGTTGTAAGCCGCCGCTTTGCCCGCCGCGAGGGCCAGAAGTGCCGCGGTGGCCGCGTCGGTGATGGCGTTGGAATTACCCTTGGCTACCGCGGGAAGGGCCAGGTCTCCCAAATCCCTGCAGGCTTCGAGGGTTCGAAGGGGAACCTCCGCGGCCTCTTTGAGCCCCTCTTGCATTTTTTCCTTCCGGAGTGCTTTTTCCTCCTCGGTTTCCTTGGGCATTTTCAGGGCCTTCATATAGCTGTTGAAGGCGCTGGTATCTTCCTGGATAAGCCGGGTAAAGGTTTCCCCGAGCTTCCGGGCCTTCGCCTGGATCTCTTCCATGGCCTCCCAGTTTTCCCGATATTTTTCCTTTCCCACCGTAAGGCTTGCCACCATGGAGGTAAGGGCCGCTCCCAGGGCCCCGCAGAGGGCCGCCACGCTCCCTCCTCCGGGGGCGGGGGAATCCGAAGCGAGCTCCTCGATAAAATCCCGTACTTGCAATGTGGTGAGTTCCATATCAAGATCCTCCTTCTGTCTCTTTATCTCTCAATAAGGGGAGTTCCCCTTATTTTCGGTTCTTTTTCGCCAAACCTTCCTCCACCGCACGTTTCACCAGGGATTCTTCGGGAATAAAGGGGAGGGTGATATGGTTGCTGTACTTCTTGTTGTGTTCCGCCGCAGTGGTGATGGAGTTGGGGCAGCGGCTCCAGGCTCTTCTCGCCACGCCGCTCATGACATCCCACATCATGGCGGACTTGATGATTTCGTCCTTCTCTTCGGTGCCGTCCAGCACCAGGCCGAAGCCTCCGTTGATGGCCTTGCCGATTCCCACGCCTCCTCCGTTGTGGAGAGCGCAGAGGCTCATTCCCCGGGCGGCGTTCCCCGCATAGCAATGTATCGCCATATCCGCGGTGATGTTGCTGCCGTCCTTGATGTTGGAGGTCTCCCGGTAGGGGGAATCCGTGCCGGATACGTCGTGATGATCCCGGCCGATCATGACGGGGCCGATCTCGCCGCTGCGCACCATGGCGTTGAACCGCAGGGCGATATCCCGGCGTCCCTCCGCATCCTGATAGAGAATCCGGGCCTGGGTTCCCACCACGAGCTTGTTCTTGGCGGCGTCCCGAATCCATACCCAGTTATCCTTGTCCTGGGGGCGCCGTTCCGGATCGATGCAATCCATGGCGGCCTTGTCGGTCTTGCGAAGATCTTCGGGATCCCCGCTCAGGCAGACCCAGCGGAAGGGGCCGTAGCCGTAGTCGAAGAGCAGGGGGCCCATGATGTCCTCCACGTAGGAGGGCCAGATGAATCCGTCGTAGGT
>DAIPKP010000096.1:0-8594 GCA_036769705.1 Synergistaceae bacterium
AAGAAGATGCTCGATCTCATGGGAGAGATCGCTCCGGCCTTCGGAATGTTGGGCACCCTGGTGGGGCTTATCATGATGCTCAAGAATCTTGACGATCCAGATGCTCTCGGACCTGGCATGGCGGTAGCCTTGATTACCACTTTTTACGGTTCCTTCATCGCTAACGTTTTTGCCATTCCTCTTTCCAAAAAACTCGCTTCCCGGACCAAGGAAGAGATTCTTTCCCGGGAACTTATCGTGGAAGGAGTCCTCTCCATTCAGGCGGGGGAAAATCCCCGAATAGTGGAAGAAAAATTAAAAGTGTTCCTTCCTCCTAAACTTCGGGAAGATCTGGAGGAGCAGAAGAAAAGCGGTAAAGAGGAAACGGAGCAGTAGTTTCGGTTTTTCGGAGAAGCGGGAAAGGAACGGAAATTCCTATGGCGAAAAGAAGAAAACGGCAAGAAGAAAGTGGAGGAAGCTGGCTTACCACTTACGGGGATATGGTTACCCTGTTGCTCACCTTTTTTGTGCTTCTTTTTTCCTTCTCCACCATTGATGTGGTAAAATTTAAAAAACTCATTCTCTCTTTCCAGGGAGCCATAGGAGCTCTCCCGGGAGGGCAGACCCTGCAGCAGAGCTCCGAAATTTTCGGCGGAGCTACGGGGATCGATGCGGGGGATGCTCAGCGTCAGACCCAGGAAATTCTGGAGGTTACCAGGAAAATCCAGACTCTTATCAGTGAAGAAGGTCTTGAAAAAGATGTTTCCGTTCAGGTTTCCGAGCGGGGTGTTACCATTTCCCTGGCGGATCAGCTTCTTTTTCCTCGGGGGAGCTCCGATTTGCTTCCCGGAGGAAAACGGGTTCTCGCAAAGCTTGGAGAAATTCTAAACCTCGTTTCCGTTCCTCTTGCGGTGGAAGGGCATACCGATGCGTTGCCCCTTCGGGGAGGGCCTTACAAGGATAACTGGGGCCTTTCTTCGATCCGGGCTTCTACGGTGGCTTCCTATCTTCATGAAGGAGCGGAGCTCTCTCCGTACCGTTTGAAGGTGGTAGGGTATGGTCAATACAAACCCCTCGTTCCCAACGATACGGAGGAGCATATGTCTTTGAATCGGCGGGTGGATCTTGTTTTGCTTTCAAAGTATGCGCAGCCTTAACCCTGGGAATCCGGAGGATAAAGAATGAAACGGCTTCTTATTTTTATACTTATCGCATTGGTGGCGTTGACTCTCGGCATTGGAGGAGGTCTTTTCGTGGGAATGAATTTTCTGGCGAAACCTACTCCGGTAAACGAAGGAGATCGGAGCTTCGCTCCGGGGCCCGTGGTTCCTTTGGGCGGTTTTACGGTGAACCTGGCGGATAAAGAGGTTCATGTGCTTCGTGCCCAGGTGGCGCTGGAGCTTACGTCGGAAAAGGCAGGAGAAGAAATTGCCCAGCCCGCATGGCAAAGCCTTTTGCGGAACGACGTTCTTCTTCTCCTCAAGGATCAGCGGTATGACGATTTGAGAAGCGGCGAGGGCATGCTCGAGCTGGCCCAGCAAATAAAAAGAAGACTTAATGCTCTTTTGCCCTTGGTGGACAAGAAGCCTCCCGTACTCCGGGTGCTATTTGAAGAGTTCATTATCCAGTGATGTCCTTAGGGCAAATTTGAAGGGAGGTGGCCTGTCTTGGTGCCTGAAGTAATGTCTCAGGGGGAAATTGATGCATTGCTATCCGCATTGAGTAGCGGAAGCGTGGATATCGATTCCATCAACGAAGGAAAGGCGGAACGATCGGTAAAGCTTTATGATTTCCGCCGTCCCGATAAATTCAGCAAAGATCAGCTTCGGGCGATTCAGATGATTCATGAGGCCTTTTCCAGGCAGGTGACCACCGCTCTTTCCACCATGGTCCGGGTTATGGTTTCCGCTGAAGTGGTTTCGGTAGATCAGATAGCCTATGACGAATTCGTTCGCTCCCTGGTGCAGCCCACCAGCATTGCGGTGCTGGAGATGTACCCCCTTACGGGAAATGCGGTCATGGAAATGACCCCTCAACTTGTTTTTGCCATTATCGACCGGCTTTTGGGGGGAAAGGGCGAACCCCTTCGTAAAGTCAGGGAGCTTACGGATATCGAACGAACCGTCATCGAACGTGTTTATATGCGGCTCCTGGAGCTCCTTGAAGAAAGCTGGAGCACCGTGGTGGATGTGCGGTTCCGTTATGACAGTTTGGAAAGTAATCCTTTCTTCGTTCAGATATGCCCCGGTACGGACATGGTTCTTCTCGTCACCCTGAAGGTGGAACTTGGTGAAGTGGAGGGAATTGTCAATCTCTGCATCCCCCATCTGGTGATGGAGCCTTTCATGGATAAGCTCAGCTCCCAGCAATGGTTTGCATCCACGGGGAGAAAGAGCATTCAGGGAAGCCGGGAAGCTTTGAGCAAGCGGATGCGGGATGTCACGGTTCCTCTGGCTCTGGAATTGGGGCATACGGTGTTGAGTCTTCAGGAAATTTTGGAGCTTCATACGGGCGATGTCATTCGTCTGGAAGGAAGTACCCAGGATAATCTTGGTTTCCGGGTGGGGAATAAGGTGAAATTCCTGGCCCAGCCTGGAAGGCATAACGACAGCTACGCCGCTCGTATCGTAGAGGTGAAGCATGAAGAATATGAGGAAGAGGAGGAGTAAGCCATGGTGGATGAACTGCTGAGCCAGGATGAAATAGACGCCCTTTTGGGAGGGGTTTCCCTTGATGACGGCGATGGCGGAGATGCCGGGCTTGCTTCGGAAGATAGAGAAGTCCTCGAAGAAGTGGGGAAGGTTTTTTCGGGCGCTCTTTCGGATGTTACCGGTATGCTTACGGGAAAGGAAGTCCAGACCGAAGTACGTACCATCGAAGTTGTTCCTCAGAAAGATTTTGCAGCATCCTTCGAAGGAACCCAGAGCTTCCTTTACAGCCTCCGTTGCGATGGATTGGACGGTGCCGAGGCGGCGGTAGCTCTTTCCGCTCAGGGGACTCTTCTTCTGGCGGATCTCATGATGGGGGGGGATGGAAAAGACCTCCCGGAAGAGGTGAACGATCTTTATCTCAGCGCTTCTCAGGAAGGGCTGAGCCAGGTAGTCGGTACGGCCTTTACGAGCATAAGCGGATTGCTCAAGGGGCAGCGTTTCGTTCCTGAAAATGCTTCGGGGAAGCTTCAGGAGGAAGAATGGCTTCCCTTTGCTGATCATCCTGGAGAAGATGCGGTTTGGGTGGCACACCTTCATTCGAAGGTTGCTGAAGTTGGGGAGATGGATTTTTCCTTTTTGATGCTTTCGGAAGGGGCTGCGGCCCTGGCGGAAAAGATCCGCTCCATTCTCTCTCCTCCCAAGGAAGAAGCTCCCGCCCCCACTGCAGCTCCTGCTGCGTCTCGGCAGCAACAGAAGGCTTCTCCTCCTCCTTCTGGTGCTCCAGCCTCTTCGGCTTCTTTGCCCGAATCTCCTCAGCCCATGACGGCAGCCCCGGTGGACGTCCGGTCTGCGGAATTTTCTCAGTTTGGTGCTGAAGGAGCGCCGGGAGTTCCTTCGAATCTCGGGTTGATACTTGACATCCCCGTACGTGTTACGGTAGAACTTGGAAGAACCCGGAAAACTGTGGGAGAAATTTTAAACTTATCCCCGGGTTCCGTGGTAGAATTGGATAAACTTGCGGGAGAACCTGTGGATGTCCTGGTGAATGGAAAGCTGGTTGCCCGGGGAGAAGTCGTGGTTATCGACGAGAACTTCGGTATCCGGGTGACGGAGATCGTAAGTCGGGCTGAACGGGTTAAATCAGTCGGAATGTAGCGACATCATGGAGAATAGATAGGTGACAGGGGGGATTGGTGGCATGCCAAGTGTTCTTATCGTGGACGATGCGGCCTTCATGCGGATGATGCTTAAAGATATTTTGTCCAAGAACGGTTACGAAATCGTAGGAGAAGCGGAGAACGGAAAAGTAGCGGTGTCCATGTATGAGGAGCTTAAGCCCGATGTCGTTACCATGGATATTACCATGCCCGAAATGGATGGCATCACGGCGGTAAAAGAGATTAAAAAAAATAGTGCGGATGCCAAGGTGGTTATGGTGAGTGCCATGGGACAGCAAGCTATGGTTATCGAGGCTATTCAGGCGGGGGCAGCGGATTTTATCGTCAAACCTTTTCAACCGGACCGCGTTCTGGAGGCCCTCGGCAAAGCCATATCTTAAGGGGTTCCTTTGCAGGATAAGAGATTTTTCCATGAGATTTTTTGTGTGGCCAATTATCAGGCGAGGACTTACGACAGCAACGGTCCTCGCCTTTTTTCTGTACTCTTTGTCCGTGGCTTGGGGGGCGGAAAAATTGCCTTCCTTTTTTGATACTCCCCTCATAATTTACGGGATAAAGATTTCCCTGGCTCTCCTTCTGCTTTGGGGGGGAGGGTGGATTTTGTTGCGTTGGGGACCTTCTTCGTGGCGCTCCGGAGTTTCCCGGGAGGAGCAGGAAGGCGTGGTGCTTCTTTCTTCTCG
This sequence comes from Synergistaceae bacterium, assembly GCA_036769705.1. Lineage (GTDB taxonomy): Bacteria > Synergistota > Synergistia > Synergistales > Aminiphilaceae > DAIPKP01. The sequence goes on from DAIPKP010000096.1 coordinate 4,489, forward strand.
TGTGGTGGGAAGGGGAAAAGTCTATTTGTTGCGTTGCGGCCCTGATGTAATAGCTTTTTGGAGTGGCAGAAAAGAGTCGATTCTTTTAGGGCGGTGGTCAGGAAAGGAGTGGCAAGCATGGTGCGAAGAAAAGTCCTCGGTGCACTCTTCTTCGGAATAGCAATTCTTTTCTTTTCTCAGCACGGGGCTTTGGGAGCTCCCTCTCTTCCTGATATGCCCATTCCATCTTTTCAAATGGGATTGATGCAGGCCGAGGGGCCGAGAGACGTGGTTCTTTCGTTGCAGCTTCTCGCACTTCTTACTATCCTTACGGTGGCTCCTGCCATCCTTTTGATGCTCACAAGTTTTACCCGTATCATCATCGTGCTCAGTTTTGTACGTAACGCTCTGGCCCTTCAGCAAACGCCTCCCAACCAAGTCTTGGTCGCTCTCGCGCTCTTTCTCACGTTTTTCGTGATGACTCCCGTGCTGACTACCATTTACGATGAAGCCCTGCAGCCGTATCTCAACGAGCAGATCGGTGCCGCCGAGGCATGGGAGAAAAGCGTAACTCCCATCCGGAACTTCGTATTGCAGCATACTCGGGACAAAGAGCTTTCTCTCATGGTGACCATGTCCGGCAGAGAAAGGCCTCGAAACGAGGCGGACGTTCCCATGAGGCTTCTTATTCCGGCCTTTATCCTGAGCGAACTAAAGACGGCCTTCCAGATGGGCATCGTTATTTATGTTCCCTTCATTGTGGTTGACATGATCGTAGCGAGTATTCTTATGTCCATGGGGATGATCATGCTTCCTCCCATGATGATTTCTCTTCCTTTCAAAGTGCTTCTTTTCGTGATGGCGGATGGATGGAGCCTCGTGGTTTCCAGCCTTGTAGGGAGTTTCTCTCTGTAATACCTTTTTTCGGAGGTTTGTGCCATGGAAGTTCTCAGCGTGTTTGATGTGCTGCGTCAGTCGGTTTGGGTCGCTTTAATATCTTCTCTTCCGATTCTTCTCCTTGCCATGGGCATTGGGCTCGTCGTGGGAATTTTGCAAACCGCCACCTCCATTCAGGAACAGACCTTGGTGTTTATTCCCAAAATTATAGCGGTTCTCGTGGGAACCGTTTTTTTCGGGGCCTTCATCTTTGGAAGGGTGGGGGAGTTTACGATTTTTATTTTGGGAAATCTTCATAGATTTGTTCAATGACGGATCCGAGCGCCCTTTCAAGCCTTTTGGTCGTTTACGTTCTTCTTTCTCTTCGTTTTGCGGGACTTTTCTTTTCCTCTCCTCCTTTTACCGCATCTTCCCTTCCGCTTCCCCTTCGGTTTTGGCTCGCTTTTTTGCTGGGGGTTTTGGCTCTTCCCGGAAAAACCGAGCTCGTTTCGCTGGAGCTTCTCGAAGTGCCCTTGGGGGTTCTGTTATTGGGAACGAAAGAATTCCTCGTAGGTCTCGGATTGGGCTTTCTTTCGGCTCTCCCGCTTTACGTGCTGCAGATAGGAGGGCGGGTTATCGGTATGCAGATGGGATTCGGCATGGTGAACGTCATGGATCCCATGTCTCAGACCCAGGTCCCCATTATCGGGCAATTCAGCTTTATCGTGGGGATGTGGTTCTTTTTTTTCTGGGATGGGCATCTTCTTCTTATCCAGGCAGTGGTGGAAAGCCTTAAGCTGATTCCCCTTGGTTCTCCTTTTCTTCTTTTTCGGGCGAATCCCGAATTGGGTGAATGGCTTCAGCACCTTTTCATACTTTCCATGCGTATGGTGCTGCCCTTTTTCGGTACCCTGCTTCTTGCGGATGTGGGGCTCGGTTTTGTGGCGCGTACGGTGCCTCAGATGAACGTGTTCGTTCTCGGACTTCCCCTCAAAGTGGGATTGGGGTTTTTCCTCCTCATGGTCATTCTCCCCCTGGCGGTAGATTTGCTGCACAGCGAGATTTCCAAAGCCCTTCTTTTTGCCCTGGAAAGAATGGCTCTCTGGCAATGAAATTTTCGGAGCTTTCTTTCCTTCATCGATCTTCCCGTTCTTTCAATTTGCAGCTCTTTTCCGAAGAGCGATCCGAGCCGGCTACGCCGAGAAAGCGGCGCAAAACCCGGGAAGAGGGAAAAACCGCTAAAAGCCAGGATCTTGGAGCCGCCGTGGTTATTCTTGCGGGGCTCGTGATGATTTTTATCCTTTTCCGCTGGTGGTTTTTCTGGATAGCGAGTCTCGTGGAAAATTGCGCTCTCTTTATGGCGGGAGACCAGATAGGCCGCGAAGGATGGGTCCTTGCTCTCGGTAAAGACGCCTTGAAAACCTTCTTTTACGTTTGGATGCCTCTCGGGTTTTTCGGAGGGCTTGTGGGATTGGGGATCAGTGTCTATCAGGTAGGATTTTTTCTTGCCAGCAAGCCTCTCATCCCGGATTTCAAACGCATGAATCCCATTTCGGGAATGAAAAAAATAGTCTCTCTCCGTTCTTTGGTGGAGCTCTGTAAAGGTGTCGTGAAAGCGGGCCTTTTGCTGCTCATGGTCTATCTGGCGTTGAAGAACGAACTGGAAGGAATGAGCCATGCCATAGCCTATCCTCTCTTTCAGGGGGTTCCTCTGGTGGTGGAAACCATTTGGTGGCTTGCCTTGAAAATGGCGCTGCTCCTTCTCGTGCTGGGCATCTTCGATTACGCCTATCAGCGTTGGGAGTTCGAACGCTCCATACGGATGAGCAAAAAGGAGATCAAGGACGAATATAAGCAGATGGAGGGAGATCCCAAGGTCAAGCAGCGGATACGCCAACGGCAGCGGGAAATGGCCCGGCAGCGGATGATGAGCGAAGTGCCCAAGGCGGATGTGGTGGTGACGAACCCTACTACCTATGCCATCGCTCTTCAATACGACCGGTCGATTATGGATGCCCCGGTAGTGGTGGCGAAGGGAAGAGGACTTATCGCCCGTAAAATTCGTGAGATTGCGGAAGAATGCGGAATTCCCATCGTGGAAAATCCTCCTTTGGCTAGAACTCTTTACGATATAGGCGATCTGGGACTTGAAATTCCCGAGTCCCTTTATAAGGCTGTGGCGGAAGTCCTTGCCTTCGTGTATAAAATGAAGAGAAAGTAAGTCTTCTATTCCTTTGTGGTCTCTGCAAGGAATGCTACAATTGGTGCTGTAATGGAGTAGAAATGATTGTAATTTCTTCGTTCAGGGGAAAACCCTCTCCGAAAAGTTCGGAGAGGGAGGTATGTATTATTTTATGTTCGTGAGGAGTGGCCAAACCATTGAGTGAAATCGCGGAACGCCCGGGTTTGACGAAGATGCTTAAATATGCGGACGTGGGCATGGCATTGATGCTGGTGCTCATCGTGGTGATGATGATTATTCCCTTGCCCACGGGGTTGCTGGATATTCTCCTTTCCTTCAACATCGCCTTTGGCGTGGTGGTGCTCCTTACCACGTTCTACGTTCGCCGTGCCCTGGAAATTGCGGCTTTTCCCACGATTCTTCTTATGGCGACGCTTTTTCGCCTGGCCCTGAATGTTTCTACCACCAGGCTTATTTTGCTCAAGGGCTATGCGGGAGCGGTCATTTCAGCTTTCGGTAACTTTGTGGTAGGCGGAAATTACGTGGTGGGAGGCGTGGTCTTTCTCATTCTCGTCATTATTCAGTTTATCGTTATTACCAAGGGTGCGGAACGTGTGGCGGAAGTGGCCGCCCGTTTCACTCTGGATGCCATGCCGGGAAAACAGATGGCCATCGATGCGGATCTCAACGCAGGACTTATCGAGGAGGGAGAAGCCCGCCAGAGACGTTCGGATATCCAACGTGAAGCGGATTTCTATGGCGCCATGGACGGGGCTTCGAAATTTGTAAAGGGAGACGCTATTGCAGGCCTCATCATCACGGTGATAAATATTCTTGGAGGTCTTGCTATCGGAACTTTTCAGCGAGGCATGGATGTAAGCCAGGCCTTGGGGACCTACAGCCTTCTCACCATAGGAGACGGATTGGTGGCCCAGATTCCTTCTCTGCTCTTTTCTACCGCCACGGGTATTATCGTGACCCGGGCGGCGGGAGATTCGAACCTCGGTCAGGATATCGTCTCCACCCTCACCGCCTATCACCGCCCCATGTGGATCGGTTCGGCCATGCT
>DAIPKP010000219.1:0-1712 GCA_036769705.1 Synergistaceae bacterium
CGAGGATGCCCTGCACAACAGCGAAAGCGGGGGGCGGGAAGTGCCGGATATCAACGAAATACCCATGGATGACAAGGATACCTTCGCATTGCTTCAGGAAGGGGATACCCTGGGGGTGTTCCAGCTCGAATCCGAGGGTATGCGCCGGCTTCTCAAAAGGATGAAGCCCGATGCTTTTGCGGATGTGGTGGCCGTGCTGGCCCTCTACCGGCCGGGGCCCCTGGAAAGCGGGATGGTGGATCAGTACGTGGAGCGCAAACACGGGCGCCAGGAAGTGATCTATCCTCACGCCAGGATCGAGGAATGTCTCAAAGAGACTTACGGTGTTATTCTCTACCAGGAGCAGGTTATGCAGATCGCCTCGGCTTTGGCGGGCTATTCCCTGGGGGAGGCGGATCTTCTCCGCCGGGCCATGGGAAAGAAAAAAGTGGAGGTTATGGCGGAGCAGCGGGAGAAGTTCGTTCAGGGCTGCGTAAAGAACGAAGTCCCCGCCGCCAAGGCGGAAGAGATTTTCAACATCATCGAAAAGTTTGCGGGGTACGGGTTCAATAAATCCCACAGCGCCGCCTACGCCCTTATAAGTTATCAGACCGCCTATCTCAAGGCTCATTACCGGGCGGAATTTCTTGCGGCCTTTCTGACCAGCCAGATAGGAAGTAAAATGGATGTGCTCGGACGGTACGTCTATGCGGTGCGCAAGTCCGGAGTGCAGGTGCTTCCTCCTCATATCAACGAATCGGGGCGGGAATTTTCCGTCTCCGCCGGGGATGTCCGCTTCGGCCTCAACGCGGTGGCCAAGGCGGGGAGCGCGGCGGTGGAGGCCATGCTGGAAGCCCGGAAGAGCGGCCCCTTTCTTTCTCTCTGGGATTTTCTTCTTCGGGTAGATCTCCGGGTGATCAACAAGGGAGTGCTGGAAAATCTTATCCGGGCGGGAGCCTTTGACGGATTGGGAGCTCACCGCAATCAGCTTCTCGAAGTGCTTCCCCGGTGGCTGGAGCTGGCGGGGCGCCGCTCCGAGGATACCCAGCAGCTGGGGCTTTTCGAGGAAGATGCCGCCGGAGACGATGGGCCGGAGCTCCCGGAGATGACGGAGCCCGAAAAGATGGATATCCTCGCCATGGAAAAGGATACCCTGGGAATTTATCTCTCCGGGCATCCCGTGGAGGAAGCTTCTTCGAGAATACAGAAATACTCCTACTTTACCGTAGAGGATCTTGCCTTCTGGAAGGGGGGCGAGGAGACCCGTATCGTTCTGGGAGGTATGGTTTCGGGGCGGAAGGAGAAATATACCAAGCGGGGGGATCCCATGGGATTCTTTGACCTCGAGGACCAGACCGGAAAGGTGGAGGTAGTCTGTTTCCCCCGCACGTGGGAGGAGTGCAAGCCCGGAATAACCAACGGAGCTCTTCTCGTGGTCACCGGAAAGGTGCAGGAGCGCATGGACCGTGTTATTCTGGCGGACCAGGTTCTTCCTCTGGAGGAGGCGGAGAAGAACCTTCCTCCGGTGGTGAAGTTTATTCTTTCCGAAGAGGGACTTCCCCGTAAAAACCTTCTCACCTTTTTGCGGGAGCTCAAGGCTTATCGGGGAGAGAGTCCGGTTCTGTTCGAACTGAGGGAGGGAGAGCGCCAGGTGCTTATCCGGCTGAACGATCTGCGCCTTCGGGCGGATGCCCGGGCCCTTCTCGCCCTTTGTGAAACCCATCTCGGCGGAG
>DAIPKP010000220.1:0-1706 GCA_036769705.1 Synergistaceae bacterium
AAGATCTGCAAGGAACGCGACGAATACGAAGCGAAAAAGGCCCAGAAAAAGGCCAACGCCCTTTTGCGGAGTATGCCCGCCGGAGTGGTTATCGTGGATCAGGATATGAAGATCGTGGAATGCAACGAACGTTTCGCCCGCTTTCTGGGAGAGGAAATATACGCCATTTACCAAGTGATCCCCGGCATGAAGGGCTCTCTTCTCTCCAAGATCTTTCCCTTGGATCATCTTTTTCAGGGGGTTCTCGAAACGAACCAGGAGGTTTCCTGCGATCACTTTCGGCATGGGGATATGCTTTTCGAGATCACCATTTTTCCTATTGAACCCTATCAGACCGTGGGGGCGGTGCTCACCGACGTTACCCGGCGGGAGCTCAAAAGGGATCAAATCGCTCACCGGGCGGAGGAGGTTATCCAGAAGAATCTCATCACGGTGCAGGAAATCGCCTGTAAGCTGGGGGAACACATGGCGGATACGGAGATCCTGCTGCGCTCCATCGCCGAAGGGTACTCTTCGGAAAAAAGAGGATAGCCGTGGATTCCCTTTTTCTCGAAGTGGACTTCGTCCAGAGCATCAAGCACGGTGAGGCCATCTGCGGCGATTCTTTCTTCGTGCAGCGCATTCCCGAAGAAAACCGGGTTATCGGAGTTCTTTCGGATGGTCTCGGAAGCGGGGTCAAGGCGAACATCCTCTCCTCCATGACCGCCTCCATGGCCATGAAATTCGCCACCAGCAACATGGATTTCCTCCGGGCTGCGGAGGTTATGATGGATGCTCTGCCCATCTGTCAGGTGCGAAAAATCAGCTATGCCACCTTTACCGTGGTGGATAGCGTGCTCCATAAATGGACCCGGATCATCCAGATGGACAATCCCGGGTATTTTCTGCTCCGGGACGGGGACATCCTGGAGATTCCCCAGCGGGAAGTCAGCTCTCCGCGTTGGAACGAAAGAAAAATATATTTCAGCGAAATTCTCAACCGTCCCGAGGACCGGCTGCTTCTCTTCTCCGACGGCATCACCCAGGCGGGGATGGGAAGCCGGGCTTTTCCCCTGGGGTGGCGACGGGAGGACTGTGCCTCCTTCGTGCGGAGCAAGGTGCAGCGCAATCCCCAGATTGCTGCGGGAGAGCTTGCGGGAATCATGCTTCGGGAAGCGCTTCTCAAAGAGCCGCGCCAAAGGGCGGGGGATGACATGACCTGCGGGGTTCTTTACTTTCGCAAGCCCCGCAGGCTCATTCTGCTTACGGGGCCTCCCTTTCGCCAGGAGCGGGATAAGGAGTATGCGGCGCTTCTCGATTCCTTTCCCGGCAAAAAGGTGATCTGCGGAGGTACCACTTCGGATATTATCGCCCGGGAGCTGGATAGGGAAATAACCACGAATCTCGATACCTGCCGGTACGGTCTGCCCCCGATTTCCCACATGGAAGGGGTGGATCTCATCACCGAGGGAATCCTTACGCTTACGGCGGTTCGAAAAATATTGGAATCCCGGGAAAACATCTCTCCTCTCAGCCCCGGCGCCAGGCTGGCGAACTTGCTTCTGGAAAGCGATCTTATCGATTTCGTGGTGGGAACCCGGATCAACGAGGCTCATCAGGACCCCTCGCTTCCCATGGATATCGAAATACGCCGGACCATCGTTCGGGGGTTGGCGGCGATCCTGGAGGAAAAATACCTCAAACAGACCCGCATCCGGTTTATCTGA
>DAIPKP010000221.1:0-1702 GCA_036769705.1 Synergistaceae bacterium
ACCTCTACGTGCTGCACCAGGCAAACCGCTTTATCCTCGAAAACCTCCGGGATCGCCTTGATGTTCCGGAAGAACGGTTTTTTATTGATGTAGAGGATACGGGCAATACCGTAAGTGCCAGCATACCCATAGCTCTTCGAAAAGCTCTCAATAAAGGACTCATCAAGGACGGTTCGAACGTTCTTGTGGCGGGATTCGGGGTAGGATACTCCTGGGGAGCTACAGTAATCCGTTTTTAGCGCTGTCGTATCTACTACAACATGGAGACAAAAATTGAAAGGAAGGGAAGCTGGACCATGAACGAAAAAATTACACTCCTTGCGGAAACTCTTGACACAGATGAAGAGATACTCACTCCTGCGAAGGAACTTGAACAGCTTGAAGAATGGGATTCCATGGGCATCATCTCCGTCATCGCCATGCTGGATAAAAAGTATGGAGTACAGCTCAAGGCCGATCAAATCCAGGCTCTCAAGAGCGTGGGGGATATCTTGAACCTTATGGAGAAGCAATGACAGAAAATCCTTTTTCTCTCCGAAATACTGTCACTCTCGTAACAGGAGCCTCTTCCGGTATCGGCAGGGCTACGGCTCTCCGCATATCCCTCCTTGGAGGCACATGCATTCTCTCTGGAAGGAGCGAGTCCCGGCTGCAAGAAACGTATGACAGCCTCCAGGGAGAAGGGCATCTGCTTATGCCGGGAGACCTGGCGAATCAAGACCACATTTCTCGAATGCTGGCTTATGTGTTCGCTGAAAAAGGCCCTATCACGGGTTTTGTGCACTGTGCAGGAGTGGAGCAAACCCTTCCCTTTCGCTCTACTACTCTGGAGGATCTGCACCAACTCATGGCAGTGAATCTCGACTCTTTCTGGATGATCTGTAAGGAGATTTTCCGAAAGGGAAAGCACGGGGAGAATCTTTCGGTGGTAGGAATCGGTTCCATGGCGGGACGTTTTGGGGCTTCTGGAAAAACAGCATATTCTGCATCGAAAGGGGCTCTTATCTCTCTCATTCGAACTCTGGCGGTGGAGTACGCCTCCAAGGGGATCCGATGTAACTGCATATGTCCCGGATACGTGGAAACTCCCATGCTCGAAAAGCTGAAAGCACTTTATTCTTCGGAAGAAGAGTTCCTTACGGCTATGAATCGCCTCCACCCCCTTGGGGTGGGAAAACCCGAGGACGTGGCAAACGCCGCAGCTTTCCTGCTAAGCCCCGCCGCCCGATGGATTACCGGAAGCGTGATGGATGTAGATGGAGGGTATGGGTGTGTGTAGATTTGAAAAAATAGGTAGCAAAATATGAATAAAAAACGTATTTTTATAGGAATGACTGAAATTGCGGGATACTACGGCCAGCTCGCTAAAGGATTGCGTGAGAAAGGATATGCAGTAACGTTTGTGGGCGGCAATTCACATCCCTTTGGATATGAACAATCAAAGGAAAAGCAGCCGTGGTTTATTGCACTTTATGAAAAAGCAAGCTTTTTGCGTTTTCGGACTCCTCGCAAAAAACTTTTTCAAAAACTGTTTTATATTACAAGTTGCTACCTGGCAAAATCTCTCATTTTACTTTGGGCTCCTTTGAAGCACGATGTTTTTATTTTTGGGTTCGGCACATCCCTTTTAAAAAAAAATATGGACTTGCCTATATTAGGTTTTTTGGGCAAACGCACGATATGTAACATTTCCCATGGTTCG
>DAIPKP010000222.1:0-1701 GCA_036769705.1 Synergistaceae bacterium
TACTGGAAGCGGAAAACGGTTCCGTTACCGTACGCATCCAGGGGCATATCGTGGACCGGGAAGGAAATTACCGCTACGCCGAGGAAGAACGGATAACCTTGGGAAGCACCAACGAAGATATGTTTTTCCTGGGATCTCCCTACCTCCAGGGGTTGCATTTCCACCATTTCGACTTTACCGATATTTCCCGGCTCCGCCAGGGAGACCGTTTTACTCTTTCCCTCGTAGCGGATGGCCGGGATGAATACGACCCGGTGGAAGACCAATATGCGGTAGACGAAATTGACCTTTTCGGAGGAGATACGAACCCGGGGATCTACCCCATAAGCTGGCGCTTTTTCGACGGCGTGCTCGATAACAAGACCACGGTGCTCCATACGTACCAGGTAACGCCCAAGGTGCTGAGCTTCGGCAGCGAGGCTTTCCAGGGGAAAGTCCACGACGGAGAGCTTTCTCTCAGCTTCGGGGATTTTCACGGAGGCACTCCCCTGGGAGACGGCTCGGACACCACTCCCCGAACGGTACGGGATACGGCGATTTTTTCCTCGGTTTACCGGGAGGGCATCGACGGAGGTGTGGCGCACCGCTACTCCTCGTTGAGGGATATAGCGCAGTTCTGGGACAAGAACGGAAAGTTTCTCCTCGACGATCCCGTGACCATTACGATTCGCAGGGGAGACAAAGAATCTCCTTTTACGCTCTATGGCAACGAAGAGATTCACGCTCTTCTGGAACGCCTCAACGCCGCTCTTTACGACGAACTGGGAGAGGGAGAGCTGAGCTACCTCATGCCTTCTTCGTCGAAAGAAAAATTCGTTACCTTTACGGGCCCCTTGGCAGGAAAAAATATGATCGAATCCGTGGAAGGCACCTTGATTCTGCGATCCGCCTTTGCGGGTGAGAAGGGATCCTACGAGTTTCGGGGGGATGAACAAATTTTACAGGCCCTGGGGCTTACGGTCATTCAGGAGGCTCGGGATACCACTTATAGCATAAGCGTGACGGATGCCCATTCGGGAAAGGGCGTAGCTTCGGGGTTGAAGGTTGCGGGAGGAGACGATCTGCGCGGAATATGGGGAGATGCCGTACGGCTTCGCTTCGATGCTCTTTTGGGTATCAGCGGTGTTCAATACAACGAGCAGACGGGACGCTTCGTTTTGGGTTCCGCTTCGGAAGTATACCGTACGGTTCATCTGGCGGATAATGCCACCATGCTGCAGATCGGAGCCAACGAAAAAGAGGATATGCTTCTCTCCCTGGGAGCCGTGGATGCGGAAACCCTGGGAGTGCACAATATCAGCGTGGGAGATTCGGAGCATGCGGGACGTTCCATTACCGTAATCGACGCAGCTATCGATAGAGTTTCCCGGCACCGGGCCCAGTATGGAGCCCTGGTAAACCGGCTGGGCCATGCCACTTCCGCACTGACCGTAACTTCGGAGAACCTTTCCGCCGCGGAATCCCGGATTCGGGATCTGGATTTTGCCAAGGAGATGATGGAGTTCACCAAGCTGAATATTCTCACCCAGGTAGGCACTTCCATGCTGACCCAGGCAAATCAATTGCCGAAGAACGTGCTTTCGCTTCTTCAATAGGAATACCGCAGATATGCGTTTTCCCCCGAGGATACACAACGAAACGTGTGTTATCCTCGGGGGAAAATTTTATTCTTCCAGGATATATGCGAGCTGTTTTTTTAAG
>DAIPKP010000223.1:0-1693 GCA_036769705.1 Synergistaceae bacterium
GTAATGCGTCCCATTACCGATACACACAAAATTTCCCGGGAAAAACTGGCATACATCCTGGATGCCACCACATCTTCAGTATGCACGCTCGTTCCCTTTATGGCCTGGGGAGCCTTTCTCGGAGGACTCGTAGCGGAACAGGGAAATCCCGTAACATCCATCGACCAGGGGATTGCCATTTTCGCCCGTTCCATACCCTATAATTTTTATTCCATCATTACCGTGGTTCTTACCCTTTTCGTGGCCATGGAGTTTTTCCCGGATTTCGGCCCCATGAGAAAGGCGGAAAAACGAAGTATGGAAACGGGGAAAGTTCTTCGGGACGGAGCAAACCCAATGACGGGCAGCGAATTGGAGGATCTTTTCCCCGAAAATTCTTCCGAAAAAGCTCATCTTTTTGCCCATCTTATCATGCCGGTACTCATCATCGTGGGAATCGCGGGATACACCTTTGTTGCCATGGGAAGCATCAAAATTTGTGAAGCCTTTATTGCGGCGGTGCTCTATACCTCCATAGCTCTCTTCGCCACCCGAACGGTAAAATCCGTTGCGGATTTCATGAAAACCGTCACTTCCGGAATGCAGGGAGTGCTCCCAGCTCTTACCATTCTTGCTCTCGCGTACTGTCTGAATACCGTTACCAAAGGCCTGGGAGCCGCAGATTACATCCTGGGGGCCGCAGAAGGCTGGCTCACTCCTTCGCTTCTCGTGATGACCACCTTCCTTGCCACAGCAATCATATCCTTCTCTACGGGAACTTCCTGGGGAGCCTTTGCGGTGGTCATGCCCTTCGCTCTTCCCGTGGCATACTCCATCAGCGGAGGCGCAGTAACTCCGGTGGTACTTAAAACCATCGCCGCCGTTACCGGAGGCGGCATTTTCGGAGATCACGCTTCCCCCGTATCGGATACCACGGTACTTTCCTCCATGGGAGCGGGTTGCGACCATATCGATCACGTAAAAACGCAGCTTCCCTACGCTATTCTTGTAGCGGCAATAACCTGCGGCCTTTACTACGTTCTTTAAGAAAGGATTTTATCTCGTGAAGGATCTTCACTGTGATTCCCCCAAAATTTCCGCATCCTCCTTCGAAGAGTACACGGAAAGACGAGGAACTTCTTCTTACAAATGGGATGACATCCCCGGAGCGGCACAGGTTCCGGGGGTTCTCCCCTTCTGGGTAGCGGATATGGATTTCCCCTGCCCTCCCAAGGTTCGAGAAGCCTTGGAAAAACGGGCACGACACGGAATTTTCGGCTATCACTTCCGCAGCCCGGAATACGTAAGCTCCGTAAGGAACTGGATCTTGAACCGTCATAAATGGAAAGTCCCGGAAGAACTCCTCGTGTTTACTCCCCCCGGCGTCGTCTATGCTATCGATCTTCTTGTGCGGCAGTTGACAAAGCCGGGAGACCCGGTGCTGATACATACTCCCGCATATACCCCTCTATTGGAAACAGTTGTTTTAAACGAGCGCAAAGTTGTTGCGAGCCCTCTCGTTTATTCCAAAAAGGATTCGCGGTTTCATATGAATTTCGAGGATATGGAAGAAAAGATACGGAAACATTCCATACGATTCATGCTGTTCTGTAGCCCCCATAACCCTACGGGAAGGGTCTGGAGCCGGGAGGAGCTCCTCAAAATCGAAGCAATCACTTCCCGACATGATATAACCGTTCTTTCCGACGAAATC
>DAIPKP010000224.1:0-1690 GCA_036769705.1 Synergistaceae bacterium
TGCCCACGGAAATATCCTCGATCTTGGCGTTTTCGTCGATGTTCAGGCCGTAACGCTCCGAAAGTTCCTTGATCTTCCGGGCTCCCCGAGAGCGATCCAGCACGAAGGATCCCTCGTGCCCCAGGAGGATGTTTTCGGTGACCGTGAAATTATGTACCAGTTGGAAATGCTGGTGCACCATGCCGATGCCGAGCTCGTTCGCCACGTTGGGATTGGCGATGCGTTCCTCCCTGCCCCGAATGCGTATGGTACCCCCGTCGGGGTGGTACAGTCCGAAGAGGATGCTCATGAGAGTGGACTTTCCCGCTCCGTTCTCTCCCAGAAGAGCATGGATTTCCCGGGGGCGTACCTGGAGGGTTACGTCGTCGTTGGCCACTACTCCGGGAAATTCCTTGCGTATGTGCAGCATCTCAATCACGTAGTCCATGGGTTCGTACCCCCTTTGCAGAATCCGCCACCCTTTAAATATACATGGTTTTCGGAAAAAAGAACAAACAAAAAGGTTTCGGTTTTTTTCTTTTTCCCCTTCTCCGGAGGTTTGAACCGGGGTTCTCCGAGTGCTATGATGGACGAGCGGGAAAATCTTTCCAAAGCCCTGGAGTTCGGGCTTTTTTCGAGCTCCAAGAATAAAGAGGAAATGTTCTCTTTTCAGAGAGGAGAAGAGAGATTGGAAAATCTTGCGTCCTACATAGATCATACTCTTTTGAAGGCCGAGGCCTCCGCCGGAGCGGTGCGGAAACTTTGCGAGGAAGCCCGGCAGTACGGTTTCGCCTCGGTGTGCGTCAATTCCTGCCGGGTACCCCTCTGCGTGTCGGAGCTGAAGGGCTCGGGAGTGGCGGTCTGTACCGTGGTGGGTTTCCCCCTGGGGGCCATGAGCACCGAAGCCAAGGCTTTCGAGGCGAAGCAAGCCCTCGAAGCGGGAGCTCGGGAGATCGACATGGTGATGAACCTCGGAGCCTTCCGGGATGAAGACTATTCCCGGGTGGAGGAGGATATCCGGGAGGTCAAGAAAATGTGCGGTCCCCGGGTGCTCAAGGTGATTCTCGAAACCTGCCTTCTTTCGAAAGAAGAGATTGCCCGGGCCTGTGAAATCGCCAAGAAAGCCGGAGGGGATTACGTAAAGACCTCCACGGGGTTTTCCAAGGGAGGCGCTGCCCTGGAGGATGTGGAGCTCATGCGGCGCACCGTGGGAGCGGATATGGGAGTGAAGGCCTCCGGAGGCATACGCTCCCGGGAGGAGGCGCTCGCCATGATCCGGGCGGGGGCTTCCCGGATAGGCACCAGTTCCGGAGTGGCCATGATGGAGGGGCGTTCCGGGAAATCTGCCTATTAGGGAGAAGGAGAAAAAATCCATGCGCATGCCCGACATCATTCGTAAAAAACAGCTTCGGGAGGAACTCTCCCGGGAGGAGATCGATTTTTTCGTTTCCGGTTATACCTCGGGAAGCATCGGGGACGATCAGGCGGCGGCCTTCTGTATGGCGGTATGGTTCAACGGCATGAACAACCGGGAGACCGGGGACCTCACCCTGGCCATGGCTGCCTCGGGGGAGACCGTGGATCTCTCTTCCATTTCGGGAATCAAGGTGGATAAACACAGCTCCGGGGGCGTGGCGGACACCACCACCATCGTTTTGACTCCCCTGGTGGCGGCCTGCGGGGGAAGGGTGGCCAAGATGTCCGGCCGGGG
>DAIPKP010000225.1:0-1679 GCA_036769705.1 Synergistaceae bacterium
CGCCCCGCGGTATTCCTGGGAAACAGCACCAGCACCTTCGACTACGTCTATCAGTACGATCCCCTCGGATGGGTGAGCGACATCGGCTACTCCCCCTCCAATACCGCCCACTTCGCCAACGTCTTTACCGCCGGCAGCGGTTTGAGTGCTTCGGGAGCCCTGAAAAACGCCGTGGCCGCAGAAGCCGTTAAAGCGGTGAGCTTCTACACCCCCGCCGCAAACGCCTCCTACGAAATCCGCATCTATACGGGGGTTACCGGAGCCCCCTCTACGGGAACCCTGGCTCACGGCCCCCAGGCGGGAACCCTGGTAGCTCCGGGGTACTATACCATCGAGCTGGACAGCGAAGTTCCCCTCACGGACGGAGCCAAGTTTGCCGTGGCGGTAAAGCTCACCACCCCGGGATATGTCTATGCCATCGCCATAGAGGAGCCTGCAGCGGGTTATTCCGAGAAAGCCACCGCCAATCCGGGAGAAAGCTTCATCAGCTCCACCGGCGCCACCTGGATGGACCTTACCACCGTAGCGGGGTACGAAGAAGCCAACGTGGCCCTCAAGGCCTTTACGGGGCCCTATTCGGGACCCACCGTCACGCCTACCCCTACGGGAACGCCCACGGTAACCCCCACTTCCACCCCCATTCCCACTCCGGGACCTGGTAGCGGCGGGGGCGGTGGCTGCAACGCCCTTGGCTTCGCTCCCCTGGGACTGCTCTTCCTGATTCCCTTCTTCGTTCTGAAAAAATAAGATAGAAAAGCCTTTCAATTTTCAAATATTCCAAGACACGGCATAAACCCTGGGGCCCGGAGCGGAAAAAACGCTTCGGGCTTTCTTCTTCTGGAAGGAAAGGAAAACTCGGGGTATAATGATTTCCCGATAGAAAGCTTATCGTGAAAAATCGTTTATCAAGGAGGACATAATCATGAAACGGAAAAGTATTTTTCTGGGGACCCTTATTCTGGCCGTTCTTTTTGCCTGCACCGCCTTCGGAGCGGAGTACACCGCGGATATGATCACCACCGGACCTCACGGAAATTCCACAGGAAAGCTCTACGTCAAAGGGAATCTCTTCCGCCAGGACATAGCCATGCAGGGGCAGGAGCAGACCATCCTCATCAACGAGGAAACCGGAGACACCATCGTGGTTATGCACGCCCAGAAAATGTACATGGAATTCCTCGATATGGCGGATGAGGAATTCCAGGAAACCATGGAAGTCGATATCGACTCCGCCGAGGAACTCCTGGAAGAGAATCCGGATATGGCCACGGCGGAAGATTTGGGAACGGAAACGGTGAACGGCTACAAGTGCAAAGTTTTCAAGGTAACCTACAAGGAGGATTTGAGGGGCGATTCCACTCTCTGGATTTCCAAGAAGCTGGAAACTCCCATCAAAATCGTTACGAACACTTCCGAAGGAACGAGTACCATGGAGATGAAGAATATCCAGGAGGGCTCCCTTGCCTCAAGCCTTTTCGAGATTCCCCAGGGCTATAAAAAGATGGAGATGCCCGGATTCATGGGAGATATGGATACGGACTAAAAGCCACGGGGTTTCCACTTATAAAAACCGCCGAGGGGTTTCCCGAAAATCGGGAAACCCCTCGGTATTTCTGAAAATCTGTCCACAGATTTCACAGATTACACGGATTTTTGAAAACCCTTCCCGTTACTCCGCA
>DAIPKP010000226.1:0-1664 GCA_036769705.1 Synergistaceae bacterium
AACCCCTTCAGGAGGTGCGGTAATGAAAATGTACGGACCAGAAATACGAGAACCCTTGGTGCGTCGTATGATGCCCCCGGAAAACGCTTCGGTACTGGAACTATCCAGGGAAACCGGAATCAGCCGGTATACCCTTCACGATTGGAGAAGGAAAGCGAGGAAAACCATGGGAGCCCCGATTCCCGGTAACGGAAAACGTCCCGTAGCATGGAGCGGGGAGGACAAGTTCCTCGCAGTTTTGGCTACCGCGGGAATGAACGAGGTGG
The DNA here is from genome assembly GCA_036769705.1 of Synergistaceae bacterium. Classification (GTDB taxonomy): domain Bacteria; phylum Synergistota; class Synergistia; order Synergistales; family Aminiphilaceae; genus DAIPKP01. Next base: position 267 of record DAIPKP010000226.1, read on the forward strand.
AGATAGCCGAATACTGTCGCAGCAAAGGCATCTATGTTCAAGAGCTTCAGGCTTGGAAAAAGGCCTGCATCGAAGCCCAGGAGGAAGCCGCTTTCCGGGAGGATGTGAAAACCCTCAAAAACTCCCTTGGGAAAGAGCGAAAACGAGCAAAGGATCTTGAGCGAGAACTGCGGCGCAAAGAAAAAGCTCTTGCGGAAACCGCAGCCCTTCTGGCGCTCCGAAAAAAAGCCCAGGCGATTTGGGGGGAAGACGAGGAAGATTCATAAGCTTCTCAAATCGCCGTATCGCCTGTACCCTCGTCGAGGAAGCTCACAGGAGCGGAGCCCGTAAAGCCATGGCATGTAAAGAACTCGGCATCTCCCTGAGAAGCCTTCAGCGTTGGATTGAAGAAGGTGCCGTAACGGAAGACCAGCGAAAAAAGGCGGTCCGTTCCCGTCCGTCCCACGCTCTTTCTCCGGAGGAAGAGCAGGAAGTCCTCGAAATAACCCGGGATCCGGAATTCGCAGATCTCCCTCCAAGCCAGATCGTACCCACCCTGGCGGATCGGGGAAAATACATTGCCTCGGAATCCACCTTCTACCGGATCCTCCGCAAACATAGCCAACAGCAGCACCGGGGACGAAGCATCCAGAGAGTGGCCAGAATACCAACCACCCATGAAGCCACAGGGCCGAACGAAGTATGGAGCTGGGACATAAGCTGGCTTCCTGGCCCCGTCAAGGGAATGTACTACTATCTCTATCTCATTCTCGACATCTACAGCCGCTTCATCGTTGGCTGGGAGATCTGGGAAAGAGAATCTGAAGAACATGCCGCAGAACTCGTAACCCGGGCGGTACTCGCTCAGAAAATCGGCACTGCCCCTCTGGTGCTCCATTCGGACAACGGCAGTCCCATGAAAGGAAGCACCTTCCTGGAAACCTGCCGAACCCTGGGCATCGTTCCCAGCCGGAGCAGGCCCAGGGTAAGCAACGACAACGCCTACTCGGAATCCCTTTTCCGGACCTACAAATACCGGCCCGTCTTTCCTTCCAAAGGCTTTGAAAGCCTGGAAACCTCAAGGCTCTGGACCAGGGACTTCGTGGAGTGGTACAACGAAAAACACCATCATAGCGCCATAGGCTTCGTTACCCCTGGGCAGCGCCACCGGGGAGAGCATACGGAAATCCTCGAAATCCGGAAAAAGGTCTATGAGGAAGCCAAAAGCTCCAACCCTAAACGCTGGAGCAGAAATACCCGGATCTGGGAGAATCCCCAATCCGTATTTCTTAACCCCGAGAAAGTTTCTACGAAAGAAGAACCCCGGGAGGATCTTCAAGAAACGTGCGCTCTATAGAATGTGCGGCAAATGCCGTTATTTAGAACTGGCAGAAGCGACAACTTGCTTGACAAACACCG
>DAIPKP010000227.1:0-1663 GCA_036769705.1 Synergistaceae bacterium
CAGCCAGGTTGTTCTCAACTGGAACGGTGAAGAGGGCTGGGTAGATCTGCAGTAACGCACTTCTTGAGCCGCGCTTTTAAATCACAAGGCAAAGGCGTTCTTCCCGACCGGGAAGAACGCCTTTGCCTTGTGATTTAAAAAGAACGAAGAGCTTCGAGAGAATCCAGGTCCGGAGCGGACTCGTCCACTCCCACAAAGGGGAGGACAAGACCTCTCTCCTTCAGCATGTTTTCCAGGAGAGCCATATACACTCCCCTTCCGGGGCTTAGATACGCTTTATACTCGCTCTCTCCGCAGGAGCCTCCCCGATATCCCCGGCAGGTAAAACCCACTCCGCAGCTGGGACTTCCCTCGACTCCGAGCACTCCAAGTACCCGGTACCCCGTATCGAGAGCATCCTCCACCTGATAAATCAAAGGTTCCAGAAGTTTCCGGGAGTGAGCGCGAAAAGGGGGAATATCATACTGTTCCGAAGTCATTCCCCAGCGCCGCATGCCGAGAAAGGTGCATTCCGGGCAGGGGAGCTGTATTAAACCTACTCCGGCCTCCAAAAAGGGGAGGATCACCTCCCCCATGGCACCTCCAAAGGGAGCCAATCCCTTCACCTTGGCATTGGCATTCAAAAGACAGTGCGCTACCACGAGAAGCGTTCCATTCCGACGCATGCGAGAGACTCCTCGTTCTTCCTTAGGAAGGGTTCTTGAAAAAGGGATTATTTCCCTTGGCCAGAACGTGAGCGGGAAGCGCGGGAATAAGAAGAGCCACCACGGAAGCGCAAACCACCTTGTCCAGCAGGTTGCCTATTATCCGGGGAATAAAGGCAGCGGTAAAGATTTTGTGTCCCGAGGATTTGAGCCAGAGAAAAATGAAGTCCGTCCCGCCCCCGGTAAGTCCACCGTAGAGCCACACCGCAATGGGGGTGCCGATGAGGGGCGCCACTACTGCAAGAACAAGTCCTGTAAGGATAGCTACGGGGAGGGTGAAGCGGAACTTACGGGCCACCAACCCCACCACGAGACCGATGGTCATGTTGACGAGAGCGAAGGGGATATCCCGGGGATTCGTGAGAACTCCCTGCACCACATTAGTAAGCAGACCGATTATCACTCCGTAAAAGGGCCCCAGAAGAACCGCCCCAAAGATGGTTCCCAGGGTATCCATAAAAAGCATGGGGATGTGAAGCATGGCTACCACGGTTCCAAGTACGAGATTCACCACTACACAAAGGGCGCTGAAGGTAAGAGCGAACGTCGATTTTTGCATAATTTCGTATTCCTCCTCTTTTGTTTTTTCTCGCTATCCGAGAAACTCCGTATTCTTCGGGTTCCGCCGGAAGGACACCTTCGCGGGAAAAAGAATCATTCGAGGAGAAGCCCCTCTTTTTCAGGGGCTATTGCAAAAAGGGCGGGGATCTCCAGAAAAGTTCGTCTTTTTCCGAGGGGGCCTTCCGTGCATGCCATGCACGATTATGCTTCCTCAGATCTTCCGGAAATCCATGGTTTCTCCTCCCTTTTTCGATGAATTCTATCTCTATGGTATGTCGCACAAAACCGCTCCCCATGGTATAGGAAGGCTCCGGAATGTCAATGAAAAAGTTCCCCTCTTACCTCAGATAAACCGGATGCGGGTCTGTTTGAGGTATTTTTCCTCCAGGATCGCCGCC
>DAIPKP010000228.1:0-1659 GCA_036769705.1 Synergistaceae bacterium
GACAAGGAAAAACAATATTCCAGACAAATCTAACCATATTTTTTTAAATGTATAGCCTTTTTTCATTCATGAAGAAAGGGTTCCAAAAGCACTTTCCCGGGGGCTTCCGAAGAGAGGAAGATGCGGATGTTTTTCTCCCCCGCCACGAGAAGCTCCGAGAGGGGGGTGAGGATTTCGGATTCCAGAAGGCCATGCACCTTCCGGCCCCCCGAGGGGCTTCCTGTGGCTCTGCGGGCGAGAAGCTCCAGGGCTTCTTCTTCAACATCCAGGGTTATCCCCCGGCTCGTGAGGATCTCCTGCTCTTTGCGGAGGAGGAGGGCGAAGAGTTCCTGCAGGGTCTCCTGTGAGAGATCTTCGAAGAAGATGCTATCGTCAAAGCGCCCGAGAAACTCCCGGGAGAATGTCTGCTGCAGCTCTTCTTTGAGAAGGTCTTCCCGGGCCTTCTGGGCCTCCTGCTCCGAGGCAAAGCCGAGAGAGCGCTTTCTGGAGTGCCCCACCGCATTAGAGGTGCAGATGATGAGGGCGTTGCGAAAGTCGAAGGTCTCTCCCGAGGCATCCGAGAGGGTGCCTTCGTCGAGAATCTGAAGAAAGAGCTGAATCACCGAGGGAGAGGCTTTTTCGATTTCATCCGCCAGCACCAGGGTAAAGGGGTTCTGACGGATTTTTTCGGTGAGCATCCCTCCCCTTTCGGAGTCTACGAACCCCGGGCTGGAGCCTATGAGGCGGTTGATGCTGGAGGATTCTGCGTATTCGCTCATGTCGAGCCGCAGGAGGGTTTCTTCGGAGCCGAAGCAGGTTTCCCCCAGGGCTTTGGCGAGTTCCGTCTTTCCGGTTCCCGTGGGGCCTGCCAGAAGGAAGCTTCCGAGAGGGCGGTTTCGGTGTGTTCCAAACCCCGAGGTGCTGAGCTTGAGCTTGGCGGCTATTTTCTGAATGGCCCGGGGCTGTCCGAGCACCCTCCTGCTGAGTCGCTCTTCCAGAGAGCCACAGATTTCGGCGAAGGAGAAGCAGATCTGCTCCCGGGGGGCGTCCTCCCTTTTCGGAAGCCCCGCCTTTAGAAAGTCCTGCTCCTCCAGATATGAACCCGCAAAGAGGGCGGAGAGAAAGTCCTGGACTTCGGGAATTCCCGAGGGAGCTTTTCTTGAGGCCTCCTCCAGGCACTTCTGTATAACCTGGGAAAAAACGGGACGGGAGAGCCTCTCCCCCTTGGGAAGCAGCGAGGTACTCCCCTCTTCGGAGAGCGAGAGCCCCCGGTAGAGGGTTACTATAATGAAGGGATCTACCTCTCGGGCTCCCACCCGGGCAGCGTATTCCTCCGCCTGAAGCAGCAGATCTGTGAGTTTTTTGCTGTAGCAGTGCATGGCAGCCTCCTTATAATGGCACAATGTCTCCTGTGAATCCCCTAAATTCCGTGCAGAGTAAGCAGCGCCACAGCAAAGAGGCTGTGAAAGAGGTTTTCAAAATCCCTGGGGAGCCCCTTTTCTTTGAGTATTTCCGGATAGTTCCGGGGAAAGAGGAGTTCTACCTTTCCGCGGAAGAGAGAGGACTGCACTTGGTACACCTTTTCTTCATCCCATTTTTTGGAGGTTGCACGGATCTTCTCGCCGGAGAGCATGCCTGCAGCAAACTCCCGGGCAGCGGCCTCGGGACGGGGAACCAGGG
>DAIPKP010000229.1:0-1653 GCA_036769705.1 Synergistaceae bacterium
GGAAACCCAGGAAATCTGGCTGGTCTTTCTGCAAATTTTCGAGCGCCTTCTCGAAGCGACGCAGAAAGAGGTGTACGACTGCACCGAGGGAGGAGCTCTTATCAGGGGCACCATCATCTGCCCCTTCCGGGAGTACATCCATGCTCATCTTTCGGAACCCGCCGAAGAACCCCTGGTTCTCTCCTCCTCGGATTTCCCGGCTCCTTCGGAGGAAGAAATGCGGGAACACAAAGAAAAAGTTCTCTCCCTTCTTGGCCGGAACATGGAGTATATAACAAGCTGCCATGGAATTCTCGACAAAATGGAGAACCTGGTTGCCGCGGCCTGCGCTCCCGGATTATCCCCTCAGCGAAGGCAGCAAAGCGCCTACGAAGTGGCGGGGCTTCTGGACGATCTTCATGCGGCCAATCCCGTACTCTCCTTTATAGGCCAGAGCTACACGCACCTTGCGGGAGCCGTCATGGCGGAAACCCGGATGCTCGATTCCGTACCCTCCATAGAGCGATGGAAAAAACTCCACCGGGAAATCATCGCATCCCACCGGGCAAATGTGCGTTTCCTCGAACAGTGGCTTACCTATGCGGTGGATCTCCTGATTTCTTCGGAGGTCTTTCCCGTAGCAGAAGGAGAGCTTCCCGAGGAATCCCGAATAACCGAGATGTTCGGCCATCTCGATACGCTTCCGGAAGGGGAGGAACGGCGAAAGTTCGTCACCGAGCTCTCGGATCTTCTCTGCCGGGCGGATCCCCTGGAACAGGAGGTTTCTCCGGAATACCTCTGGAGCCTGGGGCGCTTCATGATCTCCCTGGGCAGAGCCGAAGACGCCTGCCGCTACATGGAAAAAGCCTATGCCCTCTGGGAGGGAAAGGAGCGAAGCTCGGCGCTTATCGCCTCCTTTTTCCGGGAGTGGGGCATCATGGCGGGAACTCATGATCTCTGCCGACAGCCGGAATATCAAAAGGCTTTGGAACTTCTCCGCACCGCCCAGACTTACGCTCCCGAGGACAAAAGCCTTGAGGAACTGCTCCGAGAGTTTTACCAGCGGTATTTCGATCATTTACAGAATGTCCGTACCCTTGCGATAAAGGGAACCTCCGGAGATTTGGAAATACAAATCTGGGCTCTGCGCTCCCGGGCGGAAGAAGCCCTTCTTCGCAAAGATCTGCCCGAGGCCATGAAAACCGCTCGCCAGATTATCGAGATTGCCCAGGATTCCTTTTTGGCTCCTCCCTATGTCTCCTGGCTGGGAAACACCGCCTTTCAATGTCTCCAGGCGGCGGATCCCGTCGTGAAGGCCGCTTCGGAGGAAGCCCTCGCATGGCTGGCAGAAAACGCCTCCCGTTTTGTGGGGGAGGGGGTCCTTTTTTCGTCGGATCTCGTGGCATATCTTCAGAAAAAGGGGCTTAAGCTTGGAGCCGAAACTTCCGATACAGGTAAAAAGAACGAAGATATTACGGAAAACAGGGGGTGATGGAGAAAAAAGTCTTCTGATCGAGTAACACCTAAGCGTAACAGATAGTCTGACAGCAGTTTTTGGGTTACGTATCACATCAGAAGCCGGGCAGGGAAGCCCGGCAGGGCTTCCCTGTCCGGATACTGCTGTGATACGTAACCCAAAAACTGCTGTCAGACTATCTGTTACGCTTAGGTGTT
>DAIPKP010000097.1:0-8051 GCA_036769705.1 Synergistaceae bacterium
TTCGCCACCCGCATGCCCTTCGGAGTAAGCCGAAGATGTCCCGATACATGCTCCACCAGGCTCGGCATAAAGGGATGGAGCTTTTGAAGCAGCTCCGCCGTAAGCGCATATCCGAAGCGTCTCCGGAAGGCTTTGAGAGGAATGCCCCATGTGGTGCGAAGGAGCAGCACCGCCCTTTCTGCAGCCCGCTTTTCGGAAGAGAGAATTTCCGTATAGCCCAGGCTCTCTTGAAAAGCATCCTCCGAAAGAAGCTTCTCAAAGGCCCGGATATAATCCGCCACGGAGTTTACGTGACCGTACCGAAGCCCCTTCCAGTACCCCCAGGCTCCGGCACCGAAACCCAACACATCCTCCTGGCGCCAGTAACCGAGATTGTGCCGGGCTTCCTTGCCGGGCCGGGCGAAGCTCGCCACCTCGTACTGAGCCAATCCTTTTCGCTTCAGATAGTATTGAGCCCAGCGATACATGGGATAACCCTCGGCAAGGTTTTCCGGAGGCGCCTCTCCCCAGGGGGTTCCTTCCTCCAGGGTAAGGTGATAGAGGGAGATATGAGAAATCCCAAGATCTACCGCCTTTCGAAGGTTTTCGTGCCATTTTCGAAGGATCTGGTTGGGAAGACCGAACATAAGATCCAGAGTTACCTCGAAATCCCATTCCAAAGCTTGCCGCACCGCCTCCTCCGCCTGAAGTGCATCATGAGGGCGCCGGAGAACTCGTAAATCCTCCTCGAAAAAGCTCTGTACCCCCAGGCTGATCCGGGACACTCCCCAGGATTTCCAGATTTTCAGATGTTCCTCCCGCAAACTTCCGGGGTTCGCCTCCACGGTAATTTCCGGAGAGCCCGCAAAAAAAACGTGCCGATCCAGGGCGGCGAAAAGTTTTTTCCAGAGCTCCCCTCCCAGAAGCGAGGGAGTGCCTCCTCCTATGTAGAGCGTTTCCGCTTTCATCGGGGCTCCTGCAAAGGCCCTCCAACAAGCCATCTCCCTTTCGAGAGCCCGGATATAGGCGTGCATCAGCTCTTCCGATGGAGCGGTTTCGCTGTAGAAGGCACAGTAGGGGCACTTGCGGCAGCAGAAGGGAATGTGAAGATAGATCTTGTAGAAATTTTGGAGAGGTTCCGGAGAAAAAACGGGAAATTCCATCAGGAAAGATAGGAGAGCACCATGGCGGCAAAGGCCAGGGTCTCCCCGGTATTCTCATAGGAGTGAGGAACGTTGGCCACAAAGGAGAGGCACTGCTCCCGGCAGACCCGGTATTCCCGATCCTCCACCCGGATGGAAAAATTTCCCCGAAGCACCAACACATGCTCCTCCACCACGCCGTTATGAGGCTCGGACTTCATGAGGCATCCGGGATCCATTTCCACGTAGTACAATTCGAAACCCCTCTCGGGATCAAAGGGCACCACCGGATAGGCCCGATAACCCCGAGCCCCGTCCATCAGGGGTTCCTCATCGCGAAAGTTCCGGAGCAACGCCCGGGGAACCCGGTTTCGGAGAAGGCTGGTAAAGGAAATTCGCAATCCGTTGGCGATTTTCCAGAGGGTTTCTATGGTGGGATTGGATTTCCCCGTTTCAATCTGACGAAGCATGCTCTTGCTCACTCCGGTAAGTTCCGCAAGGCTCTGAAGGCTTAAATTACGTTCCTCCCGAAGAATCCGCAGATTTTCCGCCAGGGCTTCGGGTGACTGCTTCATATAACGCACGTCCTTGACAAGATAACGACCCCCTCGTATACTATGGCAACCGTTTGTATTATATAACGCACAACGGAACTTTTGTCAAAGAGGAGGATCCTTTTTTATGGAAATCGACTATCTTCCCCTCATCTCCTACGTGTGCATCACCACCTTCACTCCGGGACCCAACAATATCACCTGCGCATCCCTGGGAAACCTGTACGGCTACCGGAAAAGCCTTCCCTTCATTCTGGGAGTGGGCTGGGGATTTTTTCTGATCCTTCTTCTGGCAAGCGGTATATCCTCGGCGCTTCTTCAAAAGTTCCCCGCTCTGGAACCAGCTCTACGCCTGGCGGGAGGAGCCTATATCCTCTGGCTGGCATGGAAGATCTTCCGGGCCAGCTATGCCATGGAAAAGGAGGATACCACCCCGGTGCTGGGCTTCTGGAAGGCCACCTTTCTGCAGCTTCTCAACATCAAGGGAGTGCTCTATGCCCTCACGCTCTACGCCACCTTTCTCAGCCCCCTGGCGGGACATTACGGTCTTATTCTTCTCTCCGGAGTCATCCTCGGAGCCATCGCGGTTATCTCCTGCTCTCTCTGGGCTCTTTTCGGAGCGGGGCTGCGCCATTTTCTGCACAATCCGAAATTGCAGAAGGGAATCAACTCCGTACTCGCCCTCCTTCTGGTCTATACGGCCATTTCCCTGATGTTTCTGTAGCTCTCCATTCTTTTCAAGGAAGGTGATATTCGTGCAACCTCTCTGTTCGAGCGTACTCGAGACCATCGGGAACACCCCCCTGGTAGCTCTGGATCGGCTGACCGCTCATTACGGCTGTTCCGGCCGCATTCTGGCAAAACTGGAGTTCTTCAATCCGGGATTGAGCAAAAAGGACCGTATCGCCCTTTTCATGATCCGGGAATCCGAAGAGGCGGGACTTCTGAAGCCGGGACAGACCGTGGTAGAGCTTACCAGCGGCAACACCGGCACGGGACTCGCCATCGTCTGCGCTCTTACGGGACATCCCTTCGTGGCGGTGATGTCCCGGGGAAACTCCCGGGAACGCATGCGGATGATGCAGGCCCTGGGAGCCGAGGTGGTGCTGGTGGATCAGGCCGAAGAAGGAGCGGAAGGAAAGGTCTCCGGAAGCGACCTGGATTTGGTGGAGGAGAGGGCACAGGAGATAACGGAGGAACGCAAAGCCTACCGGGCCAATCAGTTTCTCCTGGAGGCCAACGTACACGCCGAAGAAGTGACGGGAAAAGAGCTTTGGGAGCAATCCGCCCATGCCATCCAAGCCTTCGTGGATGTAGCGGGATCCGGGGGCTCCTTTACGGGATGTGCCAGAGCTTTGAAACGGCAAAGCCCGGGCATCCGCTGCTATCTGGCGGAACCCGAAGAAGCCGCTTGGCTGGGGACCACTCCTTACGGTACCGGACGCCACAAGATCCAGGGGTGCGGTTATTCCAGGGATCTTCCTCTTCTCGACCCCGCCCTGGTGGAAAAGTTCGTTACGGTCTCCGACGAAAGGACCCTTGAATGCGCCCGGGATCTGGCGAAAATCGAGGGAATTCTCGGAGGATTTTCCTCGGGAGCCAATCTGGCGGCGGCTCTGGATCTGCTCGAAGGCCCCGAAAAGGGGAATACCCTGGGCATTCTGATCTGCGATTCCGGTGCCAAATATCTGAGTACGGATCTTTATCCCTGATTTCGGGAACCAAAATCGTTCGTACTCTCCGTTTCCTTAAAAACATCCTCATTACTGCCTCTCTTCGGAAAATCTCCCCCTTCCTCGGCAAGGGAAACATCTCCCCAGATCTCCGGGTTTCGCGGGAGAGGCAGTTTTTTGTTTTTGCGTATTACCGCGATTCGGGAACTCCCTTTTCTTTCGCTCTCAGGGTAAAGCATGGTATAATTTCCTTAGTTTTCTGAGAAGTACAAACCTGCAGCACAAAGCTATGACAGGACTTCCGGGCTCTTGATCTTTTTCAGGCAATGCTCCGGCACGACGCATCGTTACTCTTGGACGTTCTCGGAAAAGGAAATCATGGTCCGGTTTCAGATTCTTCTATATAAGGAGGATCGACCGATGAAACGTGCCTATACACAAAGACATGTCGCTATCGTTAAAAACATTTGGCGGGCATCTTTCTTTTTTTTCTGCCTTACTATTGCGACAACCCCGCTTTTCGCCTCGGCAAACGCAAACCCCTTCAACATGGAATCCCTTTTTACCGAAGAGGAGATACACTGGCTGACGGAGCACCCCGCCATTCGCATCGGAGCCATGGACAACTGGCCCCCCTTCAATTTCGTCGACCGCAAGGGAGAACCCAGCGGCATCGGCAAAGACCTCGTCACGGCTCTCAACAGGCGTTTGGAAGGCAGACTTCACATGGTTTCCGGTGCCTGGGAGGATCTTTACCGTAGGGCATGCCTAAGAGAACTCGATGCTCTCCTGGATATTACTCCCAAACCCGAACGAGAAGAATTTTTCAATTTCACAACCCCTTACCTCGATGTACCACATGTCATTATCGCTCCCAGGAACGCCTCTTTTCTTTTCAACGAAGATGATCTCGCGGGGAAAGTCCTGGCCCTGGAAAAAGGCTTCGGTAACATCGCCTATTTCAGGGAACACTATCCAAAGGTCATGATCCGGGAATACCGGGATACCACCCAGGCTCTCGAAGCGGTGGCATACGGCAAAGCGGATGCCTATGCGGGCAACCGCAGCGTGGCCCTTTTTTTGATCGAAAAAAATGTCATGACCAATCTCATGGTGCACGGCAATTTGCGAAAACGAGGCGCTCTCCTCACCATCGGCACCCGCAAGGATTGGCCTCTGTTGCAGGCTATTCTGCAAAAAGCCCTGAACGACATATCCTCCCAGGAAATGCGAGAGATCCAAAGCCACTGGGTAACCCCCGTGACAAGCAGCCTGCCTCTTTCCGCAGTATCGCTGAGCCCTGAAGAGTATGCCTGGCTCGACGCCCATCCGGAAATCCGGGTGGGCATTATGGATGCCTGGCCTCCCATGGATTTTGTGGACCCCACGGGAACGGCTCAAGGCATCGGGGTGGATTTTATCAAGGCCCTGAACAAAAGAATGGGAGGACGCCTGATTCCCCTTCCGGGACCTTGGGCCGAAATCTACCAGCAGGCTCAGAAGAAAGAGCTTGATGTCCTTATGGACATCACTCCCCGGGAAGACCGTACATCTTTTTTTCTCTTTACCAAACCCTACGCTACGATTCCCCACGTTATCGTAGCCCGCGAGGAGGGGCCCTATTTCCGCTCCATGAAAGAACTTGAGGGGAAAAAAATCGCCTTGGAACGGGGATTTTTCCTGGTCAACCACTTTTTGCGGAACTACCCGGATCTGCACATTATAGAATATCCATCCACCAGCGACGCCCTGGATGCCGTAGCCAAAGGCGAAGCGGATGCCTATGCGGGCAATCGGGCCGTGGCAGCCTATCTCATAGAAAAAGAATTGCTTACCAACCTCCAGGTTCAAGGAAAGCTGAAGGAAACTTCATCGGTCAACAGCATGGGCGTTCGGAGAGACTGGCCCGAACTGGCGATCATTCTCGACAAAATCCTTACTTCCCTTTCCACGGAGGAAATACGAAATATTTACCGAAAATGGGACAGAACCGCCTCCGAATTGACTCTCACCCCGGAAGAGCAAGCCTGGCTTGAAGATCATCCGATCATCCGGGTTGCCCTTACAGCTCACTGGGAACCCTTGGAATTTCTTGACGAGAACGATATTTTCCGAGGAATAGCCGTGGATTATCTTCAGCGTATCGGCGAAATTCTAGGGATGGACTTTCAATTCGTGGAGATTGGTTCTTGGCAGGAGAAAACAGCTGCTCCCCTTGCTGCGCAAGGGGCCAGTATGTATGCGGCGGTGGAAAAAACGCCCCTGCAGGAAGAATCCCTTTTTCTCACAGAACCCTATCTCTCGCTCCCCATGGTGGTTTTCAACCGTGAGGAAGCTCCGTATATCAGCGACCTTGACGAGCTTGCAGGAAAAAAGGTGGCGGTTGTTCGGGGACATGCGGTGATCACATATCTCAGGGAACACTATCCTCTTCTCGATCTTATGGAACTCCCCGGCATTACCGAAGCGCTTCAGCAAGTGCAGCAGAAAAAGGCGGAGGCTCATATCGGCAGCATCCTGATCACCACCCATTACATACGAAAAGAAGGGTTCACCGGCCTAAAGGTAGCGGGGCAAACCGATTATACGGAGAAAATTGCCCTGGGAACGGACAAGGAACTGCCCATTCTGGCAAGCCTTCTCCGGAAAGGCCTTAACGCCCTGCCCCAGGAGGAACGCCAAAACATTTCCCGGAAATGGATGTCCATTACCTATGAACGCCACATGGATTATAGCCTGGTCTGGAAAATCCTTCTGGGCGCCACGGCGCTGTTTATCCTGTTCTTTTTCTGGAATCGGCGCCTATCGAGAGAAATCGATGAACGTAAACGGGCGGAAGCGGCCTTGCAGATAGCCAAAGATACCGCAGAAGTGGCCACCCGGGCCAAAAGCGACTTTCTCGCCAACATGAGCCATGAAATCCGCACCCCCATGAATGCCATCATCGGTCTGGCTCACCTGTTAATGCAAACCGATCTCTCCTCCAAACAATTCGATTATCTCACCAAGTTGAACAGCGCATCCCGCATGCTCCTGGGAATCATCAACGATATTCTCGATTTTTCGAAAATCGAAGCGGGGCGGCTCGACATGGAGTCCATCGCATTCAATTTGGAAGAAGTCTTCGACAGTCTTGCCAATCTTGTGGCCGGGCGAATCCAGGGAAAAAACCTGGAATTGCTCGTGGATATCCCTCCGGAAATACCTCGTCAGCTGGTAGGAGATCCCCTGCGACTCGGGCAAATTCTCACCAACCTCACCACGAACGCCGTCAAGTTCACCGAGAAGGGCGAAATCGTGATCGATGTCAAAATGCTGGATAAAGGCGAACGGGAAATTCGCCTCCGTTTCTCCGTCCGGGATACGGGAATCGGTATCAGCACGGAACAGCAGGCAAAACTTTTCCGAGCTTTCAATCAAGGAGATTCCTCCACTACCCGGAAGTACGGGGGCACCGGGCTTGGGCTGACCATCAGCAAAGGCCTCGTAGAAATGATGGGAGGAGAGCTCTCCGTGGAAAGCTCCCTCGGCATGGGCAGCACCTTTACGTTCACAGCCGTCTTCGGCCTTCCCTCGGTGGGGGCACCGAAAAAGCTCCGGCCCCATCCTGACCTTTCCAATTTACGGGTCCTTGTCATCGACGACAATCCGACTTCCCGTGAAATCCTGCAAACCATGCTCGAGGGCATGTCCTTTCAGGTCACCCTTGCAGCCTCGGGAGCCGAAGGGATTTCCGAGCTGGAAAACCCCCGGAAAGAACTCCCCTTCCAGCTCGTAATCACCGATTGGAAAATGCCGGATATGGACGGTTTCGCCACGATTCAAAAAATCCGCCGCTCCGACTCCGCCTTCAAGGACGTAAAAATCATCATGATTACCGCTTACGCCGGAGAAAATCTTATGCGGCAAGCCGCAGAGGAGCATCTGGACGGTTTCCTGATCAAGCCCGTAAATCAGTCCACCTTGTTCGATACGATCATGGTGGCCTTCGGCAAGGAAACATCCTCTCTGGAGTATCGTCCCGCCACGGACACACCCCAAGGGGACACGGTGGCGGGCCTTCGGGGCATCCGCATTCTCCTGGCGGAGGATAACGAAATCAATCAGCAGATCGCAAAGGAAATCCTGGAGCAGGCGGGGTGCATCGTAGTGGTTGCCCGCCATGGAGGCGAGGCGGTCAGCATGGCCGCTGCAGGCTCTTACGATCTGATTCTGATGGATATCCAGATGCCCGTCATGGATGGCTTCGATGCTACAAAGCGCATCCGGGCGTTGCCGGGCAAATCGAAAGGAATACCCATTATCGCCATGACTGCCCATACCTTGACCGGGGATCGGGAACAAAGCCTTGCTTCAGGCATGGACGATCATATCGGCAAACCCATCGATCCCGATCAGCTTTTCACGACCCTGGCCAAGTGGATTGAGCCGGGAGTGCGCACCGCTCCAGAGAACCACTCCCGCAAATCCCCTCTCCCGGAAACGGAAAAACCCTTGCCCCTTCTCGATTTTCCCGGCATCAATACTGAAACGGGGCTGGCCCGGGTAGGGGGCAATCGGGAACTCTACGAAAATCTGCTGTTCAAATTCCGGCGGGATTTCAGCGACAGCAGCCGGGAAATCCGTCGTTTGCTCGACATGGGAAAGAACAAGGATGCCCAGAGACTCGCTCACACCCTGAAAGGGGTTTCCGGCAACATCGC
>DAIPKP010000230.1:0-1628 GCA_036769705.1 Synergistaceae bacterium
GCCCCCCGAAGCTCCGGGGATCTTCGGCCATGAGGCATGTTCCCGTCTTTAGTCTTTATCCGGAAGAGCCCCTTTTCACGGCCTCCCTGATAGAGCGAAAGAACCGCTTCGTGGTGACCTGCCTCCTGGACGGAGAAACGCTGGAGGTTCATCTGCCCAATCCGGGACGGCTCTGGGAAATTCTCTATCCCCGGACGCCGCTCTATCTCATTGCTTCGAAAAAGGGAAAGCTCCCCTACCGCATCATCGGAGCGGAAACGCCCCGGGGAACGGTGATGCTGGATACGGTACGGGCCAACGGAGTGGGAGAGTTTCTGCTGCGGCAGCATGCAATCCGGGGATTGGAGGATTGGGAGCTGGAGGGCCGGGAGATCACCGTAGGAGCCAGCCGCTTCGATTTTCTCCTGCGCCGGGGAAGGGAGCGGCTTCTGCTGGAACTGAAGAGCTGCACTCTGTTTCACGAAAGCGGAGCCATGTTTCCCGATGCCCCCACGGAACGGGGACAGCGGCACGTGGAAGAGCTTCGGGCTCTTTCCCGGGAACCGGATCTCCGGGGAGGGGTGCTTTTTCTCGTACAGAATCCGGAGTGCCGGGTTTTTCTGCCGGATTACCATACGGACCCCGCCTTCGCCCGGGCTCTCTACGAAGCCAGGGAAGAGCTCTGGATCGGTGCCCAGGGAATGGGATGGAACCGGGACTTTTCCCTGGCCGCCCTTTCGGACCCCCTTGATATTCCCTGGGAGATACTGGAAGAGGAAAACGCCGACCGGGGATGTTACCTGATTCTTTTCCATCTCGAAGAATCCCGTCATATTCCTACGGGCTCCCTGGGAAGCCCCTTTTTCCCCAAGGGGTATTACATCTATGCGGGATCCGCCAGAAAAGGTCTTACGTCGCGGATCAACCGGCATCTTCGCAAACGGAAGAAGTTCCACTGGCACGTGGACAGCCTGAGCCAGCACGCCAAGGCCCTTCGGGGAATGCCCCTGCGAACCTCCGCCTTATGCGAGGAACAGCTTGCGGAGGAGCTTGCCTTTCTGGCAGGCTGGGAAATTCCGGGGTTCGGGGCCTCGGATTCTTCCCGAAGTTCCCATCTTTTCGGTTTTTCCTCGAACCCCCTGGATTTGCGGGATTTCGTAAGTTTTCTCCTGAAACACCGTATGGAGAAGATGCTTCTTCCGGGCTTCTAGAGAAAAATCCTTCAAAACCCGAAGGGATTTCCCCGGCGGCCTTCGAGCTCCTCCGCAAAAAATCTATTTCTCTGCGCTCCCTCGGCAAAAACCTTCCCGCCAGGGACAGGAAGCACATTTTTCCGAAGCCTCCGAGAAGGGGCCCCTCTCCCCCTGCCGAGCCGCCTCCTGGAGAACCCCTTCCATCTTTTCCCAGGATTCCGGAGGGGACACGGGGAGCACCTTCTCTTCCGAAAGCAGAAGAAGCTCCAGGGAGAGGGATCTCTCCGGAAAGGCCCTGTGCATGGCATAGCCG
The DNA here is from genome assembly GCA_036769705.1 of Synergistaceae bacterium. GTDB lineage: Bacteria > Synergistota > Synergistia > Synergistales > Aminiphilaceae > DAIPKP01. The sequence continues at coordinate 1,486 of DAIPKP010000230.1, forward strand.
TAGAAACGGAGCTGTTCCTCGTAAATTTCCGGAGGCACTCTCCCCTGACGCCCTATTTTGTAATCCCAGATGTGGATATGTCCCGCCTCCTCCGCCCAGGCGTCGATGATGCCGGTCAACACAACCCCTCGGGAAAGTTCCAG
>DAIPKP010000231.1:0-1622 GCA_036769705.1 Synergistaceae bacterium
GAAATTCGTCGCAATCTCTCCCGGACTCTTCAGGCGGCACAAACCAGGCTGGACAATATTTTCGGCGCCGTTGCAACCCAGACAGCCTATGAGACAGGAGGTCCCTGGCTCGAAGAGCTTATGCGATACATTCGGGGAAACTTTCTTTTTCTCCAGGAATTTTTTTACCGGGAATTTCCGTCAGTTTCCATAGCTTCCCCCCAGGGGACCTACTTCGCCTGGATAGACATGAGATCTTTGGGGCTCTCTCCCGAGGAGGTACAATTCCGCCTGCTTCATAAAGGACATGTAGCTCTTCTGGACGGTCGGGATTTCGGAGCTCCGGGAGAGGGATTTCAAAGGATGAATCTCGCCTGCCCCCGCAGCCTCCTTTCAAAGGGACTTCAGGGAATCCGGCAGGCCCTGGGAAAGCAACGCTGAGGAACGTGACACATCCCTCGACTCCCATCATTCTTCGAGGCAATATCTACACCATGAATCCCGAAGATCCTCGTCCGGAAAGCCTCGTTCTTTCGGGAGAAAAAATCCTCGCATCCGGAAGTCTTGAGAAAATGCAGAACCTTTTTCCTCAAGCTTTTTTGGTGGATTGCAATTCTTTCACCATTCTTCCCGGATTTTACGATAGCCATGTTCATATGCTCAATTTTGGAAGAATTCGAAGAAATCTTCTTTTTGAGGGCTGCAATTCTCTGGAAGAAATGCAAAAGCGTACAAAGGAATTTCTCGATAAACCGGAAAATGCGAAGCTTTCCTGGATAGAAGCGAGAGGGTGGAGCGAGGAGAAACTGGGAATTCCCTTCCGGCTTCTCACCCGAAAAGACCTGGATCGAATATGCCCTTCCCACCCCCTTGTGGCCACCCGAATATGTGGCTGCATGTGCACACTCAACACGAAAGCACTCCGGGCCCTCGGTCTTTTCGAAAAGATCCCCGAAACGATTCGGGAGGGCGTGGACCGTGATGAAAAGGGCATGCCTTCGGGAGTTATGAGAGGCCCTGCGGAAACCTACGTATATAAAAACATGCCTCCCCAGGGGGAAGCCGAGGTCCTCCAGGCCCTTGAAGAAGCCATGAAGCTTTACGCCTCTTCCGGAATAACCTCTGTGCAGAGTTGTGATTTCGGAACGTTTCGGGTTCCCTTCCGCACCACCCTGAAAGCCTATAAAAAACTCGACCGGGGAAAGAAACTTCCCCTCCGAGTCAACCTTATGGCACATCTGGATACCCGAGAATCCCTGGAGGATTTTTTATCTTTGAGCATTCGTACCGGTCAAGGCTCGGATTACTGCCGCATGGGCCCTTATAAGCTTCAGCCCGACGGATCTCTGGGAACCTGGTCCGCCAGATTGCGCTCTCCTTACCAGGACAAACCGGAAAGCCGGGGCATATGGAACCATTCGGAAGAGGAGTTTTTTTCTCTTATGTACCAAGCTCATCACGCAGGTATGCAGCTTGTAGCGGATGCCATCGGAGATGCCTGTATCGACATGGTGTTAAACACCTACGAGAAAATTCTCGGCCCCCAGGGAGGCCTTCAACATCGCCCCGGGATCGATCATTGTCAGATAACGGCTCCTCAACAAATCGAGCGTTTTCGGAATCTCTCGATTATTGCGGGGCTG
>DAIPKP010000007.1:0-41907 GCA_036769705.1 Synergistaceae bacterium
TTCAAATCCCTGGGCACTGCCATTCTAAAAGTGTGGGAATGTCCATTCCATGAGAGGTAATGGGGAACTCTCGCATAAGCCTGCATAGCCATTTCTGTACCACTCCTTTGTACCAGAAGTGGGATTAACTAAAATTGCAGGGGAATTTTCTCAGGATAGAAATACAAAAAAGGCAGTAACCCCAACATCCGAGGTTACTGCCTTCTCTATTTCTGGTGGAGGCGCGGAGAATCGAACTCCGGTCCAACAGGGGCCAGCCTTAAAGGCCCTACAGGCTTAGTCTCTGTTTTGATGTCGGAAGAAATCTCCCAGAGACAGGATAATTCTTCCCGAGCTTCCTAAGGCTTACTCCCGAGGAAAGAAGCCCTCCTCAAGCAGCATTCTCCGTTTTGACGTCATGCTCCCCCCCGGAGAAGAAGGAGAAGGTGACGTGGCTACTCTCTAAGCAGCCAGTGCGTAATTATCGTTGGCAATTATTGTTGTTGCCGTTTTTTATCGAGGATCGACCACCTCGGCCTGCTCCTTTAGACCCTCCATCCTGCTGTCGAAACCGATCGCCCCCAGTTTCACAGGTGGTATGGTTTTGAATCTGTTCCTCTTACGCTGTACCGGCTATCGATCGTCCCGGCGTACCGCCCGGGCCATTTCCCGATGAGCATCTCTTTTTGCCACGGTCTGCCGCTTATCCCGATGCGTTTTCCCCTGGGCCAGGGCAAGATCCACCTTGGCGTACTTGCCGTTTTTGATGTACACGCTCAAGGGTACCAGGGTAAGCCCCTTTTCCTGGATTTTACTCGTAAGCCGCCGGATTTCGTAACGGTTCATAAGCATCTTGCGGGGCCGTACGGGATCGTGGTTATAGTAAGATCCCTTTTCATAGGGAGAGATGTGCACGTTGAAAAGCCAGAGCTCTCCATCCTGAATCTTGGCATATCCATCCTTGAGGTTCAAGCTCCCCTCCCGAACGGATTTTATCTCGGTTCCCGTAAGAACCAGCCCGGCCTCGAAGGTTTCGAGAATGTGGTAATCGAATCGGGCCTTTCGGTTTTTTGCAACTGTTTTATGTGTCATCCTGTTTCCATGCCTATCTTAGGATGGCTGTAGTATAGCCTATTTCCCCGTTTTAGTCAATTTAGGTCAGTACAAAAGACTGCCCTTGAAAAGAGAGAGACCAAAAAGCCTCCCGCCATGTAAACGAGAGGCTGTATTTGCTCTGGTCGGGGCGAGAGGATTCGAACCTCCGACCTCATGGTCCCGAACCATGCGCGCTAACCAGACTGCGCTACGCCCCGAGCGGCGAAATTGTAGCATTCCTCGGGAGATACGTCAATTGGCGAATTTCAATTTATTTTTAAAGGATCGAAAGGCCTTTATCCCCTGGCAGATCCCAGGGCTCCTCGAGCGGCAAGGATGTATGTAGCCGTATCCAGGGGGTTCACTCCTATTCTAGGGCGGGAAATTTCTTTCTGCTCCGGGCACTCCCGATATCCTCCGAAGCGGGTGGTCATTCTGCCGGTTCCTCCGGAGAGGCTCCCGAGCCGAATATGGTATTCCAGGGAAGTCGCCGCGGGAACCAATCCGGAGACTTCGAAAATTCCTCCCCGGATACGAGGATTTTCGAACTCCCCCCGCATCTGCACCAAGTCTCCCAGTATACGGCTGCCGAACTCCTCGGGAGCGGTAATATCGAAGGCGAGAAGAGGCTCCAGAAGGAGGGTGCCGCTTTTGTTCAAAGCGTCCATGATGCCCATGGGAGTAGCAAGAACGAAGTCCGAGGGCCTGGAATGAATTTCGTGATCCTCTCCATCCACAAGGGTTATGGCAAGGTCCGTGACCTCCCATCCGAGGAGCCCCTGTTCCAGAGCTTTCGGTATGGTTCGCTCCACTTCGCGCTGATATTTGGCGGCAATTTTATCGGTGCTCACCTTGGAGGCAAAGCGCACGCCCTCTCCCCGGGAAAGAGGTTCCACGAGAAAACGCATAATCGCCCAGCAGGGTTTGGGAAGAGTGTATTCCACGTATCCTTCCGCAGGGGCCTTGGGAGTTTCCCGGTAGATCGTCTGAGGAGGCCGAAACCGGGGAACCAGGGCAAAACGCTGCAGGAGAAAGTCCTGCAAAATTTCTATTTGCATGGGGCCAAAAACGTGAATCTGAATCTCCCGGTTTTCGGGGTTGATTCGGAGCCGAAGATGGGGATCCTCCTCTTCGAGAATGCGGAGAGCCTGCAGAAGGGAAGGATATTCTTCCGAATCTCCGGGTTCTACGGTTACCGCGTAGAGAGGATCCGCAAAAACTCCCTTTCCCGCTTTCAGCAACAAGGAGGGCTCTCCCAAAACATCTCCCGCCTGGGCCTGGCGCATTCCGAAAACGAGGCCCATCTCTCCCGCTCGAAGAGATTGCACTTCCCGGTATTTCCCCACTCCGAGGCCGCGAATCATGGAGATCTTCTCCCGGATATTTTGGGTAGCGTTGTAAGGCTCTTCCCGATTGGAGAGGGTGCCCGAAGCGATTCGAAGCAGAGCTCCCCTTCCCAGAGAGGGATGGTATTGAATGGAACAGATTTGTGCGCAGAGAGGCTCTTCCGAATTTCCCCGAGAAGAGGGGATGCAGCTGCAAAGGGCGTTCAAAAGCTCCTCTGTCCCCATACCTCTCAAAGCGGCTCCCCCGAGCAAGGGAAAGAGTTTCCCCTCCAGGGCATATTTGCGGATAGTTCCGCGAAGCTCCTCCGAATCCAGGGAACGCCCTTCCACGAAGGCTTCCAGGATGTTTTCGTCCAGCTCCGCCAGAACTTCCATCATCATATCGTATTCCGTGCTTTGAGAGTTTTTATCCCAGAGATAGGAGGGAACGGTTTCCGCCTCTCCCCGCTCTTCCGGAAACGATTGAAGGGGTATGATACGGGAATCCAGAAGTTTCCGGGCATCCGCCGCCACCCGGGAAAAATCCGCTCCCACCCTATCCATTTTGTTGACGTAGATAAGCGTGGGAATACGGTACTCCCGAAGGACTTTCCAAAGGGCCCGGGTGTGAGCCTGAACTCCCTCCACCGCGGAAAGAATAAGGAGAGCTCCATCCAGCACCGGGAGAACCCGCTCCACTTCGGCGGAAAAGTCCTGGTGTCCCGGAGTATCCACGAGATAGATCTGCTGGCCCTTCCACTCGAAGCATACCGAAGAGGAACGCACGGAGATACCCCGCCGGCGTTCCACTTCGAGATCGTCGGTCTGTGCGGTTCCCTTGTCCACGCTCCCCGGAGCGGCAATGGCCCCCGCCAGGGCGAGAAACTGTTCCGTAAGGGTGGTTTTCCCCGCATCCACGTGGGCAAAAATTCCTACTCCCCGAAAAGAGTTTATCTGCTGATGTAAAGAGATAGCCATTTCCTCCCTTTCCTGCGGCATTTCCAAGGATGGATCCCGGAGGGCCGTTTCCCGGGCGTTCTATGCCCTTGCGAAGAGCTCCGCAGCCCCTTCCCGTTATTTTCAGAGGGTGTAACGGAACTTGGTTCCTCCGAAAAGCTCCTTTTCCCCGGCAAAACGGATTCGGGGAAGGGCTTTCTCTCCCTGAACCTTGTGAACCAACGCGTAATCCGTGCTCATTTCGGCAAGAAAGGAAGCCAGCACTTTGTCCAGGGTTCCGCACTCCTCCTGGACCCCGTCCCGGGGTTCGAGAAGAATTTCCAGAACCGGATCGTTATTGGCATCTTCTCCCTTGCGAATCTGGAACTGCCCGGTACAGCACGTTTTGAAGGGTTCCCGCTCTTCCACGATTTCCCGTATCTGCTCCACCAGGATATTGGCTCCGTAGAAGGTAATGCCTCCGTCGATACGCCCCCAGACGAGCACGAAGGGAAGTTCCCGAACCCGGGAAAGATTGCCCCCTCGGTGTGCCAGAAGAGCCAGAGGATCTTCCCCGGCATCCCTCAGGCGCTGCATCATTTCGGCATAGGGAATCAAGGTAGCCCGGTCTCCGCTGCGATAGCGCAAAAGCGGAACCGCCTGATATTTGGAGACCACCAGCTCTTCTCCCTCCAGTTCCACGAAAAATGCGGAGGGATCGTATTGACAGAGCGAAGGGATTTCGTTACGGCCGAAAATTTCCTTGGCCAGCCCCTTTTCGTAGAGAATGCGGCGAATGGCGATACAGAGAGGGGTCTCTTTGCCGAGGCTTCCGAAATCCGTCGATCCGTACCCCGAGGCGATGCTGTGAAGGGCTCCCTCATCGTACCCCATAAGCCGGTTGAGGCGGCTCCGGTATCCCTCGCTGTATCCCTCTCCCGCAAGACGAAGGCCCATGCGGAAAGATTCCAGGGGTAGCTTTCGGGCAGCCGCCTTTTCGAGGATGGTCCTGGCAAAGGGAGGATAACTATACAGTACGGTACCGCTGAACTTATCCGCGAAAGATTCCAGCATGTCCACCGCTTCATCCATATCCAGCCCGGGGGTTACCAGGGTGAGTCCCCCCTTTTGAATGCCGAGGTTTCGCAATCCCCAGGAGGTGAGCTCTCCACTGATCCAGGATCCCAGAGCCAGAGAAACCAGCGCAAAGACGGGTTTCTGCGAGATGCCGAAGGTTTCGTCCAGATCGCTGTAGAGCCATTCCGCCACATACTTCTCCTGCTCCGGAAGCTGGGGCCAGAAGAAAGGTTTTCCCTTGGTTCCGGAGCTGCGACAAAGAACATGTTTCCCCAGCAAGGTACCGTCGAGGCAAAGATCTTCCAGGGGAAATGCCTTGATATACTCTCCCTTGGAGGTAAGAGGAAGCCTGGAAAAATCCTCTGCAGAAGTCACTTCCGGAAGAGTGCCGCATCGCTCCTCCAGGTACGATCGATAAGCGGGAACACGCTGGAGAGCCATCCGGTAAAGTTCTGTCACGTCCATGCAAACACCCCGTTTCTTTCATAATGATAGCCTTGATTTTCTCCTGAAAAATCTCTTTCCCGGAGATCGCACAATTCCGGAACTTCGGAAAAGGTATTCTCTTTTCGAAATCCCGTTGATTATGACAGATATGTCCTTCTCTTTCCACGGCTCATTGAAGCTCCCTCGGAGAAAAGAGAAAGTTGGAAACCCCCTCCGTTCCTGCAAGGCCGGGGCTTTCCAAATTCCTGCGAAGAATTTACAATGAGCACAGTCTTATAGGCACATCTGCGGAGATTCCCGAAAAGAACATACAAGGGAGGGAAATCTATTGAATTCACAAAAACATTTTTTCTTCGGCACCTGGGAAACCTATGAAGATTTACCCGTTCACCGGGCAAAGCACTGGTTCAATCCGGGGCTCCTCAAAGAGCGTTCCGCATCCTTTCGAAAAGTTCCCCTGGAGCGTATTCTCACAACGTTGGAACGAACGGGAGAGCTTTTGACGAATCCCTCCGAAAACTACCGTTCCCGGATCCTGGAATTCATGCCCTCCGTAACGGGATACTCTCCGGAACTGGTGGAACGGGCCACGGAGGCACTGAAAACCCTTCTTTCTCGGGACTTTCTGAAAACCCGTCTCTCCTGCCTGGGAGATCCCTACACCCTGGACCACTGGGTGAAACTCCCTCGAAAAGGAGCCGCCCGGGCGCTTCCCCTGGGAAGCCTCTGCCACATAGCGGCGGGAAATATCTTTTTGGGCTCCATCGACTCCCTTCTCCTGGGGCTGATTACCAAAAACGTCAACATTCTCAAGCTTTCCCGGCAGGATCCTATTTTCCCCTTTCTCTTTCTGGAGGCGCTCCGGGAATGCGAGGAAAGGGAAGAGATAAGCTCCCATCTCGCCTTTACCTACTGGCGGCATTCCAACAAAGAGGTGACGGACCTCGTAAAGCAGGCCTTCGATGCCATTCTTCTTTTTGGCGGCGAGGATGCGGTACGGGAATACAAGAACGGGCTGGCTCCTCAAACGGAGCTGCTCGCCTTCGGCCCCAAGGTGAGCTTCGGCATGGTAGCCGCAGGACTGAACCAATCCGAGCTGGAAGAAGCCGCCCGGGGGTTCGCTCTGGATATCTGTCTCTGGGAACAGAGAGCCTGCACGAGCTGCCAGAACCTTTTCGTGGAAGGAGATGCGGCCTCCTTTGCGGAACTTCTCTATACCGCCCTGGAGGAGCTTTCCCTTTCTCTTCCCCCCGGAGAAGTGGAGCTGGACGAGGCCGTGGAAATTCGTAAAGAACGGGAACTCGCCCGATGGCACGCTTTCGGAGGCAGCGGCAAGCTCTGGGAGGGCAAAAAGGGAAGCCATACGGTGATTCTCGGCAAGGGAGCGGAGGTCACCCCCTCTCCCCTGAACCGCACCATCTACGTGAATGCGGTGGAAAACCTGGAAGATCTCACCCGGGGAAACCTCCGGGGAATGACCTGGTATCTTTCCACCGTAGGAATAGCGGCTCCTTCCGAGAGGGTCCAAACCCTGGTGGAATCCCTGGGAGCTTTGGGAGTGCTTCGCTTCTGCCTTCCCGGCACCATGGGGCTCGGCTTCGACGGAACCGCACCTCACGACGGCGTACAGATTCCCCTCAGGCTGGTACGCATGGTAAACCGGGAAGACCTTTCCCCGGAGCTGCTGGGACAGAGCCGCGTGGGAGATCCTCTTCGTCGGGAAATTCTGCTCTCCCGGCTCAATGCCATATTGGCCAAGGCCCGGAAGGCTCCTTTCTATCAGCGCCATTTGGCCGGCCTCTCGTTGCCTCTCAAAAGCCTGGAGCAGTTCGGAGAGCTTCCGGTTCTCGAAAAGGCGGATCTCGTTCGGTACGCTCCTCCGAAAAGCCTCGAGATGCTGACGAACCCCGAGGCGTCACACTATCTTTTCGCTTCCGGGGGAACTTCGGGAAAGCCTCGCTATGTGGCCTGGACTCCGGAAGAGTTCGCCCTTTCGGGGAAAATTACCGGAGAAGGATTTCGGGCCCTGGGAATTTCTCCCAAGGATAAGGTGGCCAATCTTTTACGGGCCGGAGCCCTCTGGACGGGATTTTTAGCCTTCAACAGGGCCCTGGAAGAGACGGGATGCACCATCCTCTCCATGACCTGCAACCAGGAACCCGAACACACCCTGGAACTCCTGGATGAGCATGCCCCCAACGTAATTATGGCCATGTCCAGCGCCCTTCTAGCCCTGGCGGACACGGCCCTGCAAAAAGGTTGGACCGGGCAGATCGACAAGGTGTACTTTACGGGAGAACCCCTCTCCGAGGCGGGGAAAAACGTGCTCCGCCGGGTTTTCGGATGCAGCACCATCGGCTCTCCTCTTTACGGAGCCGTGGAGATAGGCCCCATGGGATTTCCCTGCGAGGCCATTCAGGATCCCACGGTTTTTCATGTTACCGAAGATTGGTGTTACACGGAGATCGTGGATAACGAAATTCTGGCCACCACCCTGACCCGGGAGCTGCATCCTCTTATCCGATTCCGCATAGGAGACCGGGCGGAATGGCTTGACGAACCCTGCCCCTGTGGGCGTTCCTGGCCCCGCTTTCGCCTTCTCGGGCGCACGGAAGATTATGTACGGGTTCACTTCGGTAAGCTCTACGTGGAAGAAATTCAAGAGGCCCTGGAGCCCTTTCCCGGGCTCTCTCCTATTTTCCAAATTCGGGTGGAACCCCTGGACACCAAGGCCCGTATAACCTTTTTCGTGGAAGTTCTGGACAAATCTCTTCTGGGAGATACCCGCCTCGAAGAGGCCCTGGTCTCCTCCATTCTCGAAAAGGCCAAGGTTTACCGGGATCCCCGCAACCGGGAGCTTGAAGATTTGAAAGTATCCCTGGTTCCTCCCCAAACCCTGGAGCGGGTTCCCCGAACGGGGAAAATCCGCCGGATCGTGGACAAAAGGTTTTCCTCGTGAACTCCCTGGGGCGAAGTATCGAAATCCGTCTTCCCAATGAAATCTGGGTTCTTCCGCCGCTTCAATCCTTTGTGGCGGAAGCCGCCCGTTTTCGGGGATTTTCGGAAAAAGCTCTTCAGGAGATCGAAATCGTCCTCGAGGAAGCGGTGACGAACGTCCTGCATCATGCCTACGAAAAAGGAGAGGAGGCTACTTTTCAGGTTACCCTGGAGAACACCCCTCTCGGTATCGCTCTTACCGTAACGGACCAGGGCATTCCCTACACAGCAGACTCCGTCCCCCTCTATAACGCTCCCCAGGATCTCGAAGACGCCCCTCTGCAGGGACTGGGGCTTTTTCTGATGCACCACCTGACGGAGGAGCTTTCTTTTCACAACCTGGGCCCCCGGGGAAAGGAAGTCCGGTTTGCCAAGTATCTTGCGGAGCATTCCGTGGCGGAGGATATGCTCTCCCCGGAGAAGACGCAACCCATGGGAACCGCCGTAGAAATCTACGAGGGCCCCCTGGATTACGCCATCCGGAATATGCTCCCCCGGGAGGCGGTGGAAATTGCCCGCTGTGCCTATGAATCCTATCGATACTCCTATCCGAACAGCCATATTTACTACCCCGAACGGGTGGTGGAGCTGAATCGAACGGGGCATATCCTCTCCTTCGTCGCCGCTTCGGAGACGGATCTGCTGGGGCATTGCGCTCTGGAAATCCAGGAAAACTCGGGAAACGTGGAAATCGGCATGGCCTTCGTAAAACCCCGTTACCGGGGACGGGGGATTCTTAAGGATATGACCCGACACGCCATCGAAGAGGCCCGCCGCCGAGGATACGCAGGAGCCTTCGTACAGTCCGTGACGACTCACGAAGCTTCCCAGAAGGGTGCTCTTTCCCTCGGGTTCCATCACAGTGCTCTGCTTATCGGCTTTTTCGCTCCCTCTATGGAATTCCGAAAACTCGGGGGAGGCAAGAATGAGCGTCTCACTTTGGCCTACCAGTATCTTCCTCTGAAAAACCGGGAAGAGCGCACAATTTACGCTCCCTCGAGGCACCGGGATTTGATGAAACAAATATACCGCTCCCTGGAGCTGCCCCGAATTTTTGCGGAGTTCCCGCCGGAAAAAGCCCTTTCCCTGGAAGGCACCGGAGAGGTGTATTCGGAGTTTATCGAACATATAAACGCCACGGTGATGGACGTTCCCAAAGGGGCGAAGGGAACGGAAAAACACCTGCATCACCTGACACGCCAGTTTTGTCTTCGCCGGGTGGACGCAGTTCTGGTACGGCTGAACCTGGAGGATCCTTTCACGCCCGAAATTGCTCCGGGGCTGGAGGAAAGGGGATTTCTCTTCTGCGGCATTCTTCCGGGGCTCCGGGAAGATCGGCTGGGATTGATCTACCTCAACAACCGCACCGTAGACTTTGAAAATATCCGGGTAGCGGGAGAAATGGGACAAGCCCTGTTGGAATACATTCGAAATCTTGGGGAAACCCGGGAGGAGGCACTATCATGAAGGCTCTGGAAAAACTCTGCGCCCTGGAAAACCCTTTCGTTCCTCCCAAGGAAACGGAAGAACTCTTTCTCGAAACCCTGCGGGAAAGCTTCGCAAACCAGCGGAAGCTCCATCCCTTTCTGCGGGAGATGGATGCTGCCCGGCAGGCCGATCCTTCGGCCATAACTTCTCTGGAGGAGGCTTTCCGCATTCCCCCTCTCTATGTGGGAACTCTCAAAATTCACGATTTTCTCTCGGTTCCTCCCGAAGAGGTGGTGCTCACGCTTACGAGCTCTGGAACCTCGGGACAGAAAACGAAACTGCACTTCGACGCTCCCAGCTTGCAAAGAATGGAAGCCCTTTCGCAGCACATTTTCAAGGCCCTCGGATACTACTCGGAAGAACCGGCTCATTACCTGCTTTTCAGCTACGACCGGGAAGAGGCCTCGGCGATCGGTACGAGCTGGAGCACGGAGCAGAAAATGGCCTGCGCTCCTTCCAAAAGCGTTCACTGGCTTCTCAAAAGGGACGAGAAGGGCAGTTTTTCCTTCGATCTCCCCTCCACAGCCCGGCTGATTATCGATCTCGCCTCGGACGGCCCTTTACGCTTTCTCGGTTTTCCCGCCTTCATGCACACCGCCCTGAGAGAAGCCAAGCGCCTGCATCCTTCTCTCAACGTCGATCCGGAAAGTTTCGTCATCGCCGGAGGAGGTTGGAAAAATCATGCGGGGGAACCCATGAAACAGGGAGATTTCGCCCAGTTCGTGGAAGAAAGCTGCGGCCTGCCCAGGGCAAACGTCCGGGACATTTTCGGCATGGCGGAACACGGCGTCCCTTACGGTGCATGCCCCCTGGGGCATCATCACGTTCCCGCATGCTCCCGGCTGGCGGTACTGGATCCTCTTACGCTGGAACCGCTGGGCTTCGACAGGGAAGGGCAGCTTCTCCTTCTCTCCCCCTGGAACAGCGCACAGCCCAACCAATCCATACTCTCCACGGATGTAGCAATTCTGAAAGAAAACTGCCCCTGCGGACTTCCGGGAACCTACATCGCCTCGATCCGGCGGGGAGGAACCCAGAAACATAAAGGCTGCGCCATTGCGGCCCAGGAGATTCTGGATCGCATGGGAAAAACCTCATGAGCCTTCTTTCCCGGGAAAACCGGAGAGATCACCCCCTGGTTCTTTTTCCGGATTTTCGCAAGTTTTTCAGCGGACGCTTCGCTTCCGCGGTGGGGGATAAATTTTTCTCCATCGCCCTGGCATGGTGGGTGGTGAACTCGGGAAGCGAAAACAGCAGCCTTCACTTGGGACTGCTCATGGGAATCACCATGGTTCCCATCGTTCTTTTCGGCCCCTTCATGGGCACCCTGGCGGATCGCTTTCACAGGAAAAAATGCATGATACATGCGGATATTCTGCGCCTTCTCCTGCTGCTGGGGCTTTCGGGATTTCTCGCAGGGGGAAAGCTTTCCCTGCCTCTTCTCTACGTTTTCGTTTTTTTCATATCCCTCTTCATGCCTCTTTTCGAAGCCGCCGCCAACAGCTCCCTTCAGGCTCTTACAGATGCAAAACACGTTACCGCCGCCGCGGCGATCAATGCCACGGCGTTCCAGTTTTCCACCGTCATAGGCGCCGCGCTTGGAGGAGCCGCCTTGGCAGCGGTGGGCCCCCTGGGAGCGTTTCTTTTCAACGGAGGAACTTTCTGCGTTTCCCTGGTTCTCATTGCCTCCATCAAGGCGGATCTTTCTCCTCCTACCCGGCAAACTTCCCACCCCGCCTATCTTAAAGAGATGGGAGAGGGGTTAGGGTATCTCCGAAAAAATACTCCTGTAGCCCTTCTTCTCGTTCTTTTCGGAGCCTTCAACTTTTTCTTCTCCCCGGTTCTTCTCGCCATTCCCCTGACGGTACGCTTTACTCTCCAGGCGGGTCCTCTCTGGGTAGGACTTTTCGAGGCTTCCCTGGCAACGGGAGCTCTTCTCGCTGCAATCTACTTCAGCCTGCGCCCTTTCGAGACCCCCTACCGCCGTATAACGGGAGGTTTGCTGACGACCTCTCTCGGCATTCTTCTCTTCGGCTTGGGAAAATACGGGGGCGTTATGCTTGGAGCTCTCTTCCTGACGGGATTGGGCCTGGGAACGGTGAACGCCACCACCCCGGCCTTTTTCCAAAAAGTGGTTCCGGATTCCGTGAAAGGTCGTTTTTTTGCCATTCTCACGGCAATCTGCTATGCCGTTATGCCTCTGGCCTTCGTACTCTTCGGCCTTCTCAACCACGCGATTCCCTTATGGCTTCTCATCGTATGCAACGGAATCGGAGCCTTGCTTCTGGCATTGGGAATGATAAAAATTCCACGAATTCCCTTGGAAGAACATTGCGAAGAGATATAAACCCTTTTCGCCGCGGTCAAAACTACGGGGGGAGGAGGGGTTGCAAAAAAACCCTCTCCACTTTAGAATACCCCACTGCGCACCTTTGTTTTATCGGGATATGTCTGATCCTTTTTGTTTCCCCCTTTTCCGCCTTCATAAAGGGGCCTCAAGGCATATCGAATACGCCGAAAGGAGCTTTTTCATGCTGGCTGAAAAAGGAAAACGCGTCAAGGTTCATTACACGGGAACCCTTACGGATGGAACCGTGTTCGACTCCTCCCGCGACCGGGAGCCCCTGGAGTTCGTTCTGGGAGCCGGGCAGATGATTCCCGGATTCGACAAGGGAGTGGAGGGAATGAAGGTGGGAGAAGAAAAATCCCTCCGGCTTTCCCCCGAAGATGCTTACGGCGAGAGAAACGATAATCTTCTCTTCCGGGTATCTTCCGAGGCTCTTCCCGAGGGATACACCCCTCAGGAGGGAGACATGCTGCAGGTAACCACGGACAAGGGATTTCCCATGCGGGTTACCGTGGCGGAAATTGCCGAAGAATATCTTATGCTGGACGGCAACCATCAGCTTGCGGGACAGGAACTCCTTTTCACCGTAGAACTCGTGGAGGTAAACGAGAACCAGTAGAGCCTTCATGGCAATGCGGAAAAACCAAAAATCCGGTTCCGAAAAAGCTGCACTTCGGAGCCGGATTTTTGGTTTATTACCCCCTATTCGAGATTACAGCATCAGGCTCTCTCCAGAAGCTCCTCGTAGGTGGCAAGCCCCGTCGTTTTGGCAGCGAATTCCGTAAGTGGAACCATATCCTCCCGCTGGATGTGAGAAAGGGAAAATTTCCGGTTCAACGCCATGAAGTGCTGCATTCCCACGGAAACCCGGTTGAGGTAAGAGAACACTCCCAGAGCTCCCGCAGGAACCGAGCGAGCCTCTTCTCCGTACAATTCTTTCAGAATCCGGAAATCCGCAAAAATTTCCTCGAAGGTGCTTCCGAAACGGGCATATTCCTTGGGGACAGTTCCCTTCTGCAGAGCCTCCCCCACCTGTTTCCCCACCGAGGCGGCTCCCATAGCTCCCCGTCCCAAAGCAATGGTACCTACATAAGGTGCTCCCAGGGCGAGGCCTTTGTAAACCTGGTCTTCCGTGGCAAATCCTCCCGCCATGGCAATAGGAGGAAGGGATTTCCCCGCTCTTTCCATCTTTTCCAGAATGCGACAGGTGAGAGTTTCAAGAATAACCGTAGGCATACCCCATTCGTTCATCATCTTGGCTGGGCTGTGTCCCGTGCCGCCTCCGGCTCCGTCCAGGGTTACCAAATCCACCCCCGCTTCGGAAGCAATTTCCAGGATGGTAGCAATATCCCGGGGATCGAAGGGCCCTGTTTTGAAACAAATCCGCTGCGCTCCGAGATCGCGCAACTTTCTCACCCGTTTGACAAGTTCCTCGGGAGTCCAGAAAGGAAGTTTGCCGATTTTTTCGAAGATTTTCCCCTCTCCCCGGGCATAGGCCTCCGCCACGGCAGGGTCTTCAGGATCCGGCAAAACCACGTACCCCATCTTCTTGAACCGGAGAGCGTCCTCGATTTTCCGCACCGGCCCCATGCCCTGAATTCCCTTGGCAGCCTGGCCGAACTTGAGCTCCACCGAAGTGATTCCAAGCTTCTCCAGGGCGTATTCCAGGACCCCGTGATATTCGTCGTCGAAGTTCGCCTGCAACACCACATCTCCGAGTCCCCGGTAATAACGCCGGAAAGCCTGCACCATCTCCGCAAGCAAAGGGGCTTCCTCTACCCGATGCCCTTTCATGAGAAGCCCCGGATCCTTGGCTATCACATCTTCTCCGATTACCACGGGAACCCCGAAAAGAGCGGCTCCGCCGAAGTATTCCCTCCAGGCAAGCTTCGCCATGGCGGGCAGAATGAAAGGGGCCGCCGTGGGAACCTTCTGGTTTTTCCCGAAGGAAGAGGCGAGATCCGCCTTGGGAAAGGTGGCTTCCAAGGGATCCTCCGCAGCTCCCCAGGCTCCGAAAACCCGACCGTTGATGTTGAAATGGGAAAAATCCAGAGGATAGCGCTTTTCCGAAGCAAACTGATTGACGTCTGCCAGATAGGGCATGATCGCCTCGGCTCCCCGCACTGCGGAGAGTCCTATTTCACAAGGGCCGAGGCAGTTCGCGGTACAGACCGCGCACATGCCGGAAATATCCGTTACGTGCTCCGGCTGCCGCAAATGGGTATTGGTGATAGGGCTTCCCAGATAAGGACTTAGAGACATGGTGAAAAACCTCCTTTTTATCTTCTTTTTAGAACGCTATGACGAAAATGCGCCCTCTCGTCTTGCTTGTCAAGCTTCCAAAGCCCGTTTCACGGTTTTCTGGACGTGAATTTCCAGGGAATCCAAGAGAGGAAGGGATGTATGTTTCTGCTGGATAAGGATAGGAATTTCGGTGCACCCGAGAACGATGGCCTGGGCCCCTTTTTTCCGAAGATCTTCCATGATTTCCAGGTAGGTGCTTCTCGAAGAATCCAGCACCTTTCCCGCACAGAGCTCATCCACGATAATCCGATCCACTTCGATGCGCTCCTTCTCTTCGGGAATGAGTACCTTACGTTGCCATCCTTTCTCCAGCCGTTCCCGGTAATAGCTGGATTCCATGAGGGTTTTGGTTCCCAGAAGCCCCAGAGTTTCGTATCCCTTTTCCGAGGCTTCCTCTCCTATGGCATCCGCGATGTGCAGCAGCGGAAGCCCGGTTTCCCTTGCGGCATCCTCCGCAAAGGCATGGGCGGTATTGGAACAGATAACGAGGAAATCCGCTCCTCCCCGCTGGAGTTTTTTCGCCGAATCCACCACGATTTTGCGAAAGATCTCCATTTTTCCCGATCGCAGCACCTCCGCCACGGGAGTAAAATCCACGGAAGTCATGATGCATTCTGCGGAGTGTACTCCCCCGAGTTTTTCCCGAACCAAAAAGTTCGTTCTCTCGTAATAGATTTTACTCGATTCCCAACAAAGCCCTCCGATAAAACCGATGGTTTTCATGCATTCCCCTCCTAAAATAGGATCATTTTCTCAGGTAGCAATATTCTTCCTAGCCGCTTCCGAACCACTTTTTCAAACTCCTGAAACATATGTTTCGTATGCTTGTATGGAAAAAATACGCACTACTCCACGCTTTGCCTTTACACCAAAGGTTCTCTTCCGGGGAATTTCTTTCCGAAAAGAGAAGCTTGGTTTCGCAAGCTCTCTTCCGCAGCTTTAGCCAGCCGGGAGATGCCTTCTTCGATACGTTCCGGAGCAATCTGAGCGAAATTCAGCCGCACGCAATCCTCCCCTCCGGCCCCATCGGGATAGAAACCCTCTCCGGGAAGAAAGGCCACGCCATGCTTTTCCGCCAAAGAGAGAAGGCTACGAGGAGAAATATCCTCCGGAAGTTTGCACCAGATATAAAAACCTCCCTCAGGAGTTTCCCAGCTCCAGGGAATTCTTTTCGAGTGCTTCTCCAGAGCTTCCACCATCAGATCTCTTTTCTTCCGGTACATGCCGCAGATTTCCGCAAGATGTTTTTCGTAACACCCGCTCTGAAGAAAGCGATTCAGAAGAATCTGGGCGGAGGTGTTGACGTGGAGGTCCGTTAGCTGTTTGAGCCGGGAAAAACGCTCGATCACCGGAGAGGGAGCCACCGCCCAACCTACCCGGAGCCCCAGGGAAAGGATTTTGGAGAAACTGCTCAAGTAAATTACGGATTCTCGCAGATCCAGGGCCTTGAGAGAAGGGAGGGGAGTTCCTTCGTAACGGAGTTCTCCATAGGGATCGTCTTCCACCACGGGAATTCCCGCACATCCCGCCAACTCCAGCACCTGCCGCCTTCTCTCCAGGGACATGGTAATCCCCGAGGGATTCTGGAAGGTCGGGAGGAGATAAAGAAATCTCGGATTATGGCGCCGCAAGGCTCCTTCCAGGAGATCTTTCCGTATACCCTCTCTATCCATGGGAATTCCCACAATCCGGGCTCCGAGGGAGCGGAAGATTTCAAGGGCTCCGAAAAAAGTGGGTTCCTCCGCCAGGACCACGTCTCCCGGAGAAAGAAAACTTCGGCCCACATAATCCAGCCCCTGTTGGGACCCGGAAAGAATCATAACGTTGCGGGAAGGAACATGTACTCCCCGGCTTGCCAAAAAGGTGGCTATTCTTTCCCGAAGGGGAAAATATCCCTCCACGGGACTTGGCAGATACAGTTTGCGGGGATCCTCGCGGTGTAACGCCTCCTGAAGAGACGCAAAATCGTGGCAGGGAATGTGCTTCGGATCGGGAAATCCTGAAGCGAAGGAGATCACCCCCTCCCGGTTTCCCAAAAGAAGCATCTCTTTGAAAAAATCCCCGGAGACTCCCGGAGAAGCATTGAAGAGGGTTCTCCAATCGAGGGGCTCACGATTATCCGGAAGATCCTCCTCCCGGGGCTTCCATATTTTGACTACCGTTCCCCGTCCCACCCGGGCTTCGAGAAAGCCCTGGGCCTTTAACTCCTGGTAGGCCTTCACCACGGTACTGCGGTTTACCCCTAAACGCCTCGCCATTTCCCGCTCGGGAAGGAGGGATTGCCCTTCCCGAAGCATTCCCGAGAGAATCTGTTCCCTGAGAGCCGAGGCTATCTGAAGAAAAATGGGAACCCCGGAGTAACGCTTGAGCCGTAAATCCATCATGAAACAACACCTCGCCTTTCGAGACATCCCGGGGAGAAAAATTTTGGATCGTCCAAATAAAGCATAAACCTCTCTTTTTGAGGAGTAAACTTCCAAAAAAGGAGCACAAAAACCAACCAATCATCCAAAAAGAGAGTCCAAAAAAGATTTGCTTCGATCTCCCCGTCTTTTTCCGTAGGCACCCGATTGTTCCTGTAGTATCATGGAGAAGCTGGATTTCTCCCTCCGGAGGGATTCATAAAAAAATGCATTTCCATATCTCATCCAAAGGAGGTCGATTCTGATGGAAAGGAGACTGGGAGTTATCGCCATCGTGCTGGAACGCCGGGAACACGTTCCCGAACTCAATGCCATTCTTTCGGCTTTCGGCTCTCTCATTCTCGGACGTATGGGACTTCCCCTCCGGGAAAAAGGGATCCATCTCATCTCCCTCATCATTGACGGCAATACGGACCAGATAGGAGCTCTTACGGGAAAGCTGGGAAAAATTCCGGGGATCCAGGTAAAATCCATGCTTACCAAGTATGTGGAGACCTGCCATGAGTAAACTGATTCCTCGTTCTTTTTCTTCCGGAAAATTCCGGAAAGGATCCTGCCGGTGAACCCTCTTTCCTATCCCTCTCGAGAACAAATTGTACAATGGCACCGGAAGCTTTCCCTGGAGGAGCTCTGCGCCCGGGCAGATGCGGTATGCCAGCAGCATTACGGAGATACCCTCTGGATCCGGGGGCTTCTGGAGATTTCCAATGTCTGTGACTGCAACTGCCTCTACTGCGGCATCCGCAGGGATAATCGAGGGGTAACCCGGTATTCCATGACCCGAAAAGAAATTCTGCAGGTGGCTCGAGAGGCCTTCGAGGCGGGGTTCCGCACCTTCGTGATTCAGGGAGGGGAACGGCACGGCAAAACCCGGGAGCTCTGTGCCCTGGTTGAAGATATCAAGAACATGACGGGTTCCGCCGGAGCCATCACGTTAAGTTGCGGTATCTTTTCTCTTCAGGAATATGGAGATTTGAAAAAAGCCGGAGCAAACCGGTACCTTCTGCGTTTCGAAACCTCTTCTCCGGAACTGCACGCCTGGCTTCGGAACGGCATTACCCTGGCCGAACGCCTTCAGGCTCTTTACGATCTTCGGGAAGCGGGATTCGAAGTCGGATCCGGGTATATGGTGGGGCTTCCGGGAGAGACTCCGGAGATTCGCCTGCAAAACGCCCTTCTCTGCCGAGATCTGGAGCTCGACATGGTGGGAATAGGCCCTTTTCTTCCCCACCCCCAGACACCCCTCAAGGAGAGCTCCCCCGGCGATGCCTCCCTGGTGCGGGAAGCCGTCGCCCTGGTGCGGCTGCTTCTTCCACAATCGAACATTCCCGCCACCACCGCCTCCGCTACTCTGAACAAGGGGCTGCAGGAAAGCCTTTTCCGGGGAGGAGCCAACGTGCTGATGCTCAACATCACTCCATCCCGGTATCGCCATTGCTACAGCCTTTATCCCGGCAAGGCCACTCTTCCCGAAGACGTACCTCTTTTTTCCCGGGCCCGGGATTTTATCGCCCCCGGAGGAAAAAGAGCGGATTTCTCCAGGGGAGATTCCCTTTCGTACCGGGATAAAAAAGACGAAAAAAACGAGGTGACGTGGTCATGAAAGAAACGCCTCTCTCCGAACGAATTCATATCGTTCTTTACGGACGCCGGAATAGTGGCAAGTCCTCCCTTTTGAACAATCTTTTTCAGCAATCCGTGGCTATCGTAAGCCCCGTGGCGGGAACCACCACGGACCCGGTGACCAAAGCCATGGAAATGGAGGGCCTTGGCCCGGTAGCTCTTACGGACACCGCAGGATTCGATGATTGTCATGACGATCTCGGACGCATGAGAGTGGAAAAAAGCGCCTCCCGGCTGGAAACCGCAGATATGGTAGTGCTCGTTTCCCGGGGAGACCTGCCCCTTTCTTCCGAGGAACAGGCCTTTATACAGCAACATGCAAATCCTTCGAAACCTCTCGTTCTGGCGGAAACCTTCGCGGATCGCCCGCTTCATTTCTCCCGGGAAAACCTGCCGGATTGCCTTTACCGGGTGAGGATCGACAATCTTTCCGGTTCCGGGGTGGAGGATCTGCATAAACTTTTCGTCTCCCTGGCGGATCATATCGAAAGAGAACGGCCGCCCCTGGAAGGCCTCGTATCTCCGGGGGATCAGGTGATCCTGGTAACCCCCATCGACAATTCCGCTCCCAAGGGAAGGCTCATTCTTCCCCAGGTGGAGGTGCTGCGGGATCTTCTGGACAAGGACTGCACCGCCCTGGTAACCAAGGAATTCCAGCTTTCGGAGGCCTACAGAAGCCTGACGCAGCCCCCCAAACTTGTCATTACGGATAGCCAGGCCTTCGGTTACATCAAGGATCTTTTGCCTCCGGAACAGCCTCTCACTTCTTTCTCCATTCTTTTCGCACGGAAGAAAGGGGACCTCTCCTACTTTACGGAGAGCCTGAAAGCCCTGAAAGATTTTCCCCCGGGGCAAAAGGTGCTCGTTCTGGAGGCCTGCAATCATCACCGGATGGACGACGATATCGGAACGGTGAAAATCCCCGGGATTTTTCGACGCAAGGTACAGAAGGAGACCCTCTTCGAGCTTGCCCAAAGGCTTCCCGAAGAAAGGGAACTCCGTAGCTACGCCCTGGTCATCTGCTGCGCGGGATGCATGGTTACCCGGAACGTGATGATGCACAATCTCCAGACACTTCGGGACCTTTCCATTCCCGCTCTGAATTACGGCATGTTCTTCGCCTGGACCAACGGTCTCTTTCCCCGGGCGCTTCTGCCTATTCCTTCGGTAACCTCGCTTTTACAATAATTCTTTCCGGATATTTTCCGGGAGATACGGAAAAAGCGGGAGCTCCCGAAAAGGGAACCCCCGCTTTTGTTTTCGTGAAATGTATCTGAAAAGGATCGAAAGGGGAAGGACTAGAATCCGCCCATGCCACCCATACCGCCCATGCCGCCCATGCCTCCGGGAGGCATACCGGCACCGGCATCCTTCTCTTCGGGCTTGTCCGCCACGAGACTCTCGGTGGTCAGAATCATGGCCGCGATGGAACCCGCATTCTGCACCGCACTCCGGGTAACCTTCACGGGGTCGATGATTCCCGCATTCACCAGGTTCTCGTATTCTCCCTTGGCAGCGTTAAGGCCTTCGCCCGCGCCGAGAGTACGAACCTTCTCCACCACGACATCACCCTGGAAGCCCGCGTTGCTGGCGATGAGATGGAGGGGCGCCGTGAGAGCCTTGCGAACCGCCATGGCTCCGGTTTTCTCGTCGCCTTCGAGCTTCTCCACGAAAGAGTCCAGATTGGAAAGGGAGTTCACCAGAGCCACGCCGCCTCCGGCCACGATGCCCTCTTCCACGGCTGCCCGGGTAGCGTTGAGAGCATCCTCGATACGATGCTTCAGCTCCTTCTGCTCCGTTTCGGTGGCAGCTCCCACCTGAATCACCGCTACGCCGCCCACAAGCTTGGCGAGACGCTCCTGAAGCTTCTCCTTGTCGTACTCGGAGGTGGAGTCTTCGAGCTCTCTCTTGATCTGGGTAGCTCTCTTCTGAATATCGTCGCGGCTTCCGCCGCCCTCGACGATGGTGGTCTCTTCCTTGGTAACCTTGATCTTCTTGGCCCGGCCCAGCATGTTGATTTCGGCGTTCTCCAGCTTGAGGCCGATCTCTTCACTGATAACCTGGCCGCCGGTAACGATAGCGATATCCTGGAGCATAGCCTTACGCCGCTCTCCAAAGCCGGGAGCCTTGACGGCCACTACCTGGAGAATGCCCCGGATCTTGTTGACCACCAGGGTAGCAAGGGCTTCACCCTCGATATCCTCGGCGATGATCATGAGGGGCTTGCCGGCCTGAACAGCCTTCTCGAGAAGGGGAAGCATATCCTTCACGTTGCTGATCTTGCCATCGTGAATGAGGATGTAGGCATCGTCCAGAGAGGCCTCCATACGCTCGGTATCGGTGACCATGTAGGGGCTGATGTAACCCTTGTCGAAATGCAGTCCCTCCACCATCTCGAGGGTAGTTCCCAGAGTCTGGCTGTCCTCAACGGTGATGACACCCTCTTCGCCCACCTTCTCCATGGCCTCGGCGATAAGCTCGCCTACCGCATTGTCGTTGGCGGAGATGGAAGCAACCTGGGCGATCTTGCTGCGATCTTTCACCTGGATGGACATGTCCTTGAGAGCGTCCACGACCACGTCCACAGCCTTCTCGATACCCCGGCGCATGAGAATACCGTTGGCACCGGCTGCTACGTTCTTCATGCCCTCCCGGATCATGGCCCGGGCGAGAACCGTGGCGGTGGTGGTACCGTCGCCAGCCACATCGTTGGTTTTGGAGGCAACTTCCTTAAGAAGCTGGGCTCCCATATTTTCGAAGGGATCTTCCAGTTCGATCTCCTTGGCGATGGTTACGCCGTCGTTGGTGATGGTGGGAGATCCGAACTTCTTCTCGAGAACCACATTTCGTCCCTTGGGGCCGAGAGTGGATCCCACGGTATCCGCTACATAATTCACGCCCCGCTCGAGGGCCCTGCGGGCTTCTTCGCCATACGCAATAATTTTAGCCATAATTCAAATACCTCCTGAAGTTATCGTGCTAGCCTACAATGGCAAGAACGTCGCGCTCGCTGAGGATAAGGTACTCCTCACCGTCCACTTTGACTTCCGTGCCGCCGTACTTGCTGAAAAGGACCTTGTCCCCTTCTTTTACCTCAAGGGGCATCTTCTGACCATTGTCGAGAACCCTTCCGGATCCGACGGCCACAACTTCCGCTTCCTGGGGCTTCTCCTTAGCGGTATCCGGAAGAACAATGCCTCCGCGGGTTTTTTCTTCCTGGCTGAGAACCTTGACTACGATTCGATCTCCCAGAGGTTTCAACTGCATGATATACCGACCTCCCTGATTATTTTGTAGATGTTAGCACTCAACAAGAAGGAGTGCTAATTTCCTTTGACCTTGCATGATCTTACTGATGCGAGCCTCTTATCTCAAGACAGAATAACAAGAATTATAGAACAAAAAAGGCCTAAAACCTTTTATTTCGCTCTTTTTCTCTTCAAAACGCCGTTTTCTCTTTTTCTGTTCTTTTTCCTTGGGAAATGCCGTTTTTCTCCAAAAAACTTTTCGAAAAGAGGGACAAAACATACAATACCTCTTTTCCGGACATTTCTTTTGGGTTCTGCCACAAGCTCCTTCTTGAATTTTCTTCGGAAAAGGTCTAAGGTTTTCCCGTCCCCGAAGGGGAAATTTTGTATACGTGCGTTAGCCGCACAAAGAAAGGAGCCCCATGAGTTATCGGCGTCTTGTCTGGACTTTGCTCTTTCTTCAATTCACCATTATGGGAGTTAGCAACATCTATTACCTCCTGGCTACCTATTTACACCATCTCCATGTTACGAGCCCGATCATCCTAGGATGGGCCATGGGAACGTACTATGCCGCTTCCACCTTGGTGCGCCCCTTCGTGGGATGGCTGGTGGAACGCTACTCTTTTCGCCTTACCATGCTCTGGGGATCCGGAGGGTGCTTTTTGGGGACCCTGGGACTCGCCCTTTCGGGAAGCTTCACCGGGGGAATTATTTTCTGGCGTGCTTTTATGGGCATAGCTTCAAGCCTTTTCATCGTAAGCATTACCACCTTTCAGGCCCTGGAGATTTCCGACGAAAAACGGGGAAGCGCTTTTACCTTTGTTTCCGCCGGAAGTATCGCCCCCCTGCTTCTTATGGTACCCCTGGCAGAATGGATGCTTCTCCAGGGATATATTCAGCTCTATATTTGGTTTCCTCCTGCGGTGGCTCTGGCCTGTGTTCTTCTCGTACTTACGGTAGAACCTCCCCGGGATTATCACAGCACCAAACATTCCTGGGGAACCTATAGAGAGCTTTTCGTTCTTCCCGAAGCCCGTACGGTTTTTCTCGCCACATCTCTCTTCGCTTTCACGGATGCTGCCATGGTCTCCCTGGCGGCTCTGGCCATGGCAAAAAGCCTGAGCGCCACTCTGTTTATTTCCGCCAACGCCCTTACTTCCATCGTGGCCCGGCTTTTCTTCCCCTCTTTTCTCGATCGGATTCCCCGGATTCCCGCCTCTCCCGTAGCCATCGCCCTTACCTCGGGAGCACTGATAATCGCCACCTATACAGATCATCCCCTCACCTTCTGCCTTGGAGGGATTCTTTTCGGTTTGGGAATGGGGTTCGGATTTCCCTTGCACCTTGCTTTGACAGCGGACCTCACTCCTCCAAAGCTTCGGGCCAAGGCCACGTCCATGGGATGGTTTTTCATGTCCTGCAGCTTTTCTCTCTGTCCGATTCTTCTGGGATATCTGGCCAAGGCTTTCGGCATAGTGCTGGCCTATCGCTCACTCTTTTCGATTATTTTTTTGAGCACCCTTCCTCTCTGGTTCTATCTCTGGAGACCCGTGTACAAAAAAACGCAGCAACCCTCCCAAGAGGAATGCTGCGCAGCTTCTACGGATTAAATCAATTTCAGGAAAAATTCTAAATGGAGACTACTTTCATGGCAAGAGCGGAAGGGCAGACCGCAATGCCTCCCTTGGCGGTACAGCGTAGCTCCGGAGGAAGCATTTTTCCCGAGGCATAGGAAGCATCCACGGTTTCATCCAGAGGAATGGGATTGACATATCCTCCCGCTACAAGATCCACATTGAGAAAAGCAGAGGATGCCGCCAGAGCATTTCGGGTATGACAGGGAATTTCCACGCATCCCTTGACAGGGTCACAGATGGAACCCATGGTGTTCTGAAGCGCTACCGCCGCAGCGTTACAGGCGATTTCCGCCTGACAACCCGCAGCTTCCGCCACGAGAGCAGCCCCCATGGCCCCGGCCACACCGATTTCCGCTTGGCAGCCCGCTACCTCCGCTGCAAAGGTGGCGCGGATAGAAACGATAAGTCCCACAGCCCCCGCCGCAAAAAGGGCTTTTGCCACGGCTTCTTCCGAGAGATGCCATTCTTCCTCCAGGGTTACTGCCACCCCCGGGATAACCCCTGCGGCTCCTCCCGTAGGAGCCGCACATACGACTCCCATGGCACTATTTACGTGAAGAGCTGCCATGGATCTTGCAGCCGCCCGAGTAAGGATTCCTCCCAAGGGCAAGGACCCTTCCGCTTCCCGGGTATAGATTTTTCCCGCGGAGGGCGAAAGAAGCCGCATTTGACCGGGATCTTCCGAAAGCCCTACCTCCGTGGCCCGGCGCATTACCCGGTAACGCCGAACCATCTCCTCCAAAGCCTCTTCCCGGGAAAGTCCGAGCAAGAGGGCTTCGTAACGGAGTCCCGCTTCTCCAAGACTGCATCCCTCTTTTTCCGCG
Source organism: Synergistaceae bacterium (assembly GCA_036769705.1). Classification (GTDB taxonomy): domain Bacteria; phylum Synergistota; class Synergistia; order Synergistales; family Aminiphilaceae; genus DAIPKP01. The sequence continues at coordinate 23,754 of DAIPKP010000007.1, forward strand.
AAAGCCAGCATTTCCCGAGCGGAAGAGAAAAGAGGTTCTCCCCGGAGGGGGTAGAAAAGAGGAGAGGCTACATAAACGGTGCCGGGAAGGCTCTCCAAGGCCCGGGCTCCGTAAAGCTGACCGGGATCTTCCGTAAATACCAATGAGAAAAGGCTCTTTCCTTCTTTGTCCTGACGAGTCCAAGAGAGGGAGGAAAAACGTTCTTGCAGAGTTTTTTCAAGATCTCCGGCATTTTTCGAATTGATTTCGAGAAAAAGATCGTATTCTTTACCCCAGGAGTGATAGGGGAAACCGTTAAAGCTCAAAAATTCCACCGCTCCGCCTCCGATGGAACGTCCCCGGAGCAGAATTTCTCTTCCCGAGATGCCCCGAAACCAGAGATCCACGTCGTTAGGATGCTCCGCCCCTTCCAGCGAAATCACCTCGAAGGTTACATCCATTCCAGCTTGTTTCGCATGAGAGTAAACCGAAAAGAACCGTTCGTCCGAGATATCCCAGTCCAGAAGCCCCGTAAGGAAAGCTTTGTCACTTCCCTGTTGCGCGTAGACCTCTCCGTAAGAACCCGCAGAGTCAAAGGAAATACGTCCTTCCGCCACGGGCTCTCCCAAAAGGGATCGGGCATAGAGTCCCATGCGCCAGGATGCGGCGGTATGAGAGCTCGAAGGGCCTCGCATAACAGGACCTAAAACTTCGTTGAAAATACTTTTACACATAAAAGCCTCTCCTCTTTAATTATAAACTTGCATCCTCTATCCATCGGGAAAGCTGACGCACGTCCAGGTTCCCTCCGCTCAGGAATCCCACCAGGGTACGATTTTTCTCGGGGAAAACCCCAGATAAAAGAGCCGCCACCGAAAGGGCTCCCGAAGGTTCCACCAACATTTTGCAACGCTCCAGAAGAAAAACTACCGCTTTTTTAATGGCTTCTTCGGAAACGAGAAGCACCTCTTCCACATATTCTCGCTCGATAGGAAAGGTATTTTCACCGGGAATGGCGGTCCGGACTCCGTCCGCCACGGTAACGATGGTATCCAGGGGAACTCTTTTTCCCTTGCGCAGGGAGAGATAGGTGCTGTTGCTGTTTTCCGGCTCCACACCGTAAATTTTGATGTCCGGGTTGCAAGCCTTGAGAGCCGTGGCAACCCCGGAAATCAGGCCACCTCCGCCGCAGGGAACCAATACCGCCTCCACCGAGGGGAGGTCCCTGTAAATCTCAAGCCCCGCAGTGCCCTGCCCCGCCATGACAAGAGGGTCATCAAAGGGATGAACGAAATATTTCCCCTCTTCCTGAGCGAGCATCTTGGCCCGGGCGATACGTTCCACCGAGGAGGTACCAAAATGTTCCAGTTTTGCTCCATAGGCAGCAATAGCCCGGGTTTTGGCGGAAGACGCATCCTGGGGCACCACAATGGTGGCGGGCACTCCAAGAATCTGGGCAGCTCTGGCCACCGCCTGGCCATGATTTCCCGAGGATCCCGTAACCACGCCCCGCTTGCGCACTTCCGGATCTACCGCAAGAAGAGCATTCATGGCTCCCCGAAATTTGAAGGCTCCCACCTTCTGAAAATTTTCGGGCTTCAGAAAAACCCGATTTCCCGAAATATCCCCCAGGAGCCTGGAGCTGTGAAGGTCCGTAACATGAATATAGTCTTTGATGCGATCCCGGGCAGCGTAGATATCCTGGATTGTAATGGCTGGCATCCTGAAATTCCTCCCTTATTCTTTTTCAAACAACCCTTCGGCAACGCGGAAAAACGAAAAATCCGTTCTTCCAGGGAAAAAAATACGAAAATTTACGCCATGGCTCCTCTTTTGCAACTACAGGCCCTCTTTTTCCCGAGATTTTCGAGCGTTTTTATTGGCATACATCCGCTCATCCGCCAGGGCGACTGCTTCCAAAAGAGACTTCTTCTCCCGGGGCACCTCCACGATACCGTAGTCTCCCACCAAGGAGGCCTGGGGGCAGGAATCTATGGGAAGACCGCTTATAGTCTCCGCAAGGCGGTCCATAATTTTTTTACCCCGAGAAATCTCTGTTTCAGGCAAATAGACGAGGAATTCATCCCCCCCATATCGACCCACGAAATCGCTATTCCGAAGAGATTGCTCCATAGCCTCGGCGGCGCTTCGCAACGCTTCGTCCCCCGCTTCGTGGCCGCACCGATCGTTAACATTTTTAAAATTACCCATGTCGAGAAGCGCTACGCAGGCAGATTCTCTCGCATGATCTCCGTCCCGGCTTTCGAGAATGTGCAAAAGGAATCTGCGATTGTAAATTCCCGTAAGAGAATCCACAGTAGCTTCTTTTTTCTCCAGCAAAAAGCGATGCACTCCAAAAAAAAGGGCGCACCAGAGCAGCAGGATAAATCCAAGAAAAATGAGAGTCCAGCGAAAAATTTCTCCCCGGGAAAAGAGGCCTTTTTTCGGAATGGAGCTGAGGAGATACCACTTTCTTGTAAGGTTCCCGCCCTTTCCATATTCCACGCGAAGGGGGCAGAAAAAAAGCAGATTCCCTTCGAGCTCCACATATCCTCGGGAACCTCTCTGAACCGTTTTCCAAGCCTCGGGATACTGTTTTGAAAAAGAAAGATCTTCTCTCTCGGGAATCATGAATCCCCACTCCTCCGCGGGAGAACGCCCCAAAATCCAATATCCTTCCGGATTCAAAATCATAATCCGGGCTCCAGGCGGCCTTTCCTGTTCAAGATACTGTAGTTTCTGAAGGAAAATGCCTCCAAGGTAATTGAGAACTCCCAAACCAAGCAAAGTTTCCCGGGAAGAATAGAGAGGCATAACGAAACGTATCATGGGCTTGAAAGGAATCTCCAGCTTTCCCTTCTCCACATTGAGATCGAAGGGAGAGACATATATTTCATCGGCCCCCAGGGAAAACCCTTCCTGAACGTAATAACGGGAAGCCTTGTTTTGAAGGAGTTCCGAAGGAACTACCTCCCCCCGAGAGCCAGTAAAATTGATGCGAAGCCGCTCCATCCCACCGGCATCAAGGATACGAATTTGATCGTAGCATTTATGATTTTCTCCAAAAACCCGGAGGGATTGTTTTATATTTTCCGAGGGCTCCCCTCCTTTTTCGAGAAATGAGGTTACTCCAGGAAAGGAAACCAGAAAACGCAAATCATCCTTGATGTGTGCCAGAGTTTCGAGAAAAATTTGCTTTTCCACCTCCAGCATTTCGTACTCTTGATAGGAAAGTTTTTCTTCCCGAGCCCGGATCTCCAGGTTTGCTACATATCCCAGAAGAAGAGCCATAGTCAAAGAAGCAGGAATAAAAAAGATAGCTGTCCATTTCAGAGCCGCCGCAAAACCAAATTTTTTCAAGACACCGGACATGGAGCACCTCTTTCCGTTCATGATCCGCTCACTCTAGTGATATATAGCCTCAGATTTCTCGCGCTCGCCACCAGGATCTTCTTTCATTACTTAAGAAAAAAACCTTCCGCCCCAAAAAAGCTATCCTTTACAGTATTTCTGTTTTGGCCTCGGGAATCAAAGCAGAAAGAACTTTCTGTTCTCTTGTGCCCCTCTTCAGCCTAAAGAGATGGTATCCTTATTTTCTCAAGAGATTGCAAAAGGAGGAATAACGAAAACCATGAAAAAGACAAACGCCATGCGTGTTCTCGACAAGGAAAAGATTCCCTACGATTATCGCACCTACCCCGTGGATTTGGACGATTTAAGCGCTTCCTACGTGGCGGAAAAAATCGGCATGCCTCCAGAACAGGTGTTCAAAACCCTGATAGCCCGGAACAGCGACAAAAGTATCGTGGTTGCCTGCCTGCGGGGAGACGGAGAGCTGGATCTCAAAAAACTCGCTGCCCTGGGAGGGCACAAGAAAGCGGAGCTTGTGGCCACCAAGGAAATACTCCCTCTTACGGGGTACCAGCGAGGAGGGTGCTCTCCCCTGGGAATGAAGAAAAACTATCCCCTTTTTTTGGATGCTTCGGCTCGAAAGTTCGAGATTATCGCTTTCAGTGCAGGTATTCGGGGATGCCAGATTCTTCTCTCTCCCGAGGAGCTTCTCAGGCTCACCGAAGGCAAAATAGCGGACCTGTGCAGATAATCCACTTTCCAAGGATTACCGGCTCAGGCCCTTTGAAAGACTAAAAAACAAGGCGGTTTCCGGAAAACGCCGCTCCGACCGCTCTCTTTTGCAGCTTTCTCCCGGAAAAAACTCAGAAACGCCGCGAAATAGAACCCGAAAAGGCCTTCGGAGGCACCCGGGTAGCGAAATCCATTCCCCCTTCGGAAAGAACCAGGGTACTTACCCGAACGGGAAAAGGAAGCTCCCGAAAATCTATAATGGGCTGCATCTCCCGCAACGCCTCTTCCACAGCCCCGATTTCCTTCTCGCCTCCGTTTACGGAGAAAACCGTATCCTCGAGGAAAACCTGGTTTCCCTCCCGAAGCCGGAAGGTTCCTCGAAGGTCGATAACCGCCCGGACATTACCGCTGAGGAAAAGATCTGCCCGAGCGGTAGCATGGATGCCCCCGGGAAGGATGTCGCAATAGACATCCCGCCATTGGGAATTATCCAAATCCAGAGTTTTCCCCAAAAGGTATCCGTTGAGATCCTTCTCAAGAAGTTTGGCGGTAAAATGCACTGAAAGAGCCTCCACGATTTTCATATTTTCTCCCGCATCTCCCCACTGCTCTACGGGAGGAAGAGAGAGAAAGGAAAATTCCGCTTCGATTTCTTCTACCCGAAAACCGGAAAAAGAAGCCCCCCGTACATGAAGATACATGTGCCGCACTTTTCCGTCAGGCTCTACCGGAGCATCCAGGATCATCTCCATGGCTTCGGGAGAAAAAAGGTTTCGCATATGGGCAAAAAGAAGATCCTCCGAAGAAGAAGCTCCTTCACAGGAGGGAGATAAAAAAAGGATTGCAAGAAAAACTCCGATTCCGAAAAGAGAAAAAGAAATCTTCCCTAAGGGTGAAAAAAAAGATTTTCCCTTGCGATTGCAGCATTCCATAGGATCACTCCTCTATTATCGGATTGCCGGACACCCGGATTTTCATGGCCCTTTCTTCGAGATTTCAGGGCGTAATCACCACCACGGTTCCTACCTGGACACGGCTTTTGAGCTCTTCGATATCCTTGTTCAACATCCGGATCGACCCACGGGTAGTGCGCTTGCCTATAAGATCGGGATCCGGGGTTCCGCAAATCCCAAGCCCCGACCAGGACATGCGCAACCGCAAAAACCAGGGACCGTAAACACCTTTGACAGGGCCCCGGCCATCTTTGTAATCGTGAGTCCAGGCACTGGAATCGTGAATGTTTTCTATGGAAAAACGCCCTTCGGGAGTACGCCTATCTCCTGATTTTTCTTTATTTCCCGGGTTTTTCCCGATACCTATGGGGTACTCGTGAAGAATACGAGAACCCTCGCAAAGCCTCAGTTCCATAGCACTTTTATCAACCAAAATCCAAATTCCTCCGGGAATCGCTCCAAATCCTTCAGGCAAAGCGGTTATTTTTCCCTCGGCCTTTCCCTGGAAAAGATCGGTCTGAGGAATCGTTTCTCCAGGAACCGCCACAACGGGCAGATCAGAAACCACAGGCGAGGCATTTCCTCCTCCGGAGTCCCCCTGGGGAAAAGGCGTCAAGGAACTTCCTTGAGGAGATACGACAATCTCCGATGGTTCCTGATTTTCCAGATATGTTTCAAAACCATGAGAGGAAGAACGCACGAAACTCATCCATCCATACACGGTCCCAACCAAAAGGAATACCGAAACCAGAGGAAAAAGAACGGGACCGAAACGAATTTTCGGCCGGCGAACACGATATTTCTTTCGCATAAACATCAATCCTTTTTCTCGATCTTACCCTTCCAAGCGTAATGGAATTTTCCAGGATAACCATAAAAACAACCTTGCACACATCCCTATTGTACCGTTTTTCAGACTTTCCACATAGTCTTTGCAGGTTTGATTTGATACAATGAAGTGGAAAATACCAAAAAACGCTCCTCCGATCTCACCGAAGAAGCGTTTTTCTATTTTTACATTGGAATAATTCCAGCGCCTTACTCAATGGAGCCAGCGAACGGACTCGAACCGTTGACCTGCGCATTACGAGTGCGCTGCTCTACCAACTGAGCTACGCTGGCAACTAAAAGTGGCGGTCCCAACGGGATTTGAACCCGTGCCGCAGCCTTGAAAGGGCTGTGTCCTAGACCACTAGACGATGGGACCGCTAGTTTGGTGAGTCGTCTGGGACTTGAACCCAGGACACCCGGATTAAAAGTCCGGTGCTCTGCCAACTGAGCTAACGACTCCACCGAAAAGGGAGCATTCCGCTCCCGCAGGAACACATTTTACAGGTTTTCGCCGGTACGTCAACCCCTAAATTTTCAAAAAGAATTCCTCTCTTCCCCTGGCGCAACTCTTCTTCCGTTTCTTCGCCCGGGAAAAGCCCAAAGCTACGAAAAAAGCGCTAAAACACGGTTCGTTGCTATGAAAAAGAAGCCTTATCGAGAATAACCCCTTCCTGGAGAGCTTTCTCTCGTAAAGTTCCCCAAAGCAAATCGCATTCGCTATGAATATAAGAGGAGATACGGAAAAAACGTAAAAGCTCCTGAATCACCACGAGGCCAGATACGATAATATCGGCCCGTTTCTCCGGAAGTCCCGGTATTTTTTTCCGCTCTTCCAGGGAGAGGGGGCCTAATCTTTCGATAGTTTCTTCGAGGGCCTGCGTTTCCAGGCAAAGGCCGTGAACCTTCTCCGGGGAATAGGATTGTACATCCAAAGAACGACACATCATGGCGAGAGCAGAAGAAGTTCCTCCTACGCCCAAAAGCGTGCCGGGTTTTACGGAAAGGTTTTTCAGATTTTTTCGAAGGTATGCTCTCAGTTCTTGCAGATTTTCTCCAAAAAGATTAAACATCCGCACCGCACCCAAGGGAAGAGATTCTCTTTTGGAAGGGGAGGAAATTTCCAGACTCCCTCCTCCTAGGTCAAAAACGCCTTCCGCATCGGGAAAGGCAAGAGAAGAACCGTACAGGGTATACCATGCCTCTTCTTCTCCGGAGAGAATTCGAAGGGGTAAGAAAGCCTTGCCTTCAAGACGTTTTACGACCTCTTCAGCGTTTAAAGCGGTTCGCAAAGATTCGGTGGCAAAAAAAACCGTGTTTTCCCGGGGGATTTTTTTCTCATGGAAACGAGCGCAAAGTTTTTCCAGGGAAGCACACGTCCGGGCTATAGCTTCTTCTTCCAAAACACCTCTCCCTTCCCGGAGCCCCTGGGTTATGCGGGTAATTTCCGAAGAGGAAAAGATATATTCCATAAAAGGAGGAGAGCTTCGGACGACAAGAGACCGTAAGGAGTTCGACCCCACGTCGATGGCGGCATACAGTGTCACGAAAGCCCTCCTTTTCTCGAAATCGCAGAGAGGCATTCTCCCGGGGCAGCACAGAAAAGCTCTGGAAAGTTCGTCCGGATCCACTTTTCCCCGGGATGCCATCCCAGGGCAAGATAACTTGCCATTTGCAAATGCAGGCACTTCACTTTAGGAGGGATCTGAAGCCGACCTCCGCCAATGCCCCTTCGAGCGAGGGATTGCCACCATCCTTTGCGATAACGCCGGATAAAAGCCATCTGCTCCTCTCCCAAACAGGCGAAGCGAAGTACCACATGCTGAAGGTGCCAGGCAATCCAATAGGAGGAATCGCTTTGATGATCAAGAAAATTCTCTAAGGAAGCGACTCCGGAAAGGCTTTCAAGGGAGGCACAAAGCCGATTTATCCAGGGACAAACAAGCCACAGATTGGTAGGAAAGGGGTATCCCTCTCGAAGAGAGCTGCAAAGAAGCACCTGGGGGAAACCATAACGGCAGCGTTTCGCAACTCCCAACACAATATCCGTGGAGAAATGGCGCCCCTCCATGGAAAGGCTTAGTATTTTTCGATCCCGAGAAAGAAGGGGATGAACGAAAAAAGGGGGTTGCCCCCCTCGGAAAGAATGCCGCTTTTTTTTCATAAAAATTATCCTTTAGCGCCTCCGCCCCGCCTTTTACCTCCGCTTTTCCCCTTGTTTTTTGCAGCGATTTCAGCCATTTTCTCTTCGCTGCGTTTCAGGAAATTCGAGAGCTGTTTCTCGAAATCATCGGGAGACGCTTTAGCTTTCGATGATTTCGGAGGAGCTGAAAAGGTCGCTTTAGGCTGCATGGCTTTTAACGAGAGGTCGATTCGACCTTTCTCATCTATCTTGATAACTTTTGCCTTTACATTCTGGCCCGTCTCGAGAATGTCTTCCACTTTCTGAACATATTCATGAGAAAGTTCCGAGATATGAATCATGGCCTTCTGTCCCGTTTCAAGGCGCACAAAAGCTCCATAAGCAGTAATATGCTCTACAGAACCTTCTACTTCGTCTCCGATCGCAAGCGCAACTGTGGATTTCTCCTTATCTTCCGCCATACCAGGGCTTTACCTCCATAATAATGACAATATCTTGAACGTGTCGTTCTACCGAGTACGCATTGCAAGCACGATATTTCTTTCCAATATCCGCCTTACCCGACACCACCTCCGAAGATATTGTCGTTCTTGCCGGCTTCCATCCAAACCCATTTCAACCTGGTTTCTCCCGGAACTCTGATGAGAAGAAGGTGATGGGGATGCATGCCCGCTTTTCGAGAATCCATCCAAACGTCGAGGGTTCCCTTACTTTTATCGAGAGCTGTTTTTCGAACACAGCTTCGCACCACAGGAGAAAAAAGTGCTAAAATGCCCGTTTTGGATCCTTCGGGAAAACGGGATCGGAGATACCCCACAAGGTTTTTCCTCTTCTGAGGCATGGGAAGTATCACGTCGAGAGCTGCAAAAACTCGTATATGCTTCCGCGGAGAAAAATCTCCCGAAACAACCGCAGAGAAACCGCAAGGAAGTATATATACCATACCACAGTCAACCTTGCCAAGCCCGGCATGTACCGGACATCCCTCCCGTCCCAGACGGGCCACCCGGGAAGAGTGACACTCTGCGGAGCTAGCAAAAACCGAAGAGGACAAAACCTCCTCTTTCTTTCTACCCGGAAGTGAATAGATGGATATTGTCCGGGAAAGCTTCTTTGTATCGGCTTGCCGCAAAGTTTTAAAACTTCCGCCCTTTACGGAAACTCTTCCCATGAAAAGCCTGGAAAGCACCGTTTTCACATCCTGAAATCCCTGAGTATTCCTCATGATCAAAGGGATTGAGGAGAAGCTTCCTCCTGCTCCACCGTCGTCAAGGCCGAAGAGATACGGTTGAAAGGTTCCATAATGTCCATGGTCTCCGCTATTTCCTGTAAAAGTGATATGTGCTGCTCAATTTTGGCCGTTTCCTGCTCCGGAACCTCTACTCGAAGGGCATCGCTCAGCGCATAAAGCTGCACTAAAAACGTGTTTTCCTGGGGTTGCGGCTCTATCTGGCCCACATGATCAAGCGGAGCATGTCCCCCCTGATGCAGGAGCAAGGTAGGAATTTTGCTCTTTTTATAAAGCGGCAAAAAAAGAGCTTTTCGCTCGCAAAGCCAGAGAGAGGGGGAAACTGAAAGAGCTTCTACAAGAGCGTTTAAAATTACCTCTTCAAGAAGATAGGCCCCTAAAGCATTGCCGTAAAGTACTTTTTCCAACTTGGAAGGTTTTATAGGTTCGGTGTAACGGAAATCTTTGGGAATTCCCCGGGAATCCGTGACAAGAAGAGCTCCACGATACGTATCTTGAGCATGTTCTTCATATATGTAGCCTAAAAGTGAATTTCCCGAAGAATGCGCCAAATTTCCCGCCTCCCTTGCATACAGTTTTTTATTTTTTTAACCATAAAGATCCAGTCCTCCCAGGAAAGATTTCTTTTCAAGCTCTTCCGGGGATTTTCCAGAGCTCTCTTCCCGATTTTCCTCTGCCGCTGCTTCTTCATCGTTCTGTTCATCGGATTCGCGGGAATGGCGTTCCTTTTTCTCGCGGATCCGATCTTCCGTCTGGCTTTCCTCGGTTTCAAGCACGCGATTCTCCCGCAATTGAGCTTCTTCGACCATTTCCTGACTTTGCATGGTTTGAGCAAAGGAAGAATCGGGAGATTTCGCATGAGAGGCCTGCTGTTCCACCTTCCAGTAAGCAAGTTGCATATCTACGGGGCGGATCATCTCCTTCACTCTCCTCCTGTCATATCATGAATTCTTTTTTATATGTATCGGGGAAAAGGTTTGTAACCATGAGCAGAGAGTTTTTTCCGGCACCTCTTCCTCGAGATAAGGCTATTTTATGTAAGAAGTAGCGCGGATTTCTCCTTGTTCGTACATGAAGGTCACATATTTCAGCGCATCCCGGACAATATAGGTCAGCCCCCTGAGATGTACGGAAACTCCGGGATATACCGCTCCACGAACGGAGATACGTCCCTCCTTCTCCATTTTCACAAGTTGCTCTTCTATTTTCTCCAGGGTCTTTCGATCGCTTTCCATTTTCGCCTGAATCTGAAATTTTGCCTGGGTAAGTTTAAGAAGGATCTGCCGTTTTTCGTTATCCAGCTTGCCCAAGGATTCCACTTTTTTCAGAAAATCGATATTCTTCGTAATTTCCTGGAACTGCTTCTCTCGTTCCGCAAGATCTTTTTCAGTTTGGGTTTTTTCCTGAATGGCCAAGGGATTAACCCCTGCGTAAACGTCGGTTTTCGTCCCCATTTCGTTTCCCAAAGTTTCACAACGTATCTGAGAACCCGCATGGACAGTACCTCCCACGATGAGCCCCTTGGCTCCCTGGGCGATAACGTTCCCCTTGGCACGGATAGTGCTGTGCATGATAGCGTTTTTGACAACCACGTCATTTCCCGCTTCCAGGGTACATTGGTCGAGGTACCCCGCAAGGATGCCTCCTTTAGCGGTGAGAAAGGCTTTTCCCATACCCCGGATGCCGCCTTTAATTTCTATGTTTCCCTCAGCCGTAATCGTAGCACCCTCTACGACACCGCCAATGGTGACGTTTCCTCCCGCTTTGATTTCAAAACCCTCACGAAGGGTCTGTTTGACAAGAACGTCCCCGATGAAATCGATATTACCGGTTCCGTAGTCTACATCTCCTTCTACCTGGAATATGGGCTGCACATGCACTTTGCCTTCCTGAACGATAACACATCCATCGATAGCCGCATAAAGGTGCAGTCCGTCTTCCGAGGCCCGGGTATTTTTCCCTGCGGGCAAGGCCTTGTCCTTGGCAAGGATCGCCGTAATAGGTTTTCCGTAAACACTGGTGCCGTCACTGGAAAGCTGGGGAGGAATTTTTTCAAGGAGCTCCTGATCCGCTTTTACGTTTACCACAACACCAAGGTCTTTCATATCGACCTTGCTTTCGTTGATTTCCTTGGGTTTCGCCTTGTGGAGATCCACGTGATAGACAAATCGGGCATCTTTGCCGTTAATCGGAGGAATCCCCCGGGCAACTTCCACCCATTCTTTGGCACGGCGTTCAGAGACAATTTTTTCCAGAGCCTTATCGTCCACTCCGAAAACGATCCCCATCTGTGCAAGCTCTCCCCGAATCTCCTCCACGGCAGGCCAGGGATTGCCCAAGGGGGGCAGTATTCTTACGGAGGCCGAAAGTTCCTCTTCTCCAACTCGTACAAGAACTTCCGCCTTCCGGTCCAATTCGTGCTTTCTGTCCGCTATACGTACAGGAGTCTCCCGATTCTCCACAGCCTTGGCAACTGCAGAGGCGTCATAATCCTCAATTTCCATGGAGTGGAGATAATCCACCACATCAGAAACTGCAACTTCCTCCTTGGCATGGACCACGAGAAAAATCCCCTCATCCCGTGCATCAAGCCGAAAAGGCCTCTTCCCCATAAGAAAACCCTCCCTCTAGAGCGCTTGTTTTGTACGAAGAATCATAAGTGCTTTTCCATGTATCTGCGAAACCCTCGATTCCGTGACGCCCAGCACGGCCCCGATTTCTTTCAACGTAAGTCCCTCCGCATAGTAAAGCGAAAGCACCTGCTGCTCCCGTTCGGAAAGATCCTGAAGTGCTCCGTAAAGCCATTCGTATTCTTCTTGCCGCTCCATGATTTCATCTTGCAAGGACGAAGGATCCGCCAGCGAATCTCCCCGGTCCATTTCCCCCTCACCGTATACGAAAGTTTCGTCCAGGGAAACGACAAAAGAACGTTCGGATATTTCCAAAAGCTCGCGGTAGGAAGAATCATCCATACCGAGTTCTTCCCGGAGTTTTTCATCCTCCACCTGCCCATGCTTCTGCAGGAGACGCTCCATAGCCTGCTCCAGTTTCTGGAGTTTTTCTCTCCCGGTTCTGGAAATCCAATCGTATTTTCGGAGTTCGTCAAGAATGGCCCCCCGGATTCTCGGCACCGCATAGGTTTGAAAGACAAATCCCCGGGAAGGTTCGAATTTTTCCAGTGCGTGAAGAAGTCCGATAACTCCAAAGCTGAGGAGATCTTCATAGTCAAGTCCCGGAGGAGGAGACACCATCATACGGCCCACCACGTAACGCACTAAGGGAAGGTAACGTTTTACAATTTTTTCCCGAATATCCGGATTTTTTGTAGCTTCGTATTCTTCCCAAAGCTGACGGTCTTCAGTGGAAACCATACACACACCTTCGTTTATTGTAAATACAGGTACGCCACGGAAAACATGGCTACCAGAAGAAAGATCAGAACCAAGAGCACCTGCCAATCTCCGGAAAAAAGAGTTAAAACTTTTTTTACTCGCTCCACGCCTTGAGAAGCCTCGGGGGAACCCTGCCGGAGCATAAGGCTCGGAGAAGATTTAAAGATACCCTCGATACCTTCGCTTATATGAACCTGCACGATGTAATCTCCCGAAGGAAGCCGTTTTTTGGAAAACACGGGAAAGGAAGGTCTTTTTCCCGCTTTATCAAGATAACGACAAATCAATTTCCCCAAACCCGAGGAGTATGAAAAAGAGACTTCCACAAAATCGCCCTTTTCGAGAAGAACCACCGGTTTGCCCCGGGCAGGATCCACTACAGGAGAACAGGCTACGGTGTAAACATCCTGTTCTTTCGGAAGCGAAGACTCCTCTTTCTGTCTCGGTAAATCTTCAGGGACAAGAATCTTTTGAACCCGGCTTCTCGTGACCGGTTCAACACGGATATACACGAAACAATCCATGTGAAAAGCCGCATTTAACCCTTCTTTTATTTTGGACGAAAAAGCCTCTCTTTCCTGAAGAGAATGATAAAGGAGGTTGACGGAAGTAGGAGTGATGTACGAATCGAGGACTTTGTCGCATTGTTTGTAAATAGAAGAATCCGAAGGTTTTTCAATGGCATTGAGGGCATTGCGCACCGCTTCCCATTGAGCATCGATGGTAAATCCCTTTTCCATACTGCCGTAAGAGGCCCAGATCTTTTTCTCTTTGACCTCTCCGCTCTCTCCATGAGCGAGAATGGAAAAAGCCCCGACGACATCTCCTCGTTTTCTCGCCTCGAAGGATCCCATAATAGCTATGTAAGGAGCCTTTGAAGCCTGAAGCGTACGAACACCATCCATAGGCCCCTGCTGTTCCACCGCCCGCCGCACATCTTCTTCAGGACAGCCAAGAAAGGAAGCAAGGTCCGCATAAGAAAAGGTAACTCCTTCTCCGACATCCCGCACGACCAAATCAGGCTCGTTATCTTTCGTAGAAGGAATTTCCTGGCGCTGCTTGGAATAGTTTTCGTTTTTCGCCATTTTTCCCTGCCTATCGCATGTACGCAAAAGAATGCGGATCGAAGATTCTCTCTGTCTCTATATTTCTTTAGTTCCCATTCCCAAGGTTTTTACCGTAAGCATAAAGGTGACGAGGTTAAACTCCACGCTTCGCCCTTTGTTACCCCCCGTATCCTCCGATATTACGGGAATACCGTATTTCTTGAGCCAATCCTTGGTAGCCTCGGCATTGCGAGCTCCCACAGCAAGAAAACTATTTGCCTTGCCGGGGATATTGAACATTTGCGCTCCCCCCGCAAGTTTCGCCTTAAGACCCGTTTTTCCAGCTCCCAAAGCCTTCAACTCGTCGATCAATTTCGGAACGGCGGTATCCGCAAACTTACCCGGCTTTACTACGGAAGAACTCTCACGACTATCCGGAAGCATGATGTGAGCCATTCCCGCAATTTTCTTTTCCTGATCAAAAAGAACAAGGCCAATACAGGATCCAAGCCCTAGCGTCACAAGAATGCCGGTCTTTTTTACAGCCACGAGATCCGCCATCCCCACATGGATGGTGTCTGCCAATCTCTACACCCCCAGACGCTGAAGAAGAGCTTCCAGCGCTCCTGGGTCGGGAACCATGATGACACTTCCTCCGACTTCATGTTCCATGTCCTTCACCCGAAGCGATGTTTTTACGAGAAGTGCAGCATCTCCGAGAACGCCAAAAATGGAAGCCACCACATCCATAATGGCTCCCAGCATATCGTGAGCCACCGAAGGAACCGAAGCGGGGAGCACATATCCCGTAAGCATGGAAATGGCATTGAGAAATGCTCCAAGTACGACATTCCCCACTTCTGCCAAAGCGCTTTCACGCATTTGGGCCTGCATCTCCTCATCCATGGCACTTATATCCATGGGAATCAGAAGTTCCGCCAGGCTCTGAGAATCTTCCTCCCGGATCAGGAAAATAAAGTTACACGGAAGATCCCCTTCGGTACGGATCAAGACTGCACAGACAAGATCTTCGGGAGAACCGTATTGCTGCGAAATTTCATAAATGGGTACAATTTTCGCTTCAGGCACTCCGATATCCACCGCTCGCCCCGTCATTTGAGACAAAGCAGTAGCAGCATTTCCCGTTCCGATGTTGCCAACTTCCCGGACAGCGTCAAGCTGCAAACTCGTAATCTCTCCCCAACTCATCAGAGTTCCTCCAAACACAAAAGAGTCTCGTACCGGCAGTTCCTTTCCTTAACGGGCCGCATGAAGGGAAGCCACGTCGAGAATAAGAGCCACATTCCCATCTCCAAGGATAGTGGCCCCCGCCATTCCCCGAACTTTTGAAAGGAGCTTGCCCAAGGGTTTGATAACAATTTCCTGCTGCCCCACAAGCTCGTCCACGATAAATCCGACCCGATTCCGGCCAAGCTTTACCACCACCACCGGATACTCCTGGGCCTCATCGTCTTTCACTTCCGATTGGAGAATAGCGCTCAGTTTCTTCAGAGAAAGAATCTCTCCCCGCACGTTCGTCACGGGAGTTCCGTGAACGTACTTAATCTCGTCCTTTTGCACCAAAAGCGTTTCTTCCACGTTCTCGAGAGAAATCGCATAGATCTCCTCTCCTACCTGGATAAGGAGAGCAAGTACGATAGCCAAAGTAAGAGGAAGGCGTATGAGAACGCGAGTGCCCTTGCCCACCGCAGATTCCACCTGGAACTGACCACCGAGGGATTCCACTTTGCTCTTTACCGCATCCATTCCTACGCCTCGGCCGGAAACATCAGTCACTTCCTTGGCAGTGCTGAATCCCGGGAGAAAAACAAGGCGGATAGCCTCCTCCTCCGTAAGAGCTGCGGCTTCTTCAGCAGTAAGCATTCCCCGTTCCACCGCTTTTTTACGAACTACCTTGGTGTCGATCCCCTTGCCATCATCCCGGACTTCAATAATAACGCCATTACCTTCTTGGTAGGCTGCAATAAAGACGGTGCCCTGTTTCGGTTTATTCGCTTTTCTACGTTCCTCCGGGGTTTCCACACCATGATCCACCGCATTACGAATAAGGTGCACCATGGGATCACCTATTTCATCGATGACCGTACGGTCAAGTTCCGTTTCCTTGCCCTCAATTACCAGGTCGATCTCTTTTCCCATATTCTTGGAAAGGTCCCGTACAATCCGGGGGAAACGATCGAAAACGAAGGAAACCGGCACCATCCTGAGTTTGGTAACAAGTTCCTGAATTTCTCCGGAAATACGCCCAAGCTGCGAGAGGGGTTCGTCAAAATCCTTGAGTTTAGCCTCCATGGCGAGGCGTTCAATCCGGGCTCTTCCGATAACAAGTTCTCCCACCAGGTTCATGAGTTTATCAAGGCGGCCAAGATCCACGCGAACGGTTCTTCCTCCTGTCGGGGCAGAACGTTTCGGAGAATCCGAAGAAGGTGCTTTGCCGCCTCCGGAAAGATCTTTTTTGGGGGCCTTTTTCTTAAACTCCTCAAGAGAATCTTCTTCCTCAAGATCCATGGAGTGTTCGAGGTCCTCTTCCAGTGTTTTCTCTTCGGCAGAAGAAGTATCCTCTTCCAAATCAAGATCGGAGATAAGCTCTACGGTAACCTTCTTCACTTCGCTGATCCGCTCCAGAGTTTCCTGGATTTCACTTTCCGAAGCGATAGTGGCAAGATAAAGGACAAAACCATCCTTAAAAGATTCCTGTTCAAGCTCTTCCACGGAAGGTACCGTTTTGATGACATCCCCTAAATCCCCCGCTCGGGAAAGAGCCATATACGCCCGCGCAGCTTTCAAAAGACAGGAATTCTCCAGGAAAACCACAATTTTATACATTTCAAGCCCTTGGGAATGAGCTTTATGAACCCATTCTTTTTCCTGGCTCGTCAACGGAATTTGAGCATTTTCTTCCGCATCCTGCAGCTCTTCTTCTTGAGGAGCTCCGGAAATCCGATTATGAATTTTCTCCGCAAGAGAATCGATGTCGAGCTTCGCCTCTCCTTCACCTTCCCGAATGCTTTCCACGCCTGCGGTAAGACGATCGAGGCAACCAAAAAGAAGGGTCACATCCTCCTCCTGAAGATCTATCTCCCGTTTACGCACCAAATCAAACATATCTTCCATGGCATGGGTTAAATGCGCGATTTTTTCAAAACCCATAGTAGCAGACATACCCTTAAGAGTATGGGCAATACGGAAAATTTCCGTCACAATCTCCTCATTTTGAGGATCATTTTCCAGGGAAAGCAACAAATCATTCAAATTTTGGAGCTGTTCCGTCGCTTCATCAAGAAAAGCTCCTATATATTGGCTCATATCCATACTTGTCATACTTAATTCGCCCCCTCATGCCCTCCTGGCCTGTTTATCGATTTCGTACAAGAGAATTCAGCGTATCCGCCATATCGTCCAGGGGGATTTGCTTATGCACATATCCCGATTCCCAGGCAATTTTCGGCATTCCATAAATAACACACGTCTCCGGAGACTCTCCAATGACGGTAGCTCCCTTTTCATAAAGAAGCCTTGCACCTTCAGTACCATCTTTTCCCATACCGGTAAGAATAACACCTATGGCAGCCCCTCCAAAAATACGAGCTACACTCTCGAAAAGCAAATCCGCCGCAGGGCGTACGGAATTCACCGGTGGGCTATCGGACAAGGAACATTGTACCAGACCGTTCCTTTCCTGCAGAAGAAGATGTGAACCTCCTTGAGCGATAACGGCAACCCCTTTCCGAAGGGTCATCCCCTCTTCCGCTTCGATAACGGAGATGGCGGAAAGATCATTCATACGTCTTGCGAGGGAAGCGGTAAACCCCTGGGGCATGTGCTGCACCACCACGATAGGTACCGGAAAATCCCGGGGGAGAAGGGGCAATACACCCTGAAGCGCCCGAGGCCCTCCAGTGGAGGAAGCGATAGCCACCACTTCCGGCTTCTTAAGCCCCCCCCGAAAAGGCTCCCTCGGCAGCGGTAGTTTTTCTCTCGAGGGCTTTTCCACAACTTTGGGATGCCCCATCTTTCTTTGATCGATCCGAGAAAGGTGAGACATATCGATTTGAGCCGCCGCAATAACTTTAGAGACCAGTTCTTCTTCGACTTTGTCCATATCCAGGGAGATGGATCCTGAAGGTTTCAGAACAAAGTCCGCCGCCCCCATGCTTAAAGCACGAACGGTGATTTCCGCTCCTTTAGAGGTTTGGCTACTTACCATAACCACCGGCGTAGGCCTTTGACGCATCAATTCTTCAAGAACTGCGAGCCCGTCCTTTTTAGGCATTTCCACATCGAGGGTAATCACATGAGGAGCGTATTCAATTACCTTTTTCAGCGCATCCTCTCCATCTCTCGCAGTTCCCGCAAGGGAGAGTCTGGGGCAACGATTCACCATATCTCCGATAACTTTACGCATAAACGCAGAATCATCCACTACAAGAACTTTATACACTCGATCCTTCACGGACCCT
>DAIPKP010000232.1:0-1606 GCA_036769705.1 Synergistaceae bacterium
ATTTCTTTCCCTTCTCCGGCGTCCAGGAAAGATTTTCCACCTGTTTCCTTACGCTCTCTCCCCGCTCGAAGGCAAATTCCCGAGGACATGCCTTGAGAAGTACCATAAACTCTTCGCCTCCCCAACGGCTTACAAGATCCATACCCCGCAAATTCTTCTGAAAAACTCCGGCCACATCCCGCAAAACCCGGTCTCCCTGAAGATGCCCGTAGGTATCGTTTATTTTT
Source organism: Synergistaceae bacterium (assembly GCA_036769705.1). Taxonomy (GTDB): domain Bacteria; phylum Synergistota; class Synergistia; order Synergistales; family Aminiphilaceae; genus DAIPKP01. The sequence continues at coordinate 228 of DAIPKP010000232.1, forward strand.
TTGAAATCATCCAGGTCCATCAGAACGAGGGAAAAGGGCGTCCGAGTTCTCTCATACTCCGCCAAGGCCTGGGTAAAGAAAATCTGGAAGGCATGGCGGTTATAGATTCCCGTAAGTTTGTCCGTGATAGCCATGGTTTCCAGTTGTTTCTCGTATCGTTCCACCAGGGCCCGCATGGAAAGAATCACCAACACCGCCAGGATGCCGCATATACCGAGGTTCAGAAGCAACGTGACAAAAATATCCCGCTTCGCCTCCGCCTCTCCCTGTTCCACCAGGAGATACCAGTTGAATTCGGGAATGAATCGAATATTTACGTGATACACGTCTCCGTCATAGTCATATTGAAAGGTGCCCGATTCCCGGGCGGTGATGGCTTCAAAAAGTTCTCCCAGCCCGGGAATGTTTCGGATATTTTTATCCCGCTTCAGAAAATCGGGCCCCCCTAAAGTGATATTTCCCTGGAGGTCGAAAAAACAGATGTTCCGGTTGTATCGCTTGCGATAGTCCGCGATGGTATTCGTTACGGCGCTTACCCCCAGGCCCACTCCGGTGGCTCCCATGAAATTATCCTTATAATCGAAGACCTTGTAGTTGATGAAAATGGTAAGAGCATCCCGATGCGCCATATCCACATCAAGGTTCACCTCGTAATCCTCGGAAATTTTCTGCAATCGATAGTACCAGACATCCCGGGGCTCCCGGGGAGATACGCTCTTGAGAATCCCCCCGGGATAGTAGTATTTCGAGCTTTTCTGGGAGACGAAAAAACTGGCTTCCGTACCGTACTGGCTCTGAATTTCCTTGAGATAGCGGGTGATCTCCTCCAGGTTATGCTCCCCCCGAAGTACCCAGTCTCGGAAGAAGGTATCCCGAGCCATAAGAGAGGAGATGAAAATAGGTCGAAGAAGATCCCGCTGCACCTCGGAGTAGATGGTATCGCTTGTGAGGGGCAGAGCATGCCTTTCGATCTGACGGCGTAGCGTGGAGAGAGAAACCATATAGCTTACGATGCTGGTCACTCCGAAACCCAGAATAATGAGAAGACTGGTTATGAAGATATGGGGCCTGTTGCGTTTGTACATTGTGCGCAAACCTCCGATGAGAACTCCGAAGAAATTCTTTTTCCGATCCTATTTCCTGCGTTTCTTATAAAAAAGACCTTTTCAATGCAAGAAATTCTTCGAAGTTCTTGTAATTGCATTTCGGAGCATAATACCACGAAAACGAGATGTTTTTAGATCTTTCGGAATGTTTTTCGCCTTTTGGCTGAGCCCACGGGATCTTGCATTTTTTCTCCTTCACCTTTTTCCAGCTCTGTGCAAAGAGGAGCTCTTTTATTTCTGCCCCTCCAGAAAGGCCTCCAGCTTCCGCACGTG
>DAIPKP010000233.1:0-1603 GCA_036769705.1 Synergistaceae bacterium
TTCAGCAGTGCCTCCTGCATTTCCAAGGGCACCGTTCTGGGAAAAAACGTTTTTTGAGAAACCCTTGATTGAAAGCGCCATCGCAAAAACGCTACGCTAAAGTTTTTGAAAGATTTTCCTCTGCTCCATTTTTTATGGAAAAGAGGAATTTTTTTATTCTCTTTGCTACAATGGAGAGAGGAAAACAAAAAAGATTCTTCTTTATCTCTCACCGAGGAGGTTTTTTACGTGGATTCTCCGAAAAAACAGAATGACGAAAAGGAAAAACAAAATTCCAATTCCCGGCACAAGGCGTGGACACGCTATGCCGAGGATGCTCGCTTGGAAAGCTGTGCTTCCGAACTGGGAATTTTCATGAGCGCCTGTAAAACCGAGAGAGAGGCAGTCCTTTGGCTTTTGGAAAAGGCCGGCGAAATCGGCTCTCCCCTGGAGGGAGATTCTCCCGCCAAACCCGGAGACGTTCTTTTCATGCCTTGGAAAAACAGGGCTTTCCTCGCTGCTAAAATAGGAACGCGCCCTCTTTCGGAGGGGTTCCGCCTCGTGGGATCCCACCTGGATGCTCCCCGGATCGACCTGAAGGTGCAACCCCTTTACGAAGATTCGGGGCTTGCGCTTTTCGACTGCCATTACTATGGAGGAATAAAGAAATACCAGTGGACCAACATTCCCCTGGCTCTTCACGGGGAGGTACATCTCAAAGGCGGGCAAACGCTCCGCCTCGCTATAGGAGAAGCCCCGGAGGATCCGGTCATTATCATTCCGGATATCGAGCCTCACCTGGATAGGGATATGGAAAAGCGCAAAGCCTCGGAAACCATCCTCGGAGAAAACCTCGATGCCATTGCGGGACATCGCCCGCTTCTCGGAGAAGAGAAGGATCACGTGAAAACCCAGATTCTTCAGCTTCTCGAAACGAAGTGGGGCATTTCCGAGAAAGCTCTTATCTCCGCAGATCTCTGCCTCGTTCCCGCAGGTGCCGCCCGAAGTGCGGGGCTTGACGGCTCCCTGCTCACCAGCTACGGCCTGGACGATCGGATATGCACGTGGCTGAGCTGGCAGGCCTTCACCTCTCTGGGCACTCCGGAATATACCGCAGTTTTCCTGGGAGTGGATAAGGAGGAGATCGGAAGTGATGGCGTAGCGGGAGCTCAGGCTCCTCTGCTGGATATTTTTCTCTCGGATCTTTTCGAAAAAACCGGACTTCCCGCTCCCTCCTACGGAGCCCTGCGAAAAAGTTTCGCCGCCGCAGAAGCGCTGAGCGCCGACGTGGATGCGGGAGTGAACCCCCTTTATAAAGATGCCTACGATCCCCGGCAACTTCCCGTGGCGGGAGACGGCATCGCCTTCCTTAAGGGCTCTGGAAGTCGGGGAAAGTATATGGGAAGCGAGGCCCGGGGAGAATTTCTCGCCAAAATCCTGGAACGTCTCGACCATGACGAGGTTCCCTGGCAGGTGGCAAGCCTGGGCAAAGTAGATAAAGGAGGAGGCGGAACCATCGCCAAATACCTGGCGCACCTTGGAATGGACGTGCTGGATATGGGTCCCTGCCTTCTCTCCATGCACGCTCCCTGGGAGCTGGTAAGCAAGGCGGACCTCCTGGCGT
>DAIPKP010000234.1:0-1595 GCA_036769705.1 Synergistaceae bacterium
TCTCCCCCGGAGGACTCCTCCTCCCGGATCTTCTCCAGAAGCTGCTCCGCCTCGGCAAGAGAGAGCCCGGGGCGGAGAAGAGAGCCGTAGTGCCGGGCCTCTTTGAGAAGGGCGAGGTCGTGCTCCACTCTGCTGCGCTCCTCCTTCTTCCGGGGGAACCACTTCAGGGGCTCCACCTCTTCGGAAGAGAGGGAATCGTTCTGGTAGACGCAGATATGGGGCTTTACCCCCCGGGAGAAGAACCGGGGATCCCTTTCCCGGGCCTTCATCATCAGGGCGAAGGAGGCGAGAGCCCCCGCCCGCTCGTCGATCTCCATGCCGTAGAGGTTATGCTCCAGAATAAGGGAGGGAATCCGGCTGGGCTGGTATCCCTGCTCTTCGTAGATGGCATAGAGCAGATCAAAGGCATGGGTGAGCATGTGCCCGGAGCCGCAGGCGGGATCACAGAGACGAATCTCCTCGGGGGAAGAAACCCTCAAGCAGGAAGTGAGAAGTGGAGAGTGGGAAGTCAGTCCAGTTTTGCCCTCAATGAGTAAATCATCCGCTTGATTTCCTCGGACAACGCCAGAATCTGATCCATTTGCTGCTGTGATATGTAATGCAGCCGCTGAGCAATCATAATTTGAGTCTCCACTTCCGCCCTTGACCCCTGAGCTATGGAGAGAAAATTCTTGAACTCCGCCGTTGACCGGCGAGACTGGCCCTCCGCAATGTTGGAAGGAATTGAAACCACCGCCCGCCTCACTTGATTGGTTAGCCCGTAAAGCTCCTCTTTCGGAAAACTCTTGGTTATCTGATACACCAATTCCACCAATTCCATGGCTTTTTGCCAAACAATCAGCTCCCGGTAATTGCGCACAGCCACAGTGCTTACCCTCCCCACTCGCTTCTGCCTTTGCTTCTAACTTCCCACTTCCCACTTCCCACTTCCCACTATTACTCACCCAGTAGTCCATTTTTGTGATCAGCTTTGAATCCGGACGATTCTGCATCCAGAGACGCCCCAGAGAGTTTTCCACCAGATAGCGCACGATCCAGTGGGGGGTGAAGAGCTGGGTGGCGGGGGGGATGTCTTCGGGGGCTGCTTTTTTATTCTTCCGAAACCCTGCGTAGACCTGGTCTTTTCTCTCGGCGATGTAGAACTGGTAGAGCCACCCCAGCACTTCCACGTTGCGGCAGTTCTCGGGAGTAAGCGCCTGTCGGATCTCTGCCAGCACGGATTTTTCGCTCACCAGATCCCGGGGCATGAAGAGAAAGAGGTAGTCCCGGGTATCGTGAAACATGCGGGGAAAGAGCCCGGCGTAGTAGAGGCAGGCCCCGTGAAGGAGCATCCGGTAGGCCTCCTGCTGGGGGTTGGGAGAGGGGATTTTGCCTGCAAGAATGTCCCTGATCCGGGGAAGCTTCACGTGGGGAGTGAATTCTTCGGGGATCTGCCCTCCCTTGGCCTGCTGGAGCAGCTCCGGGAGGGTGAAGTTTTCTCTCGGGGAGACCACCCCCAGAGGGGTGTACTGCTGCACATCCATAAAGCGGAGGGCGCAGAGGCGGTTGAACCAGGTGTAGGCCCCCCGGCGGATCACCGCATCTTTGGAGGTGCG
>DAIPKP010000008.1:0-41277 GCA_036769705.1 Synergistaceae bacterium
GATGTGATGGGGTTTTCCACGGAATCGGGAAAAGGGAAATGGTTGTTTCCCCTTTTACCGGAAGAGCGGGAAAAAACTTTGCCGGAAAGGCTCCGCAATATTGTGGCTGCCGAGGATTATCCTCCTGTGCCGGTGGTTACCGCTAGCTTCGGAGTGGTGGAATTTCGGGAATATCACCAGGGGCTGGGATCTCTCGAGCAGGAGGCGGATATGGCTCTTTATCGTGCCAAAACTTCGGGTAAAAATCGTGTGGAACTCTACGGACCCGACTTCGGCAAGGAATGACGGAATGTTTTGCGGGGCACCCCCCGCGTTTTAATGAAAATTTACGGGAAAATAATCAGACTAAGGAGGCCCGATAAATTTATGGCTTTTGGAAAAAGAGAGAACAGTGCGGAAAGACCCGTGGTGTTGGTTACCGGATCTTCCCGGGGAATCGGAGCGGCTTTGGTGCGGCATTTTGCCCTTAGAGAATGTCCGGTGGTGCTTAACTATCGCAGCTCCCTCGAAGAGGCCCGGGGAGTATGCGAAAAGGTGCGGCAGGAGTATCCCCAGGCTCGGATTCTCCCGGTTCAGGGGGATGTGGGAACCGAATCGGGGGTAAGGGGGCTTTTCGATGCCGCCGAAGAACGTTTCGGCGGGGTGGACGTGCTTATCAACAATGCGGGGCGCAATTTGGACGGTGCTTTTACGGAGATGTCCGAAGAGCAGTGGGATGCGGTGCACCATGCGGTATTGAAGAGCGTTTTTCTATGCTCCCGGGAGTATGCCCGGCGGTACGAAGGATCCCGGGGGTGCATTCTGTCGGTGGCCTCGGGTACCGCTTTTCATGGCCGTAAAAACGGTGCCAACTACTGCAGTGCCAAGGCGGGAGTGGTAAATCTCACAAAAGATATGGCCCTGGAGCTGGCTCCCCGGATTCGGGTGAACTGCGTGGGGCTGGGGATCATCAACACCGACGAGGTGATGACCCGCTATCGTCTTCGGGAAGAGGAACCCCTCCGGGAAATGCTTCGGGCCATTCCCCTGGATCGCCTGGGCACTCCCGAAGATGTGGCGGACTGCATGGATTTTCTCGTATTTCGGGGAAGCTATATGACGGGGCAGACCATCTTCGTCAATGGAGGCTGGTATATGCATTGATCCGGGGAGAAGCCGGAATGTTCTGCTCTTGGTCGAACCATGACAAAATTTTCATGAATTCCATGCCTTTGCCCCGATAGAGCTTATTTCAAGCTTGCTCTAATGCCTTTTTGCTATTATCCTGGTTTAGGATCTTTGGGGTAATTCCGAAGGAGAGTTGTCAACTCTTCTTTATTTCGGAATTTCAGATAAAGGCTCAAAGAAAAATTGCGGAAGGAGAATGATTATGCCAGAATTTGGGAATCCCTTTTCGGGAATGGCTAAAGACAGGAAACTGACGGAGGAAGAACTTATTCGGGCGATCCGCTTTATGGTGGCTGCGGAGTACGAGGCGATTCAGCTTTATATGCAGCTTGCGGAATCCACGGACAACAAGCTTGCCATCGAAGTGCTCAAGGACATCGCCGACGAGGAACGGGTTCATGCGGGAGAATTTTTGAGACTTCTCCACGAACTTGATCCTGATGAAAAGGGCTTTTACGATGAAGGAGCGAAGGAAGTAGAGGAAGAGATCGCTCAAATGAAATAGCCCGTTTCGGAAAAAGAATGCAACCTTCCTGCCCGGAGATTGCGCAGGAAAACGAGAGAGGCAAAAGGTTTTTCGTGATTTTGTAGTGAAGGAAAGCCCTGCTTTTGTAAACAATCCCAGCATAAACTCCGTTTTTATCTTGACAGCTTTATGGGAAATTCTGTATAATCCGCCGCAAGCTTGTTTTTAACGTTCCGGCGTAAAAATTCCCGAGAAGGAGGAGCTCCCATGAGAAAAAATGTTCAGGTTTTTTCGCCAGTAGTTTTCGAACTTACCATGGCTATGTGCGGCGGCCCTCCTGAAGGGACCGGCGTTTAGCGGCGCTATGGGTAACTTCGGGCCAGGGTCCTTCAAAAGAGGATCCTGGCCTTTTTTTATGCGTTTCATCATCTTGAAGGAGGTTTTTTGTATATGAACAGGGAAAAACTGCGCATGAATCCCCAGGTGTTTCAGGAGATCAACGATTATCTCGTATGCAGAGAGAATCCTCTGACGGAAAAACTTTCCCGTATCGTGGGCAAGTACGGCTCTCCCGAGGCTATCAATCGAAAAGCTCGAGAAGCGGGGTCCCTGGATTCCCTTCTCTATCGGCTGGAGAAAATGGGCTCTCCCTACCTCAAGGATTTGCGTTGGCTCGAAGAGCAGCGCGACAAGGGAGCTTTTATCTCTCTTTCCGAATACCGTGCCCGGGTTTTCGGAGAGGAACCGCAACCCCTGAGTTTCGATGAGACTTGCGCAGTTACCCTGGAAATAAGTGCCCTCCAGTATTTCCCCTGGCTCATCCGACAGGCGGAACGGGCCATTGACAAGGGGGAACTCTTGGCGGGGCGGTATATCCGGGTTCGGAAAATGAAGGAGCAGGAAAAGGATCAGGGGGATATCCTGGCGGTGGCGGCGGCCATGCGGATTATCGGGGCGAGCTACGTGGAAACCCTGGATACCAAAGGAACCGACGGTTCCAACGTGCATCTCGGGGGGCCCGAAACGATCACGGGGTACTTCGGAGGCATCGGAGAACCTAACGATCACGCCCTCAACTGGGTGGACGAGTACCTTTACTACTACACCAACTATGGCATCAGTCAGGTGCTGAACATCAACCCCGGTACGGTGCTTCTGGCCTACATGCTCTACCGCCTGGGAGTGGATATCAAGTTCAAGATCTCCGTCTTCATGGGAAACGATAATCCCTATTCCGTATTCTGGACCCTCATGATGGCCAAGCTCTTCGCCCGGGAGGACGGTTCCGTGTCGTTGGAGGGATTCAACATCTCCAATTCCATCGATACGAAAAACCTCAAAATCATCGGCCAGATCCGGCGGGATCTCGGTTTGGAGAACCAGGTCCGCATCGAGCACCACATTACGGAAACCTACACGAGCATCGTACGGCAGCCTTATCTGCGGCGGGATCAGCTTCTGGAGGTGGCTCGGGAAGTGCCCAACATCTCCGCCAAGCATGAAGGAGGAGATCCCCAGGAGGAATCCGGGCTGGAGCATTCCTCCAGTATCCTCGATTACTTCCGGGATAAGGAGGAAGTGGAGAGCTCCGGCGCCATGCCCCTGCTCCTGGATAACTTTTTGCTCAAGCATGTGGCGGTAAACCGTACCGCCGAAGCCCTTACCCGAAAGGGACTCTCCTTTCTGGCGGCGTCCCGGCTTCATAGACGGTAAGAACTGCGGCGAAAGGAGATATGTTTCGTGAAGATTGCGACGCGAGTGGAACAACTTGCCGGTGAAGGGGCCTTCGAAGTGCTTTCCCGGGTGGAGGCTCTGCAGGCCCAGGGGAAACACATCATCAGTTTCGCCATCGGAGAGCCCGATTTCGATACGGAGGACCGGATAAAAGAGGCCGCATGCCAGGCTCTCAGGCAGGGGGCCACCCACTATACTCCTTCCGCGGGAACGAGGCGTTTCCGGGAGGCCGCAGCCCGCTACATCTCTCGAACCCGGAAGGTGGAGGTTTCTCCGGATTGTGTTATTGCCGCTCCCGGCGTGAAGCCCCTTCTCTTTTATTCCATTCTCACCTGTGTGGATGAAGGGGACGAAGTGCTTCTGCCGAGCCCGGGATTTCCCACCTACGAATCCCTGGTTCGCTATGCCGGAGGAGTGCCCGTGCGGCTTCCTCTCCGGGAAGAGCTCGATTTTTCCTTTTCTCCCCGGGAAATGGAGGAGTTGGTGTCGCCGAAAACGAAGATGATCATTCTCAACTCTCCTCACAATCCCACCGGAGGGGTCCTGGAAAGAGAAGCCCTGGAGGCGGCGGCCCGAATTTCCCGGGAGCGGGATATCTGGGTTCTTTCGGACGAGGTCTACAGCGCCATGGTGTACGAAGGGGAATACCAGAGCTATTTTTCCCTGGAGGATGTGCGGGATCGGACGATTCTCGTGGAGGGCTTCTCCAAAACCTGGGCCATGACGGGATGGCGCCTGGGGTTGGCAGTGGTCCCCCAAAAGCTGGTATCTCCCTTCTCCCGGCTTATCATCAACAGCGTGTCCTGTACCGCCGCCTTTACTCAGGAGGCGGGAATCGCCGCGTTGGAGGGGCCCCGGGACTACGTGGAACACATGATGAAATCCTACGAAAAAAGGCGCCGGCTTCTCACGGAAGGACTTCAGGCAATACCGGGAATCCGCTGTTCTCTTCCCAAGGGAGCTTTTTACGTATACGCCAACGTGACGGAGCTCTGCGAAAGGAAAAATTGTGCTACTGCGGAAGCTTTGCAGCATAAGCTTCTAGAAGAGGCGGGGGTGGCGGTGCTCAGTCGGAGCTGCTTCGGCGCTCCCTATCCCGGAGAAAAGGAGCAATATCTCCGGTTCTGCTACGCCACATCGGAGGAGAACCTCCGGGAAGGACTCCGTCGAATCCGGGAATTCGCTTCGTGGTGACAACCTAATTTCAAAGACTTCAGATGAAGAAAAGCCCCCCGCATTCTCGCAAGGAATGCGGGGGCCGCTTATGGCCCGGGGTTTTCTTTCTCGCTCCTCTCCATGACGATTGGCTCTTCTCCGAGGGATTCCGCCGTATCTTTCGAAAAATGCACGGTACTTCCGGTTTCCGCGGAGGAGGCGGCGGTGCGGGAGATCATCTCCAGGGCCCCCATATCCACGCCGTCGAATTGGGGCCTGGGTACTCCCCGCTGATCTCTTTCCGGGATGGTGAGAATTCTTTTCCCGAAGGTATGTGCTCCCACGCTCAATCCCGCATCCAGAGCGGAACTTCCCGCACCGAGGGCGCATGTCGACGTGGGGCCTCCGTTATTTTCCAGAGCTCCGAGGCGGGGATTTTCCGAAGTGTTTCTCTCTCCCTGAAGATCTGTAACGGAACAGGTGATGGTAAGGGGGGTGGGGGCGTATATTTCTCCTTTGCCGGTTCCCCAGAAGATGCTGTTTGTCACGAACCCGGCTCCCCGATAGTTGTCGTGATGACAAAGGCTTCTCCCCAGTGTTTCCGCTTCGTTGGCGTGGAAGGTGCAGTTTTGCAGAAGGAGATCCCCCGTGTCGTAGGCCTGGCTGTAGATGCCTCCTCCGAAGGCCCCGGCATTGCCGTAGACGGTGCAGTTGGTCATGCGGAGGGCGCTCTCGAAAGCGGCGATTCCTCCGCCGCATGGGTTGGTGTCGATACCGTTCCAGGCGGTATTATGTGCGATGGTGCAGTTAGTTATTTCCAAGGTATTCCTCTCCCGGGCAAAAATCCCTCCTCCGGAGTAGAGGGCGGTGTTTTTCATGACGGTGCAGTTTTTCATGATGAGAGAGCTTTCTCTGCCGAGATAGATCCCTCCGCCGTTGCGATTGCTTCCATGTCGGATAAACAGGTCGTTCAGGGTAACCCGGAGGCCTTCCCCGACGGTAAGTACCGAGGCGTGGGAGACGCCTCCCGGAGTTTTCGAGGTTTGGAGAATTCCCTCTCCTTCGGAAGGTCCCTGGAGGGTGAGATTTTTTTCTATGATGTATCCCGAAGCACAGGTATAGACTCCTTCGGCAAGGAGGATACTATCCCCCGAAGCGGCGGCATGAAGGGCCTCCTCAAGAGTGGGGTAGTGCCCTTCGTCAGAGCCCGTAAAAAGAACTGTCCCCTCCGCCCGAGGGAGGAGCCCTCCCGGGAAAACGGCGGTAAAAACCGTAAGGGCCATAAGCCCCGCCAAGCATAAAAGCAAAAGGCTCTCGGAAGGTGCAAAAAAAGAAAATCGAGCGTCAGGTTTCTTTCGTTTTCTCATGAGAGCTGCCTCCTTTGGGGAATCCCGATTTTTTCTTCAAGGAAAGAATACCACCAAAGGCCTCGGGGAGGTTTTGCTTTCCTCGTAAATGCGTAAAACCCGGGTTGCAGTTTTTGGAGGATGCCGTTATTCTGAAAGCTCCCGGGGTTTTTCTTCCCGAGAAATTCCCTTTCTGCCGGTTCGTCCAAAGGCAGGATCATTGTATCGGAAGTATGGAGGTGTTTCATATCTCATGCATAATAAAGGAGCGAAATCTATGATTTTGTGGTTTGCGGTTGTAACGGCGGTTCTCCTGGTTCTGGGATCAGGCTTGTGCGGTATGGCCCGGGCGGAGGATCGGCGTCCTCCCCGGATTCCCCTGGAGGACTTCTTTCGGCTTCCCGAAAAGGCGGGGTTCCAGATCTCCTTCGACGGAAAGTATTATGCCTTTCTGCAGCCCTGGAAAGATCGGCTCAATATCTACGTGCAGGCTTTGGAAAGCTTGGAGGAACCGGTGCGGATCACCTCGGTGGAGGAGCGGGATATCCGCAGCTACACCTGGGCCAACGACGAACGGCTTCTCTATATGCAGGATACCGGAGGAGACGAGAACTATCATATCTTCGGAGTGAACCGGGATGGCTCCAATTTCAAGGAACTTACTCCCTTCGAGGGGGTGCGCACGGGGATTCTGGATATTCTCAAGGATGATCCGGAACACGTGCTCATGGTGATGAACCGGCGGGATCGGCGTTTCTTCGATGTCTACCGCATGAACGTCTCTACGGGAGAGCTCGTGCTGGTGGAGGAGAACCCCGGCACCATCGCGGGATGGGGAACGGATCACGACGGCAAGGTGCGCATCGCCTACGCCAAGGAGGGACTGGAGCGGAGCGTGCTTTATCGGGATGAGGAATCTCAGCCCTTCGAGACCATCATTACCACGGATTTCACCGAGAAGGTTCTTCCCGTGGGATTTACGCCGGATAACCGGGATCTCTACGTTTTTTCCAACCAGAGCCGGGATACCCTGGCGCTTCATACCTTCGATCCCAAGAAGCGGGAGCTCGGGGAGATGCTCTACGAACACCCCGAGGTGGATCTGGAGAGCATTCTCTGGTCCGATGCCAGAAAAGAGCTTTTGGGGGTTTCCTATTACAGCGATAAGCGGCACCGGCACTTTTTCGACGAAGAGGCGGAAAGGTTTTTTGAAAAGCTGCAAAAGCGGTTTCCCGGCTATTCCGTAGGTATTTCCGACACCAGCCTGGACGAGCGGAGGATGATTATCGCCGCAGGGAGCGACCGCATGCCCGGAAGACTCTACTATCACGATCTCGACAAGCCCGAAGAGTTTATTCTTCTGGCGGATCTCTATCCCTGGATCAAAGAGGAATACATGGCGGAACGTCGCCCCGTAACCTATACAAGCCGGGACGGTCTTACCATTCACGGCTATCTCACCCTTCCCAAGGGCGTGGAGCCAAAAAATCTTCCCGTGGTGGTGAATCCTCACGGAGGCCCCGAGGCCCGGGAAACCTGGGGATATGATCCGGAATCCCAGTTTCTCGCCAACCGGGGAGTGGCGGTCTTTCAGATGAACTTCCGCATTTCCACGGGATACGGTAAATCCTTCTGGATGGCAGGGTTCAAGGAGTGGGGGAAAAAACAGCAGGACGACATTACTGACGGCACCCGGTGGCTTATCGAGGAAGGCATGGCGGATCCGGAGCGTATCGCTATCTACGGAGGGTCCTACGGAGGGTATGCCACCCTCATGGGGCTTATTAGGGAGCCGGAGCTCTACGCCTGCGGCGTGGATTACGTGGGAGTGGCGAACCTCTTTACTCTTCTGGAATCCATTCCTCCCTATTGGGAGCTGGAGCGGCAGAAGATGTACATTACCATCGGCAATCCCGAAACCGAGGCGGAGCTCTTCCGGGAAATTTCTCCGGTCTTCCACGCCGAAAAGATCAAGGCTCCCCTCTTCATCGCCCAGGGGGCCAACGATCCCCGGGTGAACAAGGCGGAGTCGGATCAGATGGTGGAGGCCCTGCGGAAGCAGGGAGTGGAGGTTCCCTACATGGTGAAGGATAACGAGGGGCACGGCTTCGCCAACCAGGAAAACCGCTTCGACTTTTACCGGGCCATGGAGGCTTTTCTTGCGGAGCATCTGGATCTGGAGGAATCCTCCCCTTCGGACGGCGAGGGCCGGTAGCGTGTTCCCCGGCGCGGAAGAAACGGGAGCTTTCGAACTATGAAGTGGCGTGCCATTCTTGCCCATCCCCGGCTTCGGGGGTGGGTTTTTTACGATGTGGGAAATTCCGCCTTTGCCACCACCATCATGGTGGTGCTCTATCCCCTTTTCTATCAGAACGTGCTGAGCGCCGGCATGGATGTCTCCCGTACCACCGCCTACTGGGGATATGCCTCCGCCCTGGGGTTGCTTCTGGCGGCTTTGGGAGGCCCCTTTGCGGGAGCCCTGGGGGATGCCTCGGGAAAAAGAAAGCTCGGCCTGGGAGTGATGACCGCCCTGGGAATAGGGGCTACCGCAGCCATGGCCTTTCTTCGGGAGGGGCAGTGGATGCCGGGGCTGCTTCTGCTGATACTGGGTTCCGGAGGATTCGCTTTGGCGAACGTTTTTTACGACTCGCTTCTTACCCGGCTTGCGGCGCCCTGGAGAATTCCCGCCATCTCTTCGGCGGGGTACGCCTTCGGTTATCTCGGGGGAGGGGTGCTCCTGGTTTGCAACGGATTCATGGTATTTCTGCTCCCCTCCTGGGGGTTCCGGCTCTCCTTCCTTTCGGTGGCCCTCTGGTGGGGGCTTTTTTCGCTTCCTCTTTTTCGGAACGTGCCGGAGCCTCCGGGAGAGCGGGTGGAATCTCTGGGCGAAGCCATGAAACGGCCTTTGGAAACCCTGAGGGAGATCCGGAAAAAACCGGAAACCCTGCGTTTTCTTCTCGCCTTCTGGCTGTATAACGACGGTATCGGCACCATCATGAAGATGGGGGTTCTCTTCGGCAGCGCCATCGGCGTGCCTCCCCTCTATCTCGTGACAGCCCTCATTCTCACCCAGTTCGTGGGAATTCCCAGCACTCTCGCCTGGGGAGCCCTCGCCCGCTCCCGGGGGCTAAAGAAAAGCCTCGTTCTGACTTTGGTGGGATATGCGATCATCGCCTTGGGGGTCTATTTCGTACACACCCCGTGGCATTTTGCGTTTCTGGCGGTTTCCGTGGGGCTCTTCCAGGGAGGAGCTCAGGCTCTTTCCCGGGCTCTTTTTTCCCGGCTCATTCCTCCGGAAAAGACCGCGGAATTCTTCGGTTTTTACGATATGTCCAGCAAGTTCGCCGGCGTGGCGGGGCCCTTTCTCTTCGGCCTGCTTACCCAGATCACCGGTTCCGTCCGGGCGGGCATTCCCGTGCTGGTTTTCTTTTTTATCGGGGGGATCCTCCTGCTTCGAAAGGTCCCTGAAAGAAGGCCTCTTTCCTCCTGATTTTTTGCGCACATCCTCCCTTTCCGGGTTCTGCTTCCGGAGAGAGGGGCCCCTTGTTCGGCCCCGTTATTCCGCTCCCATCTCCCGAATTCGCTGCTCCAGCTTCTTGAGAAGCGCTTCCCGTTTCGCCTTGCCGGAAAGATCCTCCGGAAGGTCTTCCGGAGGAAGAAGGGATCCGAAGGTGATCCTAAGTTTGGTGGGCTTGGGGAATCTGCTTCCCCGGGGCATGGAGCGATGGGTTCCCTCCACGAAAATGGGAAGAATGGGGGCTCCCGTCTTGAGGGCCAGCATGGCCGCGCCTCCCTCGAAGTCCTTGAGCTTGCCGTCCCAGGATCGGGTTCCCTCGGGAAAGAGAATCACTTTTTTGCCCTCCTGAAGCAGTTTCAGGGAGAGTTTCAGCATCTCCACCGCGCTACTGGCCTTGTCGTGAGTGATGGGAATGACTCCCAGATGACGGATGCAGAAACCGATGAAGGGCATGCGAAAGAGATAGTCGATGGCTACGAAGGTGAGCCTTCCGGGGAACATGGCTCCCACCAAAGGGGGGTCCAGGTGGCTTGCGTGATTCGATGCGAGAATACAGGGACCTTGAACGGAACAGTTCTCGAGTCCCTTAACTTCCGCACGGTTATAGATGATAAAGAGGATCTTGAAAAAGTTTTTCGTCAACCAGTAGAACATATGCACTCCTCCTGCCTGCAAGGTCTTTCTATGCTTTCTATGGTAATACAAAAAGTCTTCTGAAGCACATAGTTTTTTCATCCCCGTGAGGAAAAAGCGTCGTGGCTTCGCTGTCCTCAGAATTCCTGCGGATAAAGGCGCAGCCTTATCAGGACGATTTCGGACACCGAGTTGGTGCGGATGGGAGGCCCCCAGGTTCCCGCGCCGGAAGATACGTAGAGAGATGTATTCCCCTCCGTAAAGAGTCCCCAGCTTTTCTGAAAGAGAGAAGCGGTAATGAAGTTGAAGGGAAAGAGCTGCCCATGATGGGTGTGCCCCGAAAGCTGGAGCAAAGCGTCGCACTCCAGGGCCTGAAGGAAATCTTCCCTGGTGGGAGTATGGTTTGCGATAATCAGGGGATAGTTCCGGTATTCCTCCGGAAGGGCGGAGAGAATCTCTTCGGGGTTTTTGCGGGTATCTCCGAACTGGGCTGCCCGGCGGTCGTTCCGTCCCAGCAGAAGAAAGGCGTTATCCACGAGAACCGCCTCGTCCCGAAGCATGGTGATGCCGCATTTTTCGAAATAGGGGAGAAGAATATCCAGTCCCGCATAGTACTCGTGGTTGCCCGTTATGCCGTAAAGTCCCAAAGGAGCCTTCATGGATTCCATGGTTTGGGGAAATCCGATGGCATCGGCTATTCGGGGAGCGTTTTCCAGGATGTCCCCACCCAGGATCACCATGTCCGGGCTTGCGGTATAAAGAAGCTCTCTTATAGTGTTCAGGCGTTTTTTTGCCACGATTTTGCCCGCATGAATATCCGAAAGGAAGGCGATACGGTAGTTGCGCTCCTCCCCGATGCCGATGCCGGGGCTGGGAGCTTCCAGGGAGAGGGTGGCAATTCGGGGGAAGGCGGCATTTCGGTAGCCCCAAAGAAGCAGCAGGGCCGTGACGCTTCCCGCGAGTATCCAGAAAGCCCGGGCCTTTCGGGGATTTTTTTCTCTTCTTCCCCGGAAGATCCGTTTTGAAAGGCTCAGAAGATCCCAGAGAAAGGCCCAGAAAACGCCGTAAATGAGCCCTGCCAGGAAGAGAGCTCCCCAGAAGAGCAGGAAAAACACCAGGGACCCCGGAAAAAAGGAGCGGAGAATTCTTCCCAGGGGATAGGCCAAAGCTCCGAGAATCCAGAAAAGGGCGAACACATTTTTTCTGCGGGGAAAGGCTTGCCGAAGATGATGCAGCACGTAGAAATTGGCTCCTCCGTAAAGAAGGAGTACCGAGAGAAGGAAGATCTGAAAGATATTCATTGTTTTAGGAAGCTCCTTTTTCGGAAAGAGAGCTTTCCGGAGGGAGAAGGCCATCTTTTCCGTTGCACCAGCAATAGTTTTGAGGGGGTTTGACGAGATTGCTCATGCCGAAGGGGAAATCGCTGGCAAAGACGATTCCCTCTTTTTCTTTCCAGATGAGCATGTCCCGGTTCCCTTTTTTCACAAAGGGATATCTTCCGTAAAAGCCGAAGAAGTTGGATTCAAAGGTGCATAGAGCGGGAAAAAGGGGTAATTTCATGCGGGAAACGGCCCGGAGAATGAATTCGCTGTCCGTAATGTTTCCCGCCGCCCTGGCGAGCCTCGAAAGAGAGGCCTCGTTGCCGTTGACCGCCGCTATGAGATCCGGCGTTCCGGGGACGTGAAAGGGATGGCAGTTTGCGTCAGTCACGGAGCCCTCGCTGGCTTCCCGGGAATGAAAGAGCACCCAGTCGTACTCCCTTTCAAGCATTGCCGAGGCAATTGTCGCACAGGAGAGAGCAACTCCTTTGTGCAGCTCCAGAAGAGCCCCGTTTCGAAAGAGGGCATATCCATTTCCGTCTCCTCCGTCGCGGAGTTCCAGGTTCGTGAGATAGGATTCCAGGGAAAAAGCTCCGGGAAGATCTTGCAGGGTCTTACAAAGGCGAAAAATGCCTTCCCGATTTGCGAGGAGCATACGGCACATAGATCAATTCTCCTTTTAAGATGGAATGAAAGATATATTGACAGTATCGATTTGGTGGAAAGAAAAACGGGGCAGCACAAAAAAGCCTTTCCCGGGCCGATCTTGACGGTTGGAAAAGGAGAGGGGCTGCTATGTCAGGCGTTCCCTCCAGGGGCGATAACTCCCGTGGCCAAACCTATTTGTTCTATGGTGCGGAATTCCACGTCTTCCGGATGATCCGAAGTTCCCCGGTAGGTAACGGTTCCCGCGATGCGGGGGGATTCTCCCGTTTCCGGATCGTAGGGAGAAATGCAGAGAAGAACGGTATATCCCTCTTTTCGCAGCTCCGAAGCGATTTTTTCAAATCCTGTGATGACAGGGTTTTTTTCGAGCTCTTCCTCGGGGATAACGGGTTCTTTTTCTTCCAGGGACATGAAGTTCCCCTCCCTCGTTTTGAAGTTGAAAAAACATTTTTTCATGTTCTTCTATAGGTAGTGTACCCGTGCGGTGGGGGTTATGCAACGTAAAAATGCCGAGGGATTTTTTCGGGAGGTCAAAAAAGTATGAGGAGGACCTTGCGGTCCTCCTCAGCGGTGTGTGTTGGTTGGTGCGGGTTCCTTTATGGAAAAGCTGTCCTACAAAGGAGAGCGTTGCACGCTTCGGGAAAAGAGTTTCTTCCCTGAACCTGCGGGAATCATATCATGTATTCTGAAATTGTCAACGTCGTGCGGATATTTACTATCAAATCAGATAATTCCGTCTTATTCCGATAAAAGAGCTCCTTTTATCGTATCACTTTTCTTCTCCTCCTTGTGGTATGCTTTTCCCGTAATCCCGAAGGGTCAAGAATTTTTAGGGACCCCTTTTTTGCATGTTATGCCTTTAGGAATCGAAGCCGGAAGGATTTTCGGCATAAGAAAACGCTATGCGGAGGAGAGAAAAGCTATGGTAAATTGCGGTATTGTAGGACTTCCCCTTTCGGGAAAATCCACGATTTTCAACGTTATTACCCGGGCGGGAGCGGAGGTTAAGGCCTATGCGGGAGGAAAGACGGATCCCAACAAGGCCATGGTTTCAGTGCCCGATGCCCGGCATGATCGGCTTACGGAAATCTTCGAACCCAAGAAGAGTTCTCCCGCTACCATGGAATTCGTGGATCTGGCGGGACTTTCCCGGGATGCCAGCAAGGGGGCGGGATTGGGAAATGCCTTTCTTTCCTTCGTGGGAGATGCGGATGCTCTCATTCACGTTATTCGCTGTTTTGCCAACGACGATGTGCTGCATCCGGAAGACAGCATCGATCCGGCCCGGGATTGGCAGATCGTGGAAACGGAGCTCATGTACCGGGATCTTGGGGTTATCGAAAATCGCCGGCAGAGGCTGGAGGCCAAAAAAAAGCGCCTTCCCGAAGAGGAGAAGGAGCTGGAGCTTCTTGCGCGATGCCAGGATTTCCTCATGGAGGAACGCCCTCTTCGGGAGATGGAGTTTTCCGATGCCGAGGATCGCATGGTTCGGGGATTCGCATTTCTCAGCCGGAAGCCGGAAATGGTGGTGCTCAATCTCGACGAAACCCAGATAGAGAATGCTTCCATTCCGGAGTACGAAAAATTCCACGCCCTCATGGAGCTGCACGGCCTCCCGGTGGTGCGGGTGTACGGAAGCATGGAGATGGAGATGGGGGAGCTCGCTCCGGAGGAGCAGCAGGAGTTTATGGCGGATCTGGGGATTTCCGAACCCGGCAGGGATCGCCTTATCGCCGGAGCTTACGGGCTTTTGGGATTGATCTCCTTCTTCACTACCGGTAAGGACGAGGTAAAATCCTGGACCATTTCCCGGGGAGATACCGCGGTGGATGCCGCGGGAGCCATTCATAGCGATCTCGCCCGGGGATTCATCCGGGCCCAGGTGGTGCATTACAACGATTTTATCGAGGCCGGAGCGACCCTCGGGGCCTGCCGTGAAAAGGGGCTTCTCCGCCTGGAAGGCAAGGAGTACCTCGTGCAGGACGGAGATATGATAGAGATCCGGTTTAACGTATAGCCTTCGGTTTTTTCGAAAGGAGAAATAAAAGATGCTTGTAAAGGAACGGCTTTGGGCCCCTTTGGAATTGCGGGGATTGGTTCTTTCGAATCGTGTGGTGGTAGCTCCCATGGCTTCGGGAAGTGCCGATGAAGATGGGGTGCCCACGGAGAAAGGGCTTGAAATGTACCGCAAGTTTGCCGCTAGCGGAGCAGGGCTGGTGACCCTGGAGCATCATGCGGTGCGTAAGGACGGATATGTTCGGCGAGGCCAGTACAGTTTGCATGCGGAAGAACTCGTGGAAAAACATCTGCCCCTGGGAAAGATCTTTCAGAATGCCGGCGTTCCAGGTCTGGTGCAGATCAATCATGCGGGAAGCGCCGTAAAAGATCCGGAGCTCCTCCGGAATTTCGTTCCTCTCGCGCCTTCCGCGATACCTCATCCCGGCAATGCGGAAGGGATGGTCCCCCGGGAAATGACCCGGGAGGAGTGCGAAGAGATGCGAGAGGCCTTCGTGCGGGCCGCCCGCCGGGGAATTCAGGCGGGATATGCGGGAGTGGAGGTCCATGCCTGCCACGGTTTTCTTCTGGGGCAGTTTTTGAGTCCCCTCACGAATATCCGGAAGGATGAGTTTGGAGGGGATATTGCGGGACGTTCCCGGCTTCTTCGGGATATCGTGGCGGCCCTTCGGGAAGAGCTGGGTGAGGCGCTGCTTTCGGTGCGTCTTGCCGTGGCGGACGAACTTTCGGAAAAGCCCCGGGGACTTACCTTCGAGGATGTCCTCTGGACGGGGAAGGAACTTGCCTCTCTCGGAGTGGATCTGATTAGCGTGAGCGGTAACTTCTGCGGTTTCGACGCTCCCCGCAGCGCTCCCTGGGCCCCCTATGCGGCGGCGATTCAGCAGAGAGTGGGAAATGTGCCCGTTCTCTGTACGGGAAATATCCGTTCTTTCGAGGAGGCGGAATCCCTTCTGGAAAGAGGCTGCTGCACTCTTATCGGCGTAGGTCGGCCCTTCGTGAAAAATCCGAATTTCCTCGCTACCTGGGGATATCCCTCCGGGGGAGGATGCGCTTCCTGTGAAACGTGCTAGATCCGGGAAAAAAGTTTTTTTGCTCGGGGCTTAGGCATGACTCCTGAGAGAAAATGCCCGATTTTTTGACGCCTCTCCCTCCACCCTTTGCGGAGGAGCTGGTGTCGTGGTTTCGGAAGCATGGCCGTTCCCTTCCCTGGAGGAAGGAATATCTTCCGTATCATGTGTGGCTTTCGGAGATTATGTTGCAGCAAACCCAGATGGAGCGGGGGGTTTCCTATTTTTTGCGATGGATTCAGCGCTTTCCCTCTCTGCGTGATGTGGCGGAAGCCTCGGAAGAAGAGATTTTGAAGTATTGGGAAGGCCTGGGATACTATCGCCGTGCCCGGAATCTCAAGGCGGCGGCGGAAAAGATCCTGGAGCGGTGGAAGGGAGAGCTTCCTCAAAGCCCGGAAGAGCTTTTGCAGCTTCCCGGAGTGGGAGAGTATACCGCCGGAGCCATTGCCAGCATCGCCTGGAATAGGCGGGTTCCCGCCATAGATGCCAACGTGGAGCGTTTTTTCGCTCGCTATCTCGATTGGGAAGGATCTCCCAAGGAAAAAGGATTTCGCCGAACTCTTGCCTCTCTTATCGAAAAAGCCATGGAAGAGTATGCCCCTCGGGAGATTACCCAGGCTCTCATGGAGTTCGGAGCTCTCTGCTGCACTCCCGTAAAACCCGGGTGTGAAAGGTGCCCTCTGGAAAAGCGCTGTCTCGCCCGATTGCGTCATGTGGTGCCTTTACGCCCTCGGCAGGAGAAAAAAAAGGCTTCCGTGCGGCGAATCGTAATCGTCGGGGTGCTGCAGGATGTTCGTGGAAACTATCTGCTTTGCCGCCGCCCCGAGGGGGAAATTTTGGGAGGTCTCTGGGAGTTCCCGGGGGTGGAGGTTCCCGGGAAAAAGGAGGTGTCCCGAAAGATCTTGGAAAATTTTTTCCGGGAGAAGGGTTTTGCCGTAAGGGTGGAAGAACGGCTTTGCTCGGTGCGTCATTCCTACACGGTAAACCGGGTCCTTCTGGAGGTTTATCGGTGTTCCTGGAGAAAGGAGCCGCCTTTCTTTATGCCGGAGGGTTTTTTTCTAATTTCTCCGTGTGAATTGGAGGTTCTCTCCTTTCATGCGGGGGGACGGAAAATACTGGAAGAAATAAAAAGGAGGGCCTGAAAAGGCCCTCCTTTTTAAGTTTGCCCCTGTGTGCCTGGGGAACTATTCCTTCAGAGAGAGTCGGGAGCCTTCGTTTTCCTCGAGACGGTACGAGGCTGCAAGCTCTTCGAGCTCCCGTACGATAGCGCTCTGTTCTTCCCGAAGTGTGCCGAGTTCCTTCATGCCCTCCGATACTTGAGTGGAAGATTCTTCCACGTGCATGGAAACTTCTTCTCCTTCCCGGAGAAGATCCACGATATTCTCGATGGCGCTGGCGATCTCCTGGCTGCTTGCGGATTGTTCCTCCGCTGCAGCGGCGATAGTTTGAATGGCATCGTTCAGGGCATTTACCTGGGATACCGCTCCGGTGATCTCCTGGGAGGTGGCACGGGTTTCTTCCAGGGTTTCCTTGAGAATGCTTTCGGTTTCTTTGGTGTCCGTCACTGCAGTCTTGGCTTTCGTGTTAATGCCTTCGATAATCTGGGCGATATTTCGGGCAGCTTCGTTGCTTTCTTCCGCAAGCTTGCGCACTTCTTCCGCCACCACTGCGAAACCCCGGCCCGCTTCGCCCGCCCGGGCCGCTTCGATGGCGGCATTGAGGGCTAACAAGTTGGTCTGATCCGCAATGCCCGTGATGGTCTTTACGAAGCCCTTGATGCCTTCCATGGAGGTGGCAAGCTCTTCGATAGCTCCTACCACTCGAGCGTTGGCTTTCCCAAGTTCCTCCATATCATCCGCCATGCGGATAACCGCCTGGCCTCCGTTATTGACATCTTCCGCAATCTTGAGAGTGCGTTCGCTGATATCCGAGGCACTTCTGGCGGAGTCCTGAGCTCCGCTGGAAACCTCTTCCACCCCTGCATTGGTCTGAGCCGTGGCGGAGGAGATGTTTTCCAGCATGGAGTTCATGGATTCTTTGGCGCTTCGAGAGGCTTCCACCGCATTGTCCACCCTCTGGTTGATCTCCAGGAGTTCCCGACTGCTTCTTTCCAGATGCCCGCTCAGGGTGCGCACTTTGGAAACCAGCTCGCGGTAGGAGTTTCCGATAATCTGAAAGGCGCCCATGACCCGGAGGATTTCGTTTCTACTCTCGGTATCTCCGGAAATATGGGTTCCCAGGTTGCCCTTGGCAATAGCTCCCGCCACCTGCTCGATCTTTTTGAGAGGAGCCACCTGGCGGGATATGGCGAAGGCCAGAAGGAGAAGCCCCAGGAGCACTCCGGGGATGGAGACGAAAAGGGTCCGGCGCCGCATGGTTTTGAGGGGGGTCAGGATCATATCCTCGGGAACGCTGACTCCCACATACCACTGCAGTTTTTCCAGCTTTACCACGAAGGCGTATTTTTCCACTCCTTCAAATCTGTAGGAAAGCTGCAGAACTTTGGCGGTATTTCCTTGGGAGGTTTTTTGATAGGCTTCCCAGAATTCCGGGGCTTCCGTGGGAATGGCGGCTCCCGCAGCCAACACGGGGTGAGAGATCATGACTCCCTGGGGATCGAAGACGAAACCGTATCCCCCCTCCCCAAGAGATGCAGATTCCGCCTGTTCCAGAATTTCCCGCAGAGAGATGGCATTTATGAGAACCATGGCTACGCTGTCCGTTTTGGTGTCCATCACGGGAGTGAAGAGGATCTGGCAGGGATTTTCGTAGTTTTTGGAGAATGTGCTGAAAGGTTTTTTTTCGATCATGGTAGCCTGGTAGACGGGGTCTTTTTCGGTGAAAACGCGAATCTCCGAATCGTCGATACCGTTGGATGCCGTGGAGGCTGCCACGGGAAGCAGCATGTTCTCGAAGGGTTGGAGAATGGCGAACTTGCCCCCGTATTGGGAAGCCCAGCCCGAGGGGATTTCGTCGTTTCCCGTAATGGCTTTGAGGCCGTTGCTGGAGAAGAAGAGCAACGGAACTTCTTTCCCCTCGAGTGAGGTCGTTTTTGTGGAGAGCATAAAGTTTCCGTTGGAGAAATCCGAAAGAGCGGATTTGGCGAGAATGTTCGCCTCGTAGAGGATGTGTTGGGTCTCCACTTCCAGGGCTTGGGAGAGAAGTTCGCAGGTTCCCAGAGCGCTCTCCTGGATGGTGGTGACCAAGTTTTCCCGGGCGGTGACATAGCTGATATACTGCACCGAAATGAGCACCAGTATCATGATGGTGCCTGCGGCAAGAACGCTTTTTACCTTGAAAGACATGCCTTTTTTGTGCGCCATAGCAAAAAACCCCCTTGTTATCTGTTTATCTTATTCCCGTTCCTGTTTTTTGGCCCTTGCATGCTTGCGCGATTCTACAACGTTAGCGTTTTTCCCCCATGAAAAACGTTGTCTCCAAAAGTTTTTCGAGAAAGATGTTCTTAGAATTTCCTGGCGATACAAAACCCCGCGAGGGGAAGGAGCATGAGAAGCAGCGCCGGAGCTTCGGTTGCCCCGACGTGGCATCCTCCTCCCAAACTGTTTTCCTCGGAATCATTCACCAGATTCAGAGCTTTTGGAACGATTCCCTTGGTGGAGTTTACGAAAAAAGACTCTCTCAGTTTTTCCGGTGCCATATCTCCTCCGGAAATTACCGCCACGCTTGCAGCGGGGGCCATGCTGTTTCCGGCAGTCCAGAGAGGCGTATCCACGGCGTTCAAGAGGACGTTCCGCACTTGCCAGTTGACGAGATCCCGGTTGCGGGCCCAGAGAGCGGCGGCGGTAGCTGCGGCGATAGGAGAGGCGAAGGAGGTGCCGTTTACGGATTGCAGACTTTCTCCATCTCTCAAGGTGGTGACAATGGCGTTCCCCGGAGTGGCGATATCGATGGTCCTATCGCCGTAGTTCGAGAAGGATGTGGCAAGATGGCCCGTTTCGGTGGTCCCCGCTACGGCGAGAAATATTTGCGATGAAATTCGGGAAGGATAAACGTAGCGCTGATTTACGTTCTGGTTTTCGTTTCCTGCGGCGGCAAAGAAAAGCCCTCCCGCAGCGGAGATTCTGTCGAAGAGGGTTTTGAAGAACATCTCCATCTCCTCATCCCGGTAAAAAGTGTTTCCCGAGGTGGCGAAGCTGAAGTTGCATATGAGGTGGCGATTGGCGAGGGGGCCTGAAAGAAGCCCGAGAAGATAGTCCACGCTTTTCGCAAGATCTTCGGTGCTGCTGTACCCGGAAGAGTCGGCACACTTGATGGGGATGATGCCCACCTGGGGAGTAATGCCGGTCTCCCTGCCCACGATGGTCCCCGTTACGGTGGTGCCGTGCCCTTGATCGTCGTATACCGCTTCTTCGGTTCCCGAAATTCCCGTAAGAGTGTTATAGCCCAGGCTCCAGTAAATGAGGGCTTCCGAAAAATCCCTGTGACGATTCACTCCGGTATCCATCACCGCAATAACCACGCTGTCCCATGCGTAGGAAGAAATGCCCTCGGTAAGCCCCGCATAGCTGGCCCAGAGTACGTGCCAAGGGGTGACGCTTTTCTTTGTGGAGGGTTCCGCCTCCTCCGCGCAATGGCGGAAGGTGCGGGCGCTGGAAATCAGGACGGTGCCGGGGATTTCCCGGAGGAGCGCCTCTTTTTGAGAAGCCTCGAGATCCAGCAGGGCTCCCTGGAGATGAGGAAAGACTTCCCGGGTTTGGGCGGAAAGATTGTGAGCTTCGAGGAGCGTTCCCAATCGGGAGCCGTTATCGGCGCAAGTCTGGCCTTCGGAAGAGGGAAAGAGGGCTACGTAGTTTGCGGCGTGTGCAGCATCCCCGAAAAAAAATGCCCCCGAAGTTCCGAGAATCGTCATAACCATAATGAGGAAAAAAATTCCCCGCCGCGAGAAAAAACCGTGCCACTTTGCAGCTCTTTGGGGCATGTAAATCATCCTTTCTCCTGAAATGGATAAAATAAAAAGGCAGCTCCGGAATTACGGAGTCGCCTGAAGCTGTTTCGCGATCTTTTCGAGAATTTTTCGCACCATCTCCGGAGAAAGTTCCGGCTTTTGCTCCCGAAGGAGAAGCTCTTCCAATACTTCATGAGGAGAAGCTCCTTCGTAGAGAACCCGGTAAACTCCGGTGGATATGGGCAGTTCCACGCCGTATCTGCGGCGATGGCTTTCGAGAGCCTTGGCGGTATAGTATCCCTCTGCCACCTGTCCTAGAGATGCCAGGGCCTCCTCCACTTTCATTCCCTCTCCGATAGCCTTGCCGAGGCGGAAGTTTCGGGAGTGTTCGCTGTAACAGGTTACCATGAGATCTCCCGCTCCCGCCAGACCCGAGAAGGTGAGAGGGTTGCCCCCCAGAACGATGCCGAGCCGCAGGATTTCCGCAAGCCCCCGGGTGATGAGAGTGGCCTTGGCGTTATCTCCCAAACTCATGCCCGAGCTCGCTCCCGCAGCGATGGCGATGACATTTTTCATGGCTCCTCCGATTTCCACTCCCGTAACGTCCTGGGATGTGTAGATCCGGAAAGCTTCTTTGCCGATAAGAACCTGCCATTCGAAGGCTTCTTCCAGGAGCGTGGAGGCCACGCTCACCGCCGTGGGAAGGCCCTGAACCACTTCTTCCGCGTGGCTGGGGCCGGAAAGAACGCTGTAGACTCCTCCGGGAAGAGCTTCGTGGCAAACCTCGTTAAGCAGCTTCCCCGAGGAAATTTCGACTCCCTTGGCGAGATTGCAGAGTTTGACGTTTTGGGGGGCCAGGGGTTTAAGCTCTTCCAGAAGATGACGCACTCCCTGGGAAGGCACTGCGAGAATCCATCGCTGGGAGAAGATGGCGGCCTCCGCGAGGCTGCTGGTGGCCATGATATGGGGAGAGAGGTTGACGGACGAAAGGTAATCCGGATTTTTCCCCGTGGCGGTAATGGCTCTGGCCTGCTGGGAACGCCGGCACCAGAGGCATATATCGTGTCCGTTCGAAGAGAGAACGTGAGCCAAGGCGGTGCCCCAGCTTCCGGCTCCGAAAATGGAAAGTTTGGACATGAGAAACAGCACCTCTTTTCCTCGTTGTTTGAGATGGCGGGGAAAAATTTTCTCCGCCGCCATGCCGTCATTATACCAGCATACGCTTCCGATGTACCGGGATAAGAGTCTCGAAGGAAAAATAACGCAATTCAGCCGGAAGTCTCTTTTGCAGGATCCTCCGGTACTTCATGGTATAATGGTACGTCAGTCGTGTCGCGGGAGAGAAGAATTTCCCCCGGGCAGCGCAGGAATTTGGAATGGGAGGAACGATGTATGTCCGAACAGCTGGGAGGCCCTCTTGATTTTGGGCAGGTAGTCCCCCTTCCCTTGGAGGAAGAAATGCGGCATAGCTATTTGGATTATGCCATGAGCGTTATCGTGGGACGCGCTCTTCCCGATGCTCGAGATGGGTTGAAACCGGTACAGCGTAGAATACTCTATGCCATGCTGGAACTCGGTCTGCGGCATCGGCAAGCCTATAAAAAATCCGCCCGTGTGGTGGGTGAAACCATGGGTAAGTACCACCCTCATGGGGATGCGGCCATTTACGATACCATGGCTCGAATGGCTCAGGATTTCAGTATGCGCTACGTGTTGGTGGATGGTCAGGGGAACTTCGGTTCCATCGATGGAGATTCTCCTGCGGCCATGCGGTATACCGAGGCCAAGCTGCACGCTCTCGGAGAAGATCTTCTCGCGGATATCGACGAAGATACCGTGGACTGGGGCCCCAACTTCGACGATTCTCTTCAGGAGCCCCTGGTGCTTCCTTCCCGGGTGCCCAACCTTCTTGTCAACGGTGCTTCGGGAATCGCGGTGGGTATGGCTACCAATCTGCCTCCTCACAATTTGGGGGAGGTGGTGGATGCTCTCTGCTACATGATCGACAACGGCGACGTGGAGTTGGGAGAATTGATGCAGTTTCTTCCGGGGCCGGACTTCCCCACGGGAGGGGAAATTATGGGGCGGGACGGCATCGTGGATGCCTACCGCACAGGCCGGGGAAAAATTACCCTCCGGGGGAAAGCTTCCATTGAGGATCTCCGGCGGGGAAAGAAAAAGGCCGTGGTGATTACCGAAATTCCCTATATGGTGAACAAGACCTCTCTTATCGAGAATATCGCCAAGGGAGCCCAGAACAAAACCATCGACGGTATCAGCGACATCCGGGACGAATCGGACCGCCAGGGATTGCGGATCGTTATCGAGCTTCAGCGGGATGCAAATCCGGAAGTCACGTTGCGCCAGATCTACCTCAGGACCCAGCTTCAGGGGACTTTCGGGGTTATCAACCTCGCTCTCGTCCGGGGAGAACCTCGGGAACTCTCCCTGGTGGAGATGCTCCGGGAATTTCTCAGTCACCGGCGTATGGTGGTGCGTCGGAGAACCGCTTTCCGTCTCGCCAAGGCGGAAGCCCGGGCGCACATTGTGGAAGGTCTTCTCAAGGCTCTGGATATTATCGAGCAGGTCATTCAGCTCATCCGGGGATCCGAAAACGCCGCCGCCGCCAAGGAAGGGCTTATGGAGAAACTCCTCTTTTCGGAGGTCCAGGCCCAGGCGATTCTCGATATGCGCCTTCAGAGGCTTACCGGTTTGGAGCGCAACAAGCTGGAGGAGGAGATGCAACAGCTTCTTCAGGATATTCAGACCTTCCGGAGCATTCTCGGGGATCCCGCCATTCTGGATGGCGTTATCAAGGACGAGCTTCAGGAGGTCCGGGGACGCTTTGCGGATCCCCGGCGAACGGAAATTCTGGATGCGGTGGAGGATATCGCTACGGAGGATCTTATTCCCGAAAGGGATATCGTGGTGGTGCTGAGCCGGGATAACTACCTCCGCCGGATGCCTCTGGAGGATTATCGTATCCAGAGTCGGGGAGGCAAAGGAGTCAAGAAGGCGGCTCCTGCGGGAGAGGATGAGATCTCCCTTCTGACGGTAACCACCACCCATCACGATCTCTTTCTTTTCACCACCAAGGGGCGGGTTTTCTCCCTCCGGGGATATGCTATTCCCCAGCCCAAATCGGGCAAGGGCAAACTGGTCTCCACTTTCATCGCCCTGGAGGAGGACGAAAAAGTGGTTTCCATGAGAGACAGCAGATTGGAAGGTACCCGGTTCGTCTTTTTCATTACCCGCCAGGGAATAGCCAAGCGCATGCCCGTAACGGAACTTGAAAAGATTACCCGGGCGGGACGTCGGGTTCTCGGTCTCGACGAAGGGGATTCCATCTCTGAGGTGCGCTATACTTCGGGGGATGAAGAACTTCTCTTCGTTACCGCCAATGGAAGAGCTCTCCGGACCGCAGAGGAGGAGTTCCGCCCCATGGGACGTCAGGCCCGGGGAGTTCGGGCTATACGGCTTGCATCGGAGGATCGGGTAGTAGGTTGCGATGTGGTGCGTTCGGGGAAGGATGTTTTTGTGGTAAGCGAAAAGGGGTTGGGCAAACGAAGCCCCTATGACGATTTTTCCGTACACCATCGGGGAGGCGGAGGTGTCAAGGCCCAGAACCTGGGCGACCGGACAGGGCGGCTCGTCTTTGCGGGTGGCGTGGCGCCGGAGGACGAAATTTTCATTATAACCTCCCGGGGACGCCTTATCCGCATGGCGGCCTCGGATATTTCCCGGCTCGGACGTACCGCCACGGGCAATATCGTAGTGCGGCTGGACGAGGGAGATACGGTGGCGGACGTCAGTCTCCTGGCATGCAGGGAGGTGCATGAATGTGACGAAGTTTAGAATACCTTTTGCTCGGGAGGGGATCCCTCTTGTTGGAGGCCTTCTTCTTATGATGTGGCTCGGATGGTATTTTTCCCCTTTCCTTGCAGCGGGACTTCTTCCCTTGCTTCTTTTCGTTCTCTGGTTCTATCGGGACCCGGAACGCGAAGCTTCTCCGAAAGAAGAGGATCGTCTCCTGAGCCCTGCGGACGGCAAGGTGATGGAGATTATGCCTGCGGAGCATCCCTTTATGGGGAAATGCCAGAAGGTGGGAATCTTCATGTCTCCCCTCAACGTTCATATAAACCGGGCCCCCTGTGAAGGAAACGTGGAATTTCTGGATTACCGCCCCGGCAAGAAGCTCGTGGCCTTTTCTCCCAAGGCTTCCGAGGAGAACGAGCGTTTTTACGTAGGTTTGAATACTCCTGCGGGGCCTGTCGTGATGGTGCAGATTGCGGGGGCTCTTGCCCGAAGAATTGTCTGCCGCCTCGTTCGGGGGCAGAGGCTCGAAGAGGGAGAGCGGTATGGCATGATCCAGTTCGGATCCAAGGTGGATCTCTATTTTTCGGAGGAGATGAAGTGCTGTGTCTCCCTGGGAGAAAGAGTTCGGGCAGGAGAAACGGTGATTGGAGTGAAATCCTGATGCGGCGTAGAGTTCGATCCCTATCTTTTCGGCAAATCATTCCCAATATGATAACCAGCGGCAACATTCTTTGCGGTATGCTTTCTCTGGTGGCGTCCTTTCACGAACAATTCGTTCTTGCGGCGTGGCTTATTCTCTGGGCGGTCTTTTTCGATTTCATGGACGGAAAAATGGCCCGGAGTCTCGGAGGCGGAAGCGCTTTTGGCATGGAGCTCGATAGCTTGGCGGATGTGGTAAGTTTTGGAGTCGCTCCCGCCATGGTGATGTACGGTGCTTATCTCCAGGGAGTTTTCGGCGTTTTTGCGCCCCTCTGTGGTGCTTTCTACGCCATCTGTGGCGCCTTGCGGCTTGCCCGTTTCAACGTTACCGTATCGCGAGGGGGCTTCTTCCAGGGGCTTCCCATTCCTGGAGGAGGACTTTTTCTCGTGGCTTTCGTCATGGCCCATATCTCCCTTCCTCCTGCTCTGGCCATGTTCCTTCTTTTTGGAACCGCTCTCCTCCTCATCTCGAACGTTCCCTACGGAAATCTCAAGAAGATGAAGAAGGGCAATGCGGACCGGAGAAAGGTGCTTTTTCTCTCTCTCTTTGGTATCGGCGTTTTCGCCATTCTCCGAGGTGCGGCGCCCCTGGCTCTCATGAGCACCTACGTGGTGGGGGGCTTTTTCCGGTTCGACTGGGGGCAGTGGCTTTCGCTTCCTTCCGAAGAGGGGGAGGAACTGCAGGCGTAGCCTTTTTTGTTTTTCTACCGGTGAAAAAACGCAAGAAATCCCGGGAGCGCGCTCCCGGGATTTCTTGCGTTTTTCAGAGATTTACGGCTCAGGCTTTTTCCTCCGGAGACCGGCTTTTCTGGAGCCGGGGCCAGATGAGATATCCCAGTAGAATAGAAAGAATCAGTGAGGGAAGCATGAAACTCCCGTTGTAAATGGCGGAATAGAGCCATACCGGAGTTCCCTCGGGAGCATAGCTGGCAAAGAAAATAACTCCCGAGAGAAGATGGCAGATAAAGCGTCCTGCGGAAGCCAGGGTCATGCTCAGCCAGAGGGGTTTTGGCATTAAAGCCGCCAATCCCATGCATCCGAAAGCGAAAGGATAGTCCAGAAGGGCCTGGAGAGGGTGCACTACGTAGCCTCCCAGAAGAAGCTGGAGAAGTCCGGAAAGCATACCGGCTCCCAGGCCGAAACGGAAACCGTGGCGCAGGGCGAAAAGCAGCAGGGGAAGATTTTCCAGGGTGATGGACCCTCCCTGGGGCATGCGCCAAAGCTTGAGGTAGGAAAAGGCGACGGAGAGAGCTACGGCGAGGGCCCCTTCCACGAGAATCTGGGTTTTTGAACGGTTCATACGGTACCACCTCCAATAAAAATAGCCCCGTCTTTCCGGAACCATGAACCGGAAAAACGGGGCTTTCAATCTCGTTTGGTAAAAAGGGTTTGAAAGAGTGCCCAGTCCCTCCGCCGGCATGAACCGGATCAGGTTCCAGGGGTCGGGAAAATTCCCCTCTCAGCCGAAAGGCTCCCCCAGGGCTTGTTGCCAATGGTAGCTTATACTCCTGACGAAGGAGCTTGTCAAGTCGCAGTTGCGCGGATTTTTGGAATGTCCTATGCTTGACGGAGCGGCAAGAGAACATGAGAAAGGAGTTTTTTTATGAATTGTTGTGTTTCCGTGGCGGAAGATATTTATTGGGTGGGGGCGAACGATCGGGAAACTCCTCTTTTCGAGGCCCTTTGGCCTCTTCCTCGGGGAGTTGCGTATAATTCCTACCTGATTCAGGATGAAAAAGTGGCCCTTATCGATACTGTAAAGGGAGCCTATTTCTCGGATTTTCTCGAAAAACTCCAGGCCCATTTGGGTCCCGAAGGGACCATCGACTATCTTGTAATAAATCACATGGAACCGGATCATTCCGGATCCGTTCGGGCTTTGCGGGAGGTTTATCCTGAAATGACCGTGGTGGGAAATGCCAAGACGAAGAATCTCCTGGAAAATTTCTATGGCCCCGCCAAAAACTTTTTGGAGATCAAGGAGGGAGAAATTCTCTCTCTCGGGAAGCACGAGCTTTCTTTCGTCATGATCCCCATGGTGCATTGGCCGGAAAGCATGGTGTGCTATGACAACACCAGCAAAACTCTTTTCAGCACCGATGCCTTCGGAGCTTTCGGCTCCCTGGACGGAGGCATTTTCGACGACGAAGTGGATATGTCCTATTACGAAGACGAAATTCTCCGGTATTACTCCAATATTGTGGGACGTTATAGCGCCCAGGTGCAGAAGGCCATTCAGAAAGTTCGGGCATTGGATCTCAAGATCATTTGCCCCGCTCACGGGCCGGTGTTGCGGAGCGATCCCTTGCACGTGGTGGATCTTTACGATCGCTGGAGCCGTCATGAGACCGAGCGGGGCGTGGTGGTGGTGTACGGTTCCATGTACGGAAATACCAAGAAGATGGCCGAGGAGATAGCTCGGGCCATAGCCCTCGAAGGAGT
Source organism: Synergistaceae bacterium (assembly GCA_036769705.1). Classification (GTDB taxonomy): domain Bacteria; phylum Synergistota; class Synergistia; order Synergistales; family Aminiphilaceae; genus DAIPKP01. The sequence continues at coordinate 26,950 of DAIPKP010000008.1, forward strand.
GGAGAAGATTATCCTCCACGATATTTCCAAGAGCCATATCTCCTTCGTGGTTCGGGATATGTGGCGTTATCGCGGCCTCGTTCTGGCAAGCTGCACCTATAATACGGGGCTTTTCCCCTCCATGGAAAGCCTGGTGCACAGCATCCAGAATAAAATGCCCAGGAATCGCGTCCTCGGAGTGTGTGGCTCCTACAGCTGGAGCAAGGGTGCCCTGGCGGCGCTACTGCAGTTCGGGGAAAAAGGGAACTGGGAGATGGTGGAGCCCCACGTGGAAGTCTGTTCCTCTCCTACACCGGAAGATCTCGCCCTTTGCCGGGAACTTGGGAAAAACGTGGTGGCGGCTCTCTGAGGAGCTTTTCGGAGAAAATGCGCAAAGCGGGGATCTTTTGAGATCCCCGCTTTTTTCGTTGCATTTTCGAAGCAGGTCGAAGAGGAGGAGCGGTAACCATTACCGCCCGTGGCGTTCCTTTCCGTAGGAAAGAGTTTTTTTCTGGTTTCCAGAACCGCTGAGCGAACTCTGAAAATCCTTGAGAAGCTGCTCTTTTTTCGCCCGCTCCTCGTCGGCCTCCGCCTGGGCTCCCTCGAGCTCGAGAATGCCTTCTTCTATGAGAAGTTCGATATCTCTCTCGGGGACTTCGGATCGTTTCGCAAGTTCTCTGAGATCCGTACGTCGGAAGCTCATGTCGGGGTTCTCCTTCAGAAAACTTCGAACCCGTTCGTAGGCTATATCGAGATCTTTTCGGCAGTTAGGACATATAGCCCTTGCCTCTCCCGGCAGAATTTTCCCGCAACGCCGGCATTTTCCGATTTTCACAACGTTCCCTCCTCTCCTGAAAGCCTGAGAGCTTTTTTAGTATCTCCAGTCTAGCCTCGGAAGGAGCTCTCGTCAAGAAGCGGAGGAAAATAGCGGAGGAAAGGCATGGCTGTGTTCTCTTGGTAAAATTGCATTTTTTTTGAATCTTCGGAAAATCCGCTTTCCTGGTGTATTGTGTGCGAAAAAAATCGAATATCGGTATGCAAATCGAAGGAATTTCGATACAATACCATACATTTCCTGGTGTTGTTTTTCTCAAACGCCAGGAAGCGAATGCAAAAGGAGGAGCGATATGGGGCAAAACAAAAAGAATCGTATCGATACGGAAAATCCCGTTTCTCCTTCCTTTCGCCCTTTTGAAGGTCTTTTCCCTTCTTCTGGAGTAGCAGCAGAGGAGAACCCTGATATGCCGGGACCCGGAACGGATGAAAATTCCTCTTCCTCCGAAGATACGCTGCAATTGAAGGGAGTGTTCTCTTTGAGAAAGGAGAAAAGGGGACGGGGAGGCAAAACGGTGACCTTCCTTTCGGGGACCTATCTTGTACCGGAAGAGGCAGAAAAACTTGCCAAGCTTATGCGCAAAGCTCTGGGCTGCGGCTCCCGAAGCGAGGAAGGCATGGTGGTTCTTCAAGGGGATTTGCGGGACCGGGCAAAATCGTGGCTTTTGGATCATGGAGCGAAGAAAGTTGTGGTAGGATAGCTTTTTGGAAAGAGATTTTTCCGGAAAGTTTTTTCCGGGAGGCTAAAGAGGCTTTTGAGGCCATGTCTCGGGCATCAGTCGATGGCGGGGCCTTTTGTGATAGAGAAGGGGGAGGTTCGGCACAGGATTGAAACAAAAAGAAAAGGAGTGTTTTCGGGGAGTTATGAGGGAACGATGCTGTTCCAGGCGTACCATGACGATGGAGCGAGCGCATCCCGGAAAGATGTGAAGCGTCCTTTTACGATATATCCTTTCGGGGCAGGAGATTTCGGAGGGTCCGGATAACGGGATTACTTTCTGAAAGTTCATGAACTCAACGTATCGCGTCAAGGAGGAGTGGTTGGATGTCGGAGAAATCCATCGACCAGCTTTGTGAGGAACTTCTCGCAAAGCGCGAGGAAGCCCTTGTGGGCGGAGGAACCGAAGCTGCGGCGAAGCAGCATGAAAAGGGCAAGATGACTGCGCGGGAGCGCATTCTTGCTTTTCTCGACGAAGGAAGCTTTGTGGAGATCGATGAGTTTGTAAAGCATCGGTGTCCCAACTTCAACATGGGAGAAAAGGATTTTCCCGGAGACGGTGTGGTGGCAGGTTACGGCACCGTGGATGGGCGGGTGGTATACATCTACAGTCAGGATTTCACCGTTCTCGGAGGATCCCTGGGAGAGGTGCACGCCCAGAAGATTTGCAAGGTTATGGATCTCAGCGTGAAAAATGGCGCTCCCCTCATCGGTATCAACGATTCCGGCGGAGCCCGTATTCAGGAAGGGGTTAATTCCCTTTCGGGGTACGGCAATATCTTTTTCCGTAATGTCAAGGCCTCCGGCGTGGTCCCTCAGATTACCATTATCGCCGGACCCTGCGCGGGAGGGGCGGTCTACAGCCCTGCCCTTACGGACTTCGTTTTCATGGTAGACAAGATAGGGCTTATGCACATTACGGGACCCGCGGTCATCAAGGCCGTCACGGGAGAGGAAGTCACCAGCGAAGAGCTCGGAGGCGCCAAGGCGCATAACGAGAAATCCGGAGTAGCTCACTTCTTCGCCAAAGATGAGGCGGACTGTTTCGACCAGGTTCGCAAATTGCTTACCTACCTTCCGGGAAACAATATGGAAGATCTCCCCGTTCAGGAATCCGAAGAGGATCCCTACAGCCAGAACCTGGAGCTCCGCAAGGTAGTACCCACGAATCCCAATAAAGGATATGACGTGCGGGAGGTTATCCGCCTGGTGATGGATACGGACAGCTTCTTCGAAGTGCAGTCCGGTTGGGCTAAGAACATGGTGGTGGGTTTTGCCCGTATCGGGGGAATTCCCGTGGGTATCATCGCCAACCAGGCCAACGTCAAAGCGGGATGCCTGGATATCGACGCTTCGGACAAGGCGAGCCGCTTTATCCGTTTCTGCGATGCCTATACCATCCCTATCGTGACCCTGGAAGACGTGCCGGGCTACCTTCCCGGAGTGGAACAGGAGCACGGAGGCATTATCCGTCACGGAGCCAAGCTTATCTACGCCTACAGCGAAGCCACCACTCCCATGGTGACGGTGGTCCTTCGCAAGGCTTACGGAGGCAGCTACATCGGTATGTGCTGCCGGGAGCTCGGAGCCGACTGGGTGCTCGCGTGGCCCCAGGCCCAGGTGGCGGTTATGGGAGCCCAGGGAGCGGCGAACATCGTTTTCCGCAAGGATATCGAGGCTGCCAAGGATCCCGTGGCCATGCGTTCTCAGAAGATCGACGAATACGAGGAAGCCTTTGCGAACCCCTATAAGGCGGCGGAGCGGGGATATGTGGATCGGGTGATTCTTCCCGAAGAGACCCGAAGTGCCATTTACGAAGCCCTCGTTCTGGCGGAGAGCAAGAAGGACCAACGCCCCCGTCGGAAACACGGGGTTATGCCCAATTAAGGAGGCTCGTTCATGGAAAATATGACAACTTTGGCGTCCCATTTCGATGGAGCCGGGGGAGCGATCATTCTCGCCATGATCGCCTTCAGCGTGGTTTTTCTCGTCCTCGCCGCTCTTTCTCTTATTATTGTGGCAAACCGAAGGATAGCGGAAAAGGTGGAGAGCTTCAAAAAGACCGCCGCTCCTGCTCCCAAGAAAGCGTCTTCTCCCAAGGGAGCGGCTTCTCAGAAAGTGGCGGCCTCTCCTTCGGCCCCGGCCCAGAGTGTCGCTTCCGGAGAGGACGAGAGCGAAATTGCTGCGGTTATTACCGCCGCCATTGCAGCGACCCTTGGCAGCGGCGCGGCGATTCTGGACATTCGTCCCAGCATGTCCATGAGAAAGCACCGTCGTGTGGGGCCTCTCTGGAGATCCTACGCGAAGACAAGCACCATGGAGGGACTGGACTAGCTCCTGAATTTCGTGGAATAGTGCGGTCTTAATGATAAGGAACTGATACCCTAGGAAAGTGCAAGGAGGATATCTTTAATGGCTCGTATGTTTCGTGTGACAGTAAATGGAAAATCCTATGATGTAACGGTGGAAGAAATGGGAAGCGCCGCTGCTCCTGTAGCAGCTCCTGCTCCCGCTCCCGTTCCTGCAGCGGCCCCGGCTCCTGCTCCCGCTCCTGCAGCGGCCCCGGCTCCCGCTCCCGCTCCTGCGGCAGCTCCTGCTCCGGAACCTGCTCCGGCTCCTTCGGGAGATGGAGAGCCCGTTACCGCTCCCATGCCCGGCAAGGTTTGGAAGATTCCCGTATCCGTGGGGGACAGCGTGGAGGCCGGTGACGTTCTCGTGGTGCTGGAAGCCATGAAGATGGAAAATGAAATTCAGGCAGGCAGCGCTGGAACGGTACAGGCGATCAAGGTCAAAGAGGGCGATCCCGTCAATACCGGCGACGTTCTCGTGGTCGTCGGCTAGACTGGCTCTTCCGCTTTAGCACGGAGGAGGAAAAGGATATATGCTTTATTTCGAAGCGTTGCGCAGCGTGATGGAGTCGTCCGGCTTTGCCGGATTGACGGGAGGCAATATCGTGATGCTCATCGTGGCGGGAGTGTTGCTTTATCTCGCCATCGGCAAGGGATTCGAGCCGCTTCTTCTGGTTCCCATCGCTTTCGGTTGTCTTTTGGTGAACATTCCCCTTTCGGGAATCATGGAAGAACATGGATTTTTGAACTACGTCTTTTTCGGGGCCAAGCACGAGATTTACCCGGTGATCATCTTCATGGGGGTGGGAGCTCTTACGGACTTCGCTCCTCTCATGGCGAACCCCATCACCTTTCTTCTCGGTGCGGCGGCCCAGCTGGGCGTTTTTATCGCTCTCTTCGGAGCCATGGTGCTGGGTTTCAGCGTGAAGGAAGCTGCCAGTATCGCCATTATCGGCGGAGCTGACGGTCCTACCAGTATCTACCTCACCATGAAAATGGCTCCTCAAATTCTTGGAGCCGTGGCGGTGGCGGCCTATAGCTACATGGCCCTGGTTCCCCTCATTCAGCCTCCGGTGATCAAGCTTCTCACCACCAAGGCGGACCGGGGAATCCGGATGGACAACCTGCGTCCCGTAAGCAAGACCGAGCGGGTGCTCTTTCCCATTGTGGTTACCGTGGCTTCCGGGCTCATTCTCCCCGCATCGGTTCCTCTTATCGGGATTTTGATGTTCGGAAATCTCCTGCGGGAGTGCGGTGTTACGGAACGTCTCAACCTTGCTGCCCAGAACGAGATTCTCAATACCGTAACCATCTTTTTGGGCCTGGCTGTGGGATCCACCATGGATGCTCCGAACTTCCTCACCCTGGATACCATCAAGATCATTCTTCTCGGTCTGGTGGCCTTCATCTTCAGTACCGCCGGAGGAACTCTCTTCGGCCAGCTTATGAAGGTGCTCTCGGGAGGCAAGATCAATCCCATGATCGGGGCGGCGGGAGTTTCCGCGGTTCCCATGGCGGCTCGGGTGGTACAGCGTATGTGCCAGAGGGAATATCCCAGCAACTTCCTGCTCATGCATGCCATGGGGCCCAACGTGGCGGGGGTTATCGGCACCGCCGTGGCGGCGGGAACCATGCTCACCCTTCTTACGCACTAGGCAGTTTTTTATAGGAAAACCTGTATAAATCTTGGAAAACGAACTGTTACACATTGGAGGCGGCCTCGAGGCCGCCTCCAATGTGTGTGCGTCCGGGATGCTGGGGAGACTTTTGGCTTTCTGGCGTTCCTCCTGCGGAAGTGCTTCTTTTTTCGGAATATTTATGCATAAAAAGAATAGTGCTTTTTTTTTCTGCAAGAGGCCCAAAAAGAAGATACCCTATGGTATAATAACGCCAAAAGTTCTGACGATCACAAAAGGTGGTATGGTCAGAAAGTATCTTTTTAAGGTTTCCTTGAGGGGAGATCTTGCGTAAAGGAAGCTCTTTCTACGTTGCCGTAGAAAGAGAAAAATCGAGGCTGCAACAATGGGATATGGGCTTTTACGGATGAAGGAGGAGTTGTTTCGTGAGCAAGTACGTGGACAGAATGATCGAGCAGTTGAACAAAACCTACCCCTGGGAAAAAGAGTTCCTTCAGGCAAGCATTGAGGTGTTGGAGTCCCTTCGCCCCGTGATGGAGAAGGATTCTCGCTACGAAGAAGCGGCGATTCTCGAGAGAATTGTTGTGCCTGAAAGAACTATCATGTTCCGGGTGCCCTGGATGGACGACAACGGCAAGTATCATGTGAACCACGGTTTCCGGGTGCAGTTCAACAGCGCTCTTGGCCCCTACAAAGGCGGCCTTCGGTTCCACCCCTCGGTTAACCTCAGCATCCTGAAATTCCTCGGTTTCGAACAGATTTTCAAGAACAGCCTTACGGGCCTTCCCATGGGAGGCGGTAAGGGCGGCAGCGATTTTGATCCCCGGGGCAAATCCAGCGCCGAGGTCATGCGCTTCTGCCAGAGCTTCATGAGCGAGCTGTGGCGTCACATCGGTCAGGATCTCGACGTTCCCGCCGGAGATATCGGTGTGGGCGGCCGGGAGATCGGTTTCCTCATGGGGCAGTATAAGAAGCTTGCCAACATTCATCAGGGCGGCGTGCTCACCGGCAAGGGCCAGGGCTGGGGCGGCAGCAAGATGCGTCCCGAAGCCACGGGCTTTGGCGTGGTTTACTTCGCTCAGGAAATGCTCGCTACCAAGGGAGACAGCTTCGAAGGCAAAAAGGTCGCCATCAGCGGTTTCGGCAACGTAGCCTGGGGAGCGGTTCGGAAAGCCACGGAGCTTGGAGCCAAGGTGGTCACCATTTCCGGCCCCGATGGTTTCGTGTACGATGCCAATGGTATCAGCACCCCCGAGAAAATTGCCTACATGCTGGAGATGCGTGCCAGCGGCCGGGACAAGGCCCAGGATTACGCCGACAAGTTCGGCGCGGAGTTCCATGCGGGGAAACGCCCCTGGTGCACTCCCGTGGATGTGGCCATTCCTTGCGCCACTCAGAACGAACTCGGCCTGGAAGACGTGAAGGAGCTTAAGAAGAATGGGGTTATCGCCATTCCCGAAGCGTCCAATATGTCCACCACTCCCGAGGCTATGGAGTTCCTCTTCGAGACGGACATCCTCTTCTCCCCCGGCAAGGCGTCCAACGCGGGCGGTGTGGCTACTTCGGGGTTAGAAATGTCTCAGAACAGCCTGCGTTTCGGCTGGGAGAGCGACGAGGTGGATCAGAAGCTTCACACCATCATGAAGAATATCCACAAGAGCTGCAAAGAGGCGGCGGAGCAGTTCGGCACTCCCGGCAACTACGTGAACGGTGCCAACATCGCGGGCTTCCTCCGGGTGGCCAATGCCATGATCGACCAGGGAGTCTGCTAGGGTTCCCGCTTCTCCTTTACAAGAGCTGCAAAGATCCCCTTCGGGGGATCTTTTTTTATGCTTTTTATTTCAGCCTCCTTTTTGATGAACGGAAATTAAAATTGTCAGTCTTTTTCCCGACTTTCGAATGGGGTATACTCAAATGAAAAGGTTTTCTTTGCTCTTGAAAGGAGTGTTAAAGCATCATGACCGTACGGAGCCGTTTCACCCTTCTTACATGCGGAGTGCTGCTGGCGGTGGTTGTTATGGGGGGACTCGCCTTCTGGGGAGCCCGGGAAATTATGGTGGAGGAGCTTGTTCGATCGGGGGACGAGGCGGCCCATTTCAGCCAGCTTTCCATCGAAAACTGGTTGAAGAGCAGAAAACAGCTTGTTTTCAATACTGCGGGCAACGTGGCGTATCTCTGGGAAGATTACGGCGCCACGGAGGTCATTCTCATGGGATACATGGAGGAGCTGACCCGAAAAAATGCGGAGGAAGGGTATCTCGATATCTACGTGGGATTTCCTAACGGACGTTTCGCGGACGGAGCGGGATGGATACCTCCCTCGGATTTCGATCCCACCACCCGGCCCTGGTATCAGCAGGCCTTGGAGAAGAACGATGTCATTTTTACGAGCCCCTTCGTGGATGCCAATTCGGGGCAACTCATCGTTTCCGTAGCCTGTCCCGCCTATGATTCCGAGGGTGATTTGGTGGGAGTGGTGGGAGCGGACCTCGATCTGGGGGTTATTCGCGACCAGGTGCTTGGACAGAGAGTCCGGGGAAACGGTCAGGGTTTTCTGGCGGATGTCTCGGGGCTTTGCATGGTGCATCCGGATCCCGAAAAGGTCATGAAAATGAATTTGCGCAAGGGAGAAGGAGAAGAGGGAATTCTCTCCCTGGGGGGATCCATTTTTGCCTCTCCCGAAGGAGGATACGCTTCGTTCTCCGAAAAAGGAGAGACCCACCTCGCCTTTTTCCGCCCTCTTTTTACTGGATGGCGCCTGGTTCTCACGGTTTCGGAATCCCTTCTTCTCAAGCCTTTGCGGACCATGGCCCTCGAACTTTTTCTCGTAGGCTTGGTGCTTCTGATAGCCCTTTTCATCTTCGTCTTTTTCATGAACCGGGGGGTGCTCCGTCCCTTGGAAGCTCTTCGCGGAGTGGCTCTCCGAGCGGAACAGGGTGATCTTACGGTTCGCGCGGAGACTTCCAAAAAGGACGAAATCGCCCAGGTTTCCAATGCCATTGACAGTATGCTGGTAAGCCTTCGCACCTTTTTCCTGCAGCTCTGCAGCTACAGCTCGAAGCTGGATGAGGGATCTTCCGCCCTGGGGGATACCGCGAGAAAAGACAAGGAAATTGCGGAAGTGCTTCGGAATCGCGCTGCGGGGCTTGCGGAAGAATCTCGCTTTAGCGCGGAGGCCATTCAAAATGCCAATGCGGGGATGGAGGAGATTTCCGCAGGGATCCAGGAAAATGCCCGGGCCTCCCAGGAAGCTTCGGGAAGTGCGGAGGATTTGAAGAAAGAGGCTCTTGCTGCGGGAGAAGCCATAACCTCTGCAGCGGAACGGATAGGAGAAATGTCCTCCTCCTTTGACGATGTATCTCTCTCCGTGGCAAATCTTCACGAAACCGCAGGAAAAATTGGAGACATTGTCAAAACTATTACGGGCATTGCGGACCAGACCAATCTTCTTGCACTGAATGCTGCCATCGAGGCTGCCCGGGCGGGGGATGCGGGGCGAGGCTTTGCGGTGGTGGCGGAAGAGGTTCGCAAACTTGCGGAAGAGAGTAACTCCGCCGCCGGTGAGATCGGTACGCTGGCTTCGGAAATTATTGCCAACACACAGAAGGCGGTAAGCGTGGCGGAAGAGGGAAAAACCTTTGCGAGCCGGGGCTCCGAGGAAAGCGAAAAAATGCAGAAAAACATCGCTTCGGTTCTTGAGGCGGTGGAAAACATCGCAAGCCAGGTGGAGAGTATCGCCTCCACTGCGGAAGAACAGTCCGCAGGAGCCCAGGAAATGGCGAGCTCCATCGACAGAATTACTTCGGGGGTGGGAAAAACCCGAAACGAAGCCGAAGCCATCGAGGAGGATATTCGTGTTCTGGGAGAGGGCGTGAAAAAACTCGGGGAGCTGGTGGAAATGCTGGAGGATCTTTCTCAGGCCATGCAGCAGCAACTGGGGAAATACCGCCTGGAAGAACATTGTGCGGCCCTGGCGGAAGGATCTTGAGGATGCTGTAGTTTTTTCTGGGCAGATAGCGAAAGCCGGAAAGGGGTTTTTCCCTTTCCGGCTTTTTCATGGCTTATTCCGAAGGAAGAGGAGGTTCGTAATAGCTTCCCATGAGGTTTTGCCAATCCACTTCTTCCGCGAGAAGGTTCGGGCAGGTGGCGTCGGGATAGAACCAGCGTCTTCCGAGGCCTACGAAAACTTGGTACCATTCGTGAATATCCGGATTGCCGATATTGCCGTTAAGGTCGATCCTCCGGAGCTCCCGATAAATGAGGGCGGTCATCTGGTTCTCATCGAGTACCGCCACGCTCTTTTCGAAAAATTCGATAAGGTAGAAGTAGGAAGGGCTCCCGAGCTGAAACATGATCTCCTGCCACTTGGGAGGTACCTTGGAGGTCTTGGCGAGCATCACTTTTTTGTTTTGTTTTCCCGAGCTCTTTTTGTTCATTACGAAGAGAAGACTTTCGGGATCCACGTGGCGGAGTTCGTCGAATTTTTGAATAAGCTGCTTCGCCACGGGCTTGTATTTGGGAGTACAGACTTCAAAAGAAAACAGGTCGTCCACGAAAAAGTGCTCCTTTCCTGGGCCTTTTCTCCTAAGAAAAAGGCTCTCATTTTTGCCTGGCGGAAAAGGCGAAACCCTTTTCGCCTTTTCCGCGAAAAAATCAATGGGATGGAATCAGTATACGATTACCATATGTTCCTTATGTACTTTGCTTGCCAACAGGGCTTTCGAAGCTCTCTGCAGAAGATCTTCCGCAGAATCCCCTTTTTCCGTTACGGTCCCTCCGAAAGAGATGGAAGGAAGAATAACTTTCCCTTCTACCCAGAGAGTGGAACGCTGGGCCACGAGTTTGAAACGGTTTCCCGCTGCGGTAATATCCGCCTTGCTGCGGGCGGAGAGCAGAACGAGAAGAAATTCTCCTCCCCCCCAGCGGGCGATGAAATCCCCGGCGGGCATGATTTTTGCGATACTGGTAGCGGCAATCTTGAGAAGCTGGTCTCCCAGAGTATGCCCGTGCACTGCGTTGATTTCCTGCACGTTATTGATGGCAACCTTGCAGACTCCGAAGGGCCAGTGAGATTCCTGAAAAGCCGCAAGCCGGGAACGGAGGTAAATCTCTCCATATCGACGGTTTCCTATGCCGGTAACCTGGTCTTTTAAAGCCAGATCCCGGTAGAGGTTCAGCTTTTCCGTCACCGAAGACTGAGAGCTGGCGTCGGTGAAGATTTCCGCCGCCCCCACTACGGTTCCTTCGGTGTTTTTCAAGGGGGTTATGCGAACTCGCACGGGAAGGCGGTACCCTTTCCGGTGTTGCAGAAAAAGATTGCTCTCCCGCTCCTTTCCGTCCTGGAGAGTCTGCAAAAGAGGGCATCCGGAGGAGCAAAGCTCCTTTCCCTTGGCATCCACATGGCAGAGGATATTGTCCTTGCAGGAAGAACCGACTACCTCCTCTGCGGTAAAGCCCGTAATGTGTTCGGCTCCCCGGTTCCAGAAGAGAATCTTTCTGGAATTATCGGTTACATAGACTCCTTCTTCGAGAAAATTGAGAAGGGTTTGAAGAAAAGCAGGATTTTGCAGAACCTGGTTTTCCATTTTCCAAAATCCTTTCTGTGAAAGTCTCTGAGGTTTTTCGAAATCCTTGAGCGTTGAAAATAGTATCACATCTTCGGGATTTTCGCAGAATTCCTTCTTGACGAGAAAAAAGTATTTTGGTATAAAAATACCTAAATAGCGAGGAGGGTAAAAACATGCATAGTTTTTTCCATTTTTCCGAAGCTGCTTCTCTCGGTTTGCATGGTATGGCTCTTCTGGCTTGCAGAGAAGAACGGGTTTCCATAAAAGAAATGGCGGAAATTCTGGAGGTTTCGGAGGCTCATCTGGCCAAGGTTTTTCAGCGACTCGTCAAATCGGGATTGGTCATTTCCCATCGCGGCCCCGGAGGAGGTTTTGATCTTGCCTTTTCTCCCGAAGAGATTAGCCTCATGGATATTTACGAAGCCCTGGAAGGTCCTTTGGAAATGGAGACATGTCTTTTGCATCGTTCCGAATGCCCCTTTGGAAAATGCTTTCTCGGCAAGCCTTTAAGAGAAATTGAAGCCCTGTTGATTTCCTTTTTTAGGGAAACCAAGCTCGATACGCTGCGAAAAAAGGAGTAAACATGATGAGTGAAAAGAGTTTGCGTAAAGTTATAACCATCGACGAGGAGCTTTGTGACGGTTGTGGTCTCTGCGTAAGGGCATGTCACGAAGGGGCTATCCAGTTGGTGAATGGAAAAGCCCGTTTGGTGAGCGATATTTATTGTGACGGCCTTGGAGACTGTATCGGAGAATGTCCCCAGGGTGCCATTACCATGGAAACCCGGGAGGCCCTTCCCTTCGATGTCCAGGCGGTGGAGGAGCGAAAAAAGGGAGCTTCCGGAGCTTTCGCCCTCCTCCCCTGCGGCTGTCCCGGCACGGCTTCCCAGGATTTGCGAAAGATCGAAAAGGAAGAGGGAGAGCGAGAATTTCCCCCGGAGAGAGGAGAGGGAGATTTTCGGGAAAGTCGGCTTGGAAACTGGCCCGTGCAGATTTCTCTTGTGCCCGAGGAGGCCCCCTATCTTTCTGGAGCCTCTCTGGTTATCGCCGCGGACTGTGCGGGTTTCGCCCATCCCGATTTCCACCGGGCCTTTTTGAAAGAAGGCGAAAACCTTTGCCTTATCGGATGTCCCAAACTTGACGATGCAGGAAAGTACGAGGCTAAACTCCGCAGGATTTTCGCCCGGCACGAAACTCCAGGAGCCCGGGTGATTTACATGGAGGTTCCCTGTTGCGGCGGACTTGTGCGGCTTGTGCAGAATGCCGCCTCCGAAGCGGAGCACGATATGGATGTGGTGCTTACCAAAATCTCGGTACGAGGAGAAATCCTGGAGGAAAAAACCTTCTGTTATCGCAAAAGAACGTAAAGATACCCCTTTTTTCTCTTCTTGTCGGGGCTTTTGCGGAAAATGCATAAAGAACAATCTCAAAAGCGGGGTATTCATGCCTCGCTTTTGCTATACTCTACATTCGAATCCTTTCAAAGAAAGAACGTGATACCGTGAGTTGTATTTCTGTTTCCCGGATAAGGGATACGGTTCGTTCCCTGGCGTTGCAGGCGGCTTTCGAACTTCCCGGAGATATTTCCTTGGCTTTGGAAGAAGGTTTGGAAAAAGAAGAATCTCCCCTGGGCAGGGCGGTTTTCGAAGATCTTCTGCGCAATCGGGATATCGCACGAAAAGAAGGAATTCCTCTTTGCCAGGATTGCGGCATGGCGGTACTTTTCGTGGATTTGGGAGAGAGCGTGCACCTGGAGGGAGGGAGCTTGGAGGAGGCTCTTCAGGAGGGAATCCGTGCTGCTTATACCGAGGGCTATCTTCGCAAGTCCGTGGTGAGAGATCCTCTCTTCGACCGTAAAAATACCGGAGATAACACCCCTGCCATCGTTCATTACCGGAGAGTTCCGGGGAATCGGATTTCCATTACCGTGGCTCCCAAGGGCATGGGAAGCGAAAACATGAGCCGGATCTACATGCTCCGCCCCGCGGATGGAGAGGAAGGCGTTTTGGAGAAGGTCGTGGAAACCGTGGCTTTGGCAGGGCCTAATCCTTGTCCTCCTTTGGTCCTGGGAATCTGCGTGGGAGGAAATTTCGAAACCGCCCCTCTCGGGGCCAAGCGGGCTCTGTTGCGTCCCCTGGGGCAACCCCATCCGGATCTCCGGTATGCCGCCCTGGAACGGCGTATTCTGGAAGCCTGTAACGATCTTGGCATAGGCCCGGGAGGATATGGAGGAAGCGTTACGGTTCTGGGCGTCGCTATCGAGGATTTGCCTACCCACATCGCGGGAATGCCTCTGGCGATAAACGTCTGCTGCCACGCTTTGCGGCATGCCTCGGCGGATCTGGGAGAGGAGGAGTAGATTTTCATGGAGCGTAAAAAAATAACGTTCCCCTGCCTTCCGGAAGATCTTCGTCATCTCCGGGCGGGAGATGCGGTTTCTCTCTCCGGAGTTATCTACACAGCCCGGGATGCGGCTCATAAAAGAATGGTGGAACTCCTCCGGCGGGGAGAGCCTCTTCCGGTAGATCTCAGGGGGCAGGCCCTCTATTATGCGGGGCCCGCCCCGGCAAAACCCGGCAGGGTGATAGGCCCCATAGGGCCTACTACCAGCGGAAGGATGGATCCTTACACACCTGCTCTTCTGGAGCAGGGAGTTTTGGGGCTCATCGGCAAGGGACTCCGCTCCCGGGAAGTACGGCAAGCCCTGGTGAGGTATGGAGCGGTTTACTTCGGTGCTACCGGAGGGGCTGCGGCGCTTTTGAGCGGCTCCGTTCGCCGGGCTACCGTGGCGGCTTTCGAGGATTTGGCTACCGAAGCTATCCGCCGATTGGAAGTGGAGGATTTCCCCCTGGTGGTGCTTCTGGATTCCCAGGGGAACGATCTTTATGAAGAGGGGCCCAAAAAGTACCGGAAATAGCCTGGAGAAAACCGGAGTTCCCTGCTTGAGGAAATCGGGAAAGAAGAAATCGCTTCTTTTTCGTAAACCTGAAAGAAACGTGTCGAGAGAGGAGTGTCCTTTTTGGAAAATTGGTACGTGGCGTTGGCGGTGCTTCTAGGAGGATATTTGGGGCATATCTCTCCCATTCCTGCGGGAGGGCTCGTGGGAGGAATCGTCGGAGGGTTGCTGCTGAAGGGGGGCCTTGGAATGGGAGAAAGCAAGGTTGCCCTTCTTTCCTTCGTTTCCCAGGTTCTGGTAGCCTTTGTTATCGTGGCGAGATCGGATTTGAGTTCCCTGAAGGATTTGCA
>DAIPKP010000098.1:0-7709 GCA_036769705.1 Synergistaceae bacterium
CATCTCCGCTATTGTACACGAAATAGATGCATCGGAAAGCCCTCTGATCTTCCTTCCCTCCGAGAGAGGCCCCCGGGCCTATTTCGCCCTGCGTAACTGGAACGGCAAGGTCGCGGCCCTGCTGAGCTTCTATCCTCCCGGGAATGCGAACTCCCTGATCTTTCGCTCCTTCTCGGACATTTTCATGCTCGCCCTGATCCTGGGAACCGCCTTTTTCGGCATTTTGTTCTTCGTTCTTCACCGATCCGTCATTTTACCCCTTCACAAACTCTCCGCCTTTCTCGGAGAACTTATTCGGGAGAACCGTTTCGCCCCTTCCTCTCAACGCATTCCTCCGGGGAAAAACGACGAGATAAGCCTGGTGGGCTCATCCATAAACAGCCTGCTGGACACCATGGAAGAGGTCCGGAAGGAAGAACGCTACAACCAGCAGAGGCTTCTCGCCCTGGCGGAAAACATACCCGGAGCGGTCTACCGGAGCAAAGTGGACCGGCAGTTCTCCAAAGTTTTCGTAAGCGATAATTTCGAGCAGCTCACGGGATACAATCCCAAGGATATTCTGAACAACTCCAGGATCAATATTACGGATATAACCCATCCGGAGGATCGCATCTTCCTCCTTACCGCCTTCTGGAAACAGCTCGAAGAACGGGGAACCTTTTCCATCAACTACCGTATTCTCCGGAGAGACGGCGAATACATCTGGATTCACGACTGCGGCAAGGTAACCCAGGACGAAGCTACGGGAGAACGTTTCATCGACGGCGTTCTCCTGGACATGACGGATCTCAAGCGTACGGAAATGCGCCTTCAGGAAGAGAAAAACCGCTACAAGGATCTTGCGGACAGCCTTCCTCAGACCATCTTCGAAACCGACATCCAGGGCAACATCCGTTTCATGAACCGCAACGGTTTTTCCAGCTTCCTCTATCATCCGAAGGATTTCAAAAATCAGGATTTCTCCTGGCTGGAACTTTTCGAAGAGGAAGACCGGGGCAAGGCGAGGCAGTGCCTGAAACGGCTCCTGGAGGAGGACCGGGAGATCGCCACGGAGCTTACCGCCCGCACTTCCGAGGGCAAGAACTTTCCCGCCGCCCTCTACATCAACCCGGTACGGCAAACCGGAGAAATCCAGGGAGTTCTGGGCATTATCATCGATCTCTCCGCCCAGAAAGTTATGGAGGAGAAGCTCCGTTTTCTCAGCATGCACGACTCCCTGACGGGGCTCTACAACCGGGCCTTTTTCGAAGAGGAGATGCAACGCATGGAGACCCGGCGTTTCGACCCCCTGGGAGCCATCATGTGCGATCTCGACGGGCTCAAGCTGGTAAACGACATTATGGGACACGCTGCAGGAGACCGCCTTCTCATCGCTGCGGCCTGCATACTGCGGCAAACCTTCCGGAGCTCCGACGTCATCGCCCGGGTAGGAGGGGACGAGTTCGCGGTTCTTCTTCCCCAATGCCCTCAAGAACAGATCCTGCACATCCTTGAAAGACTCCATGAGAACATCGAAATTTATAACGCCACCACCGGCCCCGTTCCCATCAGCATCTCCGTGGGATATGCCTGCCGGGAGAAGGATTCGGCCCTTTCCCTTTCTCTCTCCGTGGAGGCCCTGGTCAACGATGCGGATGCCAAGATGTACCGCCATAAGCTCCGTCAGAGTGCGGCGGTACGCAGGCGTTTCGTGGATGAATTACGCAAAAACTTTTACAACAGCTCCGTACTTCCCAACGCCCAGGAACACCAGGGGCACGCCCGGGATCTCATGCTAGCCCTTTGGAAACACCTGGGCAAACCCGAAAACGAAGAGCCTCATGTAGAGCTTTTCGCCCTCTTTCATGACATCGGCTACATCGGTATCCCTCCGGAAATTCTCGGCAAGCCGGGGCCCCTCGACGAAGAGGAATGGCAGACTATCCGGCGGCATCCCGAAATCGGGCATCGCATCGCCCTGAGCTCTCCGGATTTGGCTCCCGTGGCGGAGCTGATTTTGAAACACCAGGAACGTCCGGACGGCAAGGGGTATCCCCTGGGGCTGCAACGGGAGGAAATTCCCGAAATTTGTCTTCTCTTCGCCCTGGCGGATGCCTACACCTCCATGATCAGCCACCGTCCTTTCCGGGAGGCCCGCACACCCGAGGAGGCCCTGGAGGAGATCCGGCGCTGTGAAGGCACCCAGTTCGACTCCCACTACACGAAAATCTTCCTGGAATTTCTGCGACATCACCCGGAACTGCATTATCCCTCCGGAGAAACCCCGGGGGAAAACGGGAAAAAATCCTAAAGAACAGGAGAGGGGAGAGAAAAAATGGAACATCCTGCCGCTCTGGCCATCGATTTGGGAGGACACACTATTTCCGCCGCTCTGGTGGAAAATGGGAAGATTCGTCACATTTCCGAAGAAGAGACCCACGCCTCCCGGGAGCTTGCTCCGGTAACCCGGCAAATCCGGTATCTTCTGGACAGTTTCGACGTTCCCGAAGCTCCCCTGGGAATCGGCGTTCCAGGATTTCTGGACTCTTCCCGGGAAATTCTGCACAGCTCCCCCAACTTCCCCACCTGGCGCAAGGTACCTCTTCGAGAATACTGGCAACAGGAACTGGGCCGCAAGGTGCTGGTGGAAAACGACGCCAACTGCTACGCCCTCGGAGAAGGCTTTGCGGGAGAGGCCCGGGGAATGAAAAACTATGCGGTCTTCACCCTCGGCACGGGCATCGGAGGGGGCCTGGTGAGCGAAGGGCGCCTCATCAAGGGACATCACGGCATGGGAGGAGAAACCGGACACATCTGGACAAACCACGAAAGGCTCTGTGGCGGCGGCTGCGCCGGCAAAGGACATTTGGAATCCCTGGCAGGAGCCGACGGCATAGCGAAAACCGCCCGGGCCCTGGGACTTCCGGAGGACGTGAAAACCTTCTGGAGCCTTCGCAAGGAAGACCCCCGGGCCTTCGAGGCATGGGAAACCGTTCTCACTCATCTGGGAGGAGCCATTGCAAGCGTCATGCATCTTCTGGATCCCCAGGTGGTGGTGCTGGGAGGCGGCATCAGCCAAGCTCCGGGACTGAAAGAGGCGCTGGAAGAAAAAATTCTTCCTCTTCTGGCTCTCCCCTTTCGGGACGTCTTGAATGTGCGTATCAGTTCCCTGCGCAAAGAAGCCCCTCTCTTCGGAGGTGCCTCGCTGTGGATGAAAAACCTCTCCTGAAAAGCTCGAAAAGTTTCGGTTTTTCGGAAAAAAGAGAACATGATACAATTACAAAGTGTAATTTCTACATCCGTATACCCCGAGCGCACTAGATTTCGAGGAAATTCTCTTTTGCCGGAAAGGAGCTGTGTATGGAGCGTTTGGAAAAAGCCTTTCGTTCCCGACAAGAATTCGAAGCCCAGATCCGCATGATCCGGCACTTTCTCTCTTTGCAAAAGTGCGGACGTGAAGAACTTCTTTTCGTGGCCATCAACGAAGCGGTCAACAACGCTCTTTTTCACGGTAACCGGAACGACCCTTCGAAATATGTCCGCCTGAAGATGTCCCGCCAGGGGGCATGTCTTTTTATTTTCGTTCAGGATGAAGGAAAACGTCTCGACGAGGAGCTCTTTCTCCAACAAACGGGAACCCGTAAGAAAAACCTCCTTGCGGAAAACGGAAGGGGCTTCATGATCATCAAAGGCTGTTGTGACTCTCTTTCCTTTCCGGAACCCGGAACCATATGCATGATGGCAATGCTGGAGGAAGGAAATATTATGTCTGGGACCGGACATCAGGAAAAAATCCCGAAAACGGTACCATCCCCAGGGAAATATATATAGAAAAACCATAAGGCAGAGTAAAAGGAGGGATTTCCAGTATGAAAACACAGCTGACAGTACAGGGGAATCGTATGGAGGCCCATCTTTCGGGATACATGTACGTGGAGGATGCCAGCCAGTTCCGGGAAGAGGCCATCAAGAAAATGGGAGAGACCGTCTCGCACCTGGAAATTTACATGGGGGAGCTTCAGTTCATCGACAGTGCCGGTATGGGAGTGCTGATCTCCCTTTACAAGCGCTGTGCCAAACGGGGAGGGACCGTGGTTCTCCACGATCTCCGGGGAAGCGTGCAGGAAGTTTTCAAGCTTACCCGGCTGGACCAGATTTTTTCCGTCAAATAGAACTGCTCAAGGCCGCTCCGGAAGCGGCCTTTTTTATATTTCCCCTTCCTTTTCGAGCTCCGCTTTACTGCGGGCAGAGCAAAAATGCGTCCCCAGGCTCGGAAAAACGTGGCGTCCCGCTTTTTCTCCATCCTTTTGCCCCGCTCCGCTACGTATTCCCCTTCTTTTACCCCACCCAGAGAGCATCTTTTTCCCCTTTTTCCGGGGAATTCTGGTATAATCTATAAGGTTGCACTCCTGTTTTTGTAAGGAGGGAACGACGATGATCATAGCATTGGAAACGGGCAAACCCCTTAACCTTCAGAACGTGGTGGCCCTTGTCCGTGAAGGCGAAAGTACCCGGGCCTATCTGAAAGACCACTCCGAATGCATCATAAATCTTACCCCCAAAACCATCGCGAAACGGGACGCTTTCCTGGCTGAACTCATTCGGCGGGGAAAAGCCTGATTGGTGTGCATCCGACATCCTGCATGAAAGCGATACGGAAACGAAACGAAGGAGGAACGAAAGCATGAACGCTGCTACTGCCTCCCAGCAGTATACCGCAGAAAACATACAGATTCTCGAGGGGCTCGAAGCGGTACGAAAACGCCCGGGAATGTATATTGGAGATACCGGAAGCCGGGGGCTACACCACCTGGTTTACGAAATTGTGGACAACTCCCTGGATGAAGCCCTGGCGGGCATATGCGACAACGTGGAAGTAACCATCCATCCGGATAACAGCGTTTCCGTAGAGGACAACGGCCGGGGCATTCCCGTGGATCAGCACCCAACCACGGGGAAATCCGCCGCAGAAGTGGTACTCACGGTGCTTCATGCGGGGGGCAAGTTCGATAACAAAACCTACCAGGTTTCCGGAGGGCTCCACGGAGTGGGACTCTCGGTGGTAAACGCCCTTTCGGAATGGCTGGAACTCACCATCTGGAAAAACGGACAGGAATGGAAGCAAACCTATGCCCGGGGCATTCCCATGGGAGCTCTCACTGCGGGGGAAGATACCAACCGCAGAGGAACCAAGATCCACTTTCTGCCGGACAACCTCATTTTTCCGGAAATCGATTTTTCCTGGGACATTCTCTCCTCCCGTCTCCGGGAGCTGGCGTTTCTCACCCCGGGGATATCCGTGGTTCTACGGGATCAACGGCATGAAAAGGAAACCCTCTTCTCCTACGACGGGGGCATCACCTCTTTCGTGGAACATCTGAACCGGGGCAAGGGAACCCTCTTCGCTCCCCCTCTCTCCATGTCGGGAGAAAAGGACGGGGTTTTCGTGGACGTGGCCATTCAGTACAACGACAGCTACATGGAACGCCTCTTCCCCTTTGCAAACCTCATCCACACCATCGAGGGAGGCACCCACGTAGCGGGATTCCGCACCGCCCTTACCCGGGGCATCAACGAGATGGCCCGGCGGGAAAAACTGCTCAAGGAAAAAGAGCCCAATCTCTCCGGAGAAGACCTTAAAGAGGGACTCACCGCGGTCATTTCGGTGAAGCTCCCGGATCCTCAGTTCGAAGGACAGACCAAAACCAAGCTAGGAAACGGAGAAATCAAGGGAATCGTTGATTCCACCGTCTACGACTCTCTGCTCAACATCCTGGAGGACCGCCCGGAAGCCTTGAAACCCATCGTCAACAACGCCCTCAAGGCACGGCAGGCCCGGGAGGCCGCCAAGAAAGCCCGGGAACTGGTGCGGCGGAAATCCGCCCTCTCCAGCTTCGATCTTCCGGGAAAACTTGCGGACTGCTCCAGCAAGGATCCCCAGAACTGCGAAATCTACATCGTGGAGGGAAACAGCGCCGGAGGCAGCGCCAAGCAGGGACGGGACCGGGCCTTTCAGGCCATTCTTCCTCTGCGGGGAAAAATCCTCAACGTGGAAAAGGCACGGCTGGACCGGGCGCTGAGCAACAACGAAATCCGTACCATCATCCAGGCTCTCGGCTGCGGTGTGGGGGACGATTTCGACATCTCCCGGCTCCGGTACCACCGCACCATCATCATGACCGACGCAGACGTGGACGGCGCCCATATCCGCACACTCCTGCTCACCCTCTTCTTCCGGTTCATGCCCGAAATTATCGAGCAAGGACACCTCTTCGTGGCCCAGCCGCCCCTCTACCGGATTCAGGCGGGGAAATCCGTAAACTACTGCTACACCGAAAAGGAGCTTCGGGGAATCATCGCCTCCCTGGAAGGAAAAAAATATATCCTTCAGCGTTACAAGGGTCTTGGAGAGATGAACCCGGAACAGCTCTGGGAAACCACCATGGATCCCGCGGGAAGGGTGCTCAAGCGGGTGGAGGTAGACGACGCCGTAGCGGCGGACGAGGCCTTCAGCATCCTCATGGGAGACAAGGTGGAGCCGAGACGGGACTTCATCGAAACCCACGCCCGGGAAGTACGCAATTTGGACGTGTAAGCGAAAAAACGAAACTCCGGAGGGGCCTTGCAAGGCTCCTCCGGTTTTTTTTAAAAGCACTCTAGGGGCTAGGTTTTATCTGCGATGGATAATGCACCTGAAGAGATTGCCTTCTCTATCGTCAACAAAATCAATAGAGGGATACTTTTGAAGAGCCCGCAGTATACCCGAGCCAAAGCCGCGATAAGGCAGTATCTGATATGCAAAGGAAGCCAGAATAGGATTTCTGGTATTCGAGTTCCCCGCCTTAATGTTTTCTACCGTTAGATTATTCGGCAAATGCCCGGGGCTGATAATCTCTATTCGATCCGCCAAAACGAAAAGCCGAATCGGTGCCGCAATAAAATAATCCCGATGAATCAAAGCGTTGACAAGTAACTCTTCTAACACGATCCTCGGTATTTCCGGTTCTCCCACGCTGTTGACTCCCTGTTCTCCTTGAATCTGCCTGATATTGGCCAAAAGGAACCCGAGGGACTGCTGAAAGATATCCCCCATCTTGCCCGTCATATCCCGGCTATCGATATAGGAATCCTCGGCGATACTAGTTCCGGGAAAGACCGCGGCTTTGACAATGTACGAGGGGAGCCGCAGAGAGGGAGCTTGGGCAAAGAGTAACGCCCCGGTAAGGTTAAGTTCTCCCTGGATGTTTCCCAAATTAAGATGAGCCACGGTCTTCTCCAGAGGAATTTGCTGGTCTTCAAGGGATTCTCCGTAGCGTTTCTGGAAAAATTCCCGGAAATAAGGCATATCAAGATCCGCCACGGTCAACCCTTCCACGGGGCTCATATCCGCGTGAATCATGCGGGACTCCTGAAAAAGGCGTTGCATCTCCTCCCGAGCGGTAGCTTTTCGTTTATCCGCTCCGCTCTTTACCCAAATAGCCCCATTCTTGTCCTGATAGGGTTTATTACATCCCTTATGCACGGAAATGATCATGATCCGTTTTTCCTCGATCATCATCACTTCCGAAAGCGGGTTGATGGGAGGCCTTACATTCTGGCTGGCCGCATTGGAGAGCATCTGATTAAGGCGTTGCACATCCTCTTTGGCCAAACCGGTCACAGTTCCGTCATCGTCCACACCGATAAAAATTCTTCCTCCCTGGGTATTGCTGAATGCAATAAGCTCCATC
>DAIPKP010000235.1:0-1576 GCA_036769705.1 Synergistaceae bacterium
GCGTGCTCCAACGGGCCTAGAATCCCACTACTTTAGTGGTGGGAGTATGTCAAGAAAAAAGAAGTAAAATCTCTTTAACTTTTTTGAAAATACGCTGTATTCCATGTATTCCTACTTGTCTTTCCAAATGATTTTCGGTATCATCTAAACGAAGGATCAGCGCGTTTTTTTCAGATTTTTGATAATATAGAATAAGGAGGGAATAGGTTATGAAGATAGGTTGTCCCAAAGAGGTAAAGAACCATGAATATCGGGTGGGGCTTATCCCCGCTGCGGTAAAGGCTTATGTGGATGCGGGGCATCAGGTCTTTGTGCAGAAGGACGGAGGCCTCGGATCGGGAATTACCGATGAAGAGTATGCCGCTGCTGGAGCCAAGGTTCTTGCCACCGCCGAGGAGGTCTGGGCCGAAGCGGATATGATCGTCAAGGTGAAGGAGCCCCTTTCCCAGGAATACAAACTTATGAAGCCCGGACAGCTTCTGTATACCTATTTCCATTTTGCTGCGGATGAAGAGCTTACCAAGGCATGTCTGGAAAAGGAGATCATCGCCCTGGCTTACGAAACCGTGCAGGAAAGCGACAACTCCCTTCCTCTTCTGAAACCCATGAGCGAGGTGGCGGGACGCATGGCTTCCCTTATGGGAGCTTTCTATCTCGGCAAGGCTCACGGAGGCCGGGGATTGCTTCCTACGGGAGTTCCCGGAGTGGCTCCGGCGAACATTCTCGTTATCGGCGGAGGCGTGGTGGGAGCCAACGCGGCCAAGGTAGCCGCAGGGCTGGGAGCCAAGGTTACCATCCTGGATATTAATCACAACCGGTTGGAATATTTGGGGCACGTGCTTCCCGCCAATGTTTTCCCCGTATTCAGCGACAGCCATACCCTGGAAGAAGGGGTTCGGGAAGCGGATATCGTGGTGGGAGCCGTTCTCATTCCCGGCGCCAAGGCCCCAAAGCTTCTCAAGAGGGAGCATCTCAAGATTATGAAGCCCGGCTCGGTTTTCGTGGACGTGGCCATCGACCAGGGGGGCGTAGCGGATACCTCTAAGCCCACCACCCATAGCGATCCCATCTTCGTGGTGGATAACGTGGTGCATTACTGCGTGGCGAATATGCCCGGTGCCTATGCCCGCACCTCCACCTTCGCCCTGAACAACTGCACCATCAAGTACGGTCTCCAGCTGGCCAACAAGGGATGCGAAGAGGCGTGCAAGAACAATGCCGCTCTCTGCAAGGGATTGAATATGTATAAGGGAATCATTACCTACGCTTCCGTGGCGGATGCCTTCGTGGCTTTCCGGGGCAAGTATCGCCCTGTGGAGGAAGTCCTCGGCTAGAAACTCCGCCTGGTTTTCCGACACCACTCATACACTCAAACGCAGGAGCACGGCATGCCGTGCTCCTGCGTTCGCTTCGTCGCTCTGATTTCTATGTCTGTCCGGGGTTTATCTGTATTCTTTGTAAGCCTTTGCCTTGGCGCCGCAGATGGGACAGGATTCCGGCGGCGATCCCTCCGCCACGTGTCCGCATACGGGGCAGAGATATACCGGGGGATTATCCTGGCGGTCGAGATTTTTCA
>DAIPKP010000236.1:0-1576 GCA_036769705.1 Synergistaceae bacterium
AGACACTCCGGAAAACAGAAAACTCTTTGCCCGGCTTGGATATGCCTGGACAGAGGCCACCCGGAGCACTCTCTGGTTTCCCCCCATCACCGCAACCCTTCAATCGGAGCTGGAGGGGGTGGGGGTGCGCTGCCAGGAATTTATGAATGCCCTGGATGAAAATCTGCACGGCGCAAAGGGAAAACCCCTTCCGGATACCCATCTCTCTCTGGCAGCCCGGCTGCTCCCCTGGAGATCCGGTGTGCAGAACGTTACATCCCGGGATCTCTCCAGAGAATTTGTCCGGTTCCTTCTTCTTCAGGGGGAAATTCCCACAGATACCCCCTGCCCCGAAACTTGGATAAAAACTCTGGAGAGGATCAACGCCTTTCGGGTCTACTCCCTGGAAGGCTTCGGGGGGATTTTTCATGTCATCGCCGCCTTCTGCAGCCCTCTCACCTTCAACCCCTCGGGAGCCCCCGCCCTGGGCTCTCCCGAGATGAGGCACGAAAACATGATTCAGGAATTCTACCGGCAAAAAGCCGCCGGGGATATGCCCAAACCCTCCTTTATCTTCTACTCCCTGGGAAGCTCCCGCCCCTGGCTCCACCGCACCGAGGGGAGTGCGAACAACAGCTATTGGCTTCAGATTGCCCAACCGCATCCGCAGAAACGATGGGAGATCCTTCTCCCCCCCCGAAAGACCAACCGCATCTTCTTCAACGACTTTGTGCGGCGTCTCGCTCCTCTCACAGAGCAGGAAAAGCTTTTCCGGGTAGAGGCTTTTATAAAGGAGCATCTGCAGGAACAGTACGGGGGGAACCTCTCGGTAGAAAAAATTGCCAAAAAGCTGGGATTTCATAAAAGAGAAGTTCTCACCGCCTTTGAGGAGCTGCAAAAGGGGGGAGAGTATCAATGCTACAAAGATGATGGTATGATTGTAATCGTTCCCAAAAAGGTTTCCCGAGCGGGGAAAAAGATCAACGTCTCCTCCCTCAATGCCGGGCAAAAACTCAAAAGTATTTCCCTGGGAGTTGCAGGAGCCATGATAGCCTTTGGTGCCGCAAAAATAGGCTCTCACATGGTGGGGGATAACCTTTGGAGTAGTTTTCTCGTGGTACCTCTTTTTGCCTACCTGGGGGGATCTTTAGGAAAACACCTTACGGGAGTGGAAAAAATATAACCTGGAGGGATCTTTATGGCATTTCTGGAAAAATTTGGCTTTAAAAAATCAACTCTGCAAAAGCTCCTGGAGGAACGAAAGGATCTTGAGAGAAAAAAAGCTCTGAACATTGACAAGCTGGAAGAGATTCGGGAACAGATCGGCGTTATTACAGAGCAGATACGGGCAAAGAAGAAACAGATGGATCTTGGGGGGAGCGAGGAAAAGCGCATTATCCGGAGAGAGATCAGCAGACTCCTCTCCAGAATCGACAGCTTCGCCCCCAAGGAAGATCTTCTTGATAGAAACATTCGGGTTATTGAGGCCCAAATAGGCAAGATAGACCAGATAGAGGCTGCTCAGCTTCAGGGTGTGAGTGTGGAAACCATCGACCGGGTAGCTGTGGAGGCGGAGGAAGAATTCGCAAGACTCGGG
>DAIPKP010000099.1:0-7676 GCA_036769705.1 Synergistaceae bacterium
GCTCCCGAGGCCAGGGCCATGGAAGTTCGGGTCCATTTGCTCACACAGGCGGGCTCCCCCCGCTGAAGAAAGTCCGAGGAAAGCGCCACCACCAGAGCTTCCGCTCCGGTGCGGTTGCGCGTTTCTTCGAGATGGTAAGCGTGTCCCCTGTGCAGGGGATTGTATTCGGCTATAATGCCCGCAATCCGGCATATCGACATGGGAATATCCCTCCTTGAGTATGGAAAGTATATTCTATACGCGGAGGAGAACAAAAGGTCAAGGAGGCCATAATTTTGAAAGTTTTGGTATTGAACTGCGGCAGTTCTTCGTTGAAGTATCAGCTTTTCGACATGGAAAAGGAATCGGTGTTGTGCAAAGGATTGGTGGAACGTATCGGCATCGAGGGTTCCATGATCAAGCACACTCCCTCTCATGGAGATTCCGTAACCCGGGAGAGAGACATTCCCAATCATAAAGTGGGGGTACAGCTCGTTCTCGAAGCTATCCTCTCGAAGGATCACGGGGTTCTCGAAAGCCTGGAAGAGCTTACCGCCGTGGGACACCGGGTAGTGCACGGCGGAGAGGATTTCACCGCTTCCGTGATTATCGACGAGGAAGTCATGAAGGCCATCGACAAGTGCTGTGCCTTTGCACCTCTGCACAATCCCGCCAACCTCACGGGAATCCGGGCCATGAAGGAGATTTTGCCGGACATTCCCCAGGTGGCGGTTTTCGATACCGCTTTCCATCAGACCGCTCCCAACTATGCCTATAT
Organism: Synergistaceae bacterium; assembly: GCA_036769705.1. Lineage (GTDB taxonomy): Bacteria > Synergistota > Synergistia > Synergistales > Aminiphilaceae > DAIPKP01. The sequence continues at coordinate 758 of DAIPKP010000099.1, forward strand.
GTACGGGGTCCCCTACGAGTATTACACGGAACACGGCATGCGGCGTTACGGTTTTCACGGAACCAGCCATCGGTACGTAGCGGATCGGGCGGCGGCCATGCTCGGGAAGAAACCCGAGGAGCTGAAAGTCATCACCTGCCATCTCGGCAATGGAAGCTCCGTTACTGCGGTAAAGCATGGCAAATCCGTGGATACCAGCATGGGCTTCACCCCTCTTCCGGGAGTCCTCATGGGAACCCGTTGCGGCGACGTGGACTGCTCCCTGGTTCTTCAGATTATGCAGGATGAGAAGATCGAAGCTCAGGACATGGCCCAGATCCTCAACAAGAAGAGCGGTGTCCTGAGCATTTCCGGTATCAGCAGCGACCTTCGGGATGTGGAGGACGGAGCCGCCCAGGGAGATGCCCGGGCCAAGCTTGCCCTGGATATGCTCTGTTATGGCATTCGTAAATACATCGGAGCCTATGCGGCGGCCATGAACGGCGTGGATGCGGTGGTTTTCACCGCTGGCATCGGAGAGAACAGCGCTCTTATCCGGGAAATGGTCTGCAAAGAGCTGGATTTCCTGGGCGCTATCTTCGACAAGAGCAAAAATCGTGTCCGGGGTGAAGAGACCATCATTTCCGCAGATAATTCCAAGGTGGCCCTCATGATCATTCCCACCAACGAAGAACTTGTCATCGCCCGGGATACGAAGGAGCTCGTTTCGTAAAAGGAGTTTCGAAAAGATGAGAACCCATGTTCTTCCTCCGGAGGAATGGAAAATGAGAATTCCCCGGCCAGGCCCTTCCGGAGAGGGAGAGCTCGCCTGGGAGGATGCTACGCCCTTTGAAGTCGAAATGTATGGCCAAAAATTGCGTTTTCCCGGAGGAATCGCTTTTTCTGCAAAATATGATTGGCATGAAGGGCATGTTTGTGTTATTCTTTCTGTTCGGACGGAAGCGGAAGGAGAATGTTCGAAATGTCTCAAACCTCTCCGTCAGGAAATATCGGGCTCTCTGCGCTATATCTGTCTTGCGGGAAACTCCGAAAAGGATTCATGTGGAGATTCCGGAGAGGAAGAAATTCTTGTGGTAAACTCCCTGGAAAAGGGGCTCACTCTCAAGGAACCTCTTTGGGAAACCTTCTTGGAATCCCTGCCGCGCGTTCTTCTATGCAAGGAAGATTGCCAGGGGATCTGCCCCGAATGTGGAGCGGATCGCAACGAAAATCCCTGTTCCTGTGCGGCCCAGAGAATAGATCCACGACTCGCCTCTTTGAAGGCGATGTACTTTTCCGAGGAAAAGGAGGGAAGTAACCATGGCAGTTCCGAAAAGGAGAGTATCCCACACGAGAACGGCGAAGCGTAAGGCTACCTGGCTTGGAGCCTTGTCTACCCCGGCTCTCAGTACGTGTCCCCATTGCGGGGAGATGATGATGAACTACCGAGCCTGCCCCGAATGTGGCTATTATCGGGGGAGAAAAGTTCTCAAAGACGTGGAAGAGCTGTAAAAAATTCCGAGATCAATGGAACTTTTCCGTAAAAAAAGGGGATAAAAAGGAGGAGCAGAAGTTATGTTCCTCCTTTTTTCTATTTTTCTATTGACCGAAAAGGTTCCTTTATCTATACTTACTGGCAGTTTGTTTTATAACCAGATACCAAAAAGGAGAGAGCGCATTGGCACGTTCCTACATCCGGAAACAGCGACATTCAAATTTATGTTCCCTGCTGGAGGGTAACCCGTTGTATACGGACGAGGAACTTGCTTCATTGCTTGAGGTGAGTATCAGTACTATCCGTCTTGATCGAGCGCTTCTCGGAATTCCCGAATTGCGGGAACGCATGCGTCAAATGGCGGAAAAGGCTACCAGCAGACTTCGTTCCATGCGGTGCGATGAAGTGGTGGGGGAGCTCCTGGAGCTTGAACCAAATGCCTGGGCTCTTTCCGTTTTTCACGCTACCAAGGAGATGGCCTTCCGGCATACTGGAATCGTATGGGATCATCATATCTATTCCCAGGCAAGTTCTTTGGCCATTGCGGTTATAGGAGCGGACATGGTCGTTACAGGTTCCGGGAGGGTTCGGTACAAACGTCCTGCTTATGTGGGGGACAAACTGATCGCAAGAGCCAAAGTGGGAGTTCACAAGGGAAACAAATATGTCGTCAGTGTTCGTACGAGAGTAGAAGAAGTGGAGATTTTCGTGGGACGCTATATCGTAGTCGCTACGGAAGGCACTCCTCTCCGCACTGTGTAAACGTAAACGTCATTACGGAAGCGAGGTGCTGCAATGCTTCTTGCATTGGATGCCATGGGAGGGGATCACGCTCCTGCCGAAATCGTAAAAGGGGCGATAGAGGCGTGTTCTCGGTGCGGCAATCTTGAAATTGCCCTGGTGGGGGATGGCGCGAGGATCGAAGCTCTTTTGGGAGATTGCGAAGCCTCCCCTCGAAGCCGCCTTCATATCGTACATGCCGAAGAAATTATTGCCATGGATGAATCTCCTTCCGTGGCAATTCGTAAAAAGAGACGTTCCAGTCTCCGGATTGCCATGGAGCTCGTGCGCTCCAAAGAGGCCATGGGGTGTGTTTCCGCGGGGAACACCGGGGCCATCGTGGCGGGGGGAGTCCTTGTGGTTGGAAGAATTCCCGGAATCGATCGCCCCGGCCTGGGGATACCTTTGCCTACCTTTGACAAACCTTCTCTCCTCATAGATGTGGGAGCTACCGTACGGTGCCGGCCCATTAACCTTTTTCAGTTTGCCCTTGTCGGCGAGGTCTATATGCGGTCTCTCATGCATGTTGCCAATCCGGAAATAGCTCTTCTCTCCAACGGAGAAGAGGATATCAAGGGTGGAGACGTTCTTACCGCAGCTAGAGAGATGCTGGTCAACAGCCATCTCAATTTCAAAGGATACGTGGAAGGCCGGGAAATTCCCCGGGGCCCTGCGGATGTTATGGTGTGCGACGGATTTACGGGAAATTTGCTTCTCAAGTGTATGGAGGGTATCGGAGACATTCTCTACCGAACCGTTCGGGATGAGGTCTCCAAGCGTTTCATGGCGAAGCTCGGGATTATGCTCATGTATCCCATGATACGAAGTCTGCGGCACCGTTTTGATTATGAAGATCGGGGAGGAAGTCCCCTTCTGGGCGTAAACGGTGTGGTTATCAAAGCTCATGGAGGCTCCAAGGCCAGGGCCGTGGCCGGTGCTCTCCGGATAGCAGCCAATTTTGCGGAAAGTGACGGGGTAGAAACGATCCGAAGCGAGCTTGAGCGAGAGGGGAGAAAGTAATGACGCTTTTTTTCGGGCATCCTGTTTCCTTTCGGGGTTCCGGGATGTGTGTGCCTGATCGGGTGATGACGAATAAAGATCTTGAAAAGATAGTGGATACTTCAGATGAGTGGATTCAGGAGCGTTCCGGGATTCGGGAGCGCCGTATTGCGGGGCCCCAGGAACAGACCAGCGATTTCGCTCTCGGAGCCGCTCGGCAAGCCATGGAAGAAGCGGGACTTGCTCCGGAAGATCTTGATATGGTTATCGTGGCTACCAACTCTCCAAATACCCTCTTCCCTTCGGTAGCTGCCAGGGTTCAAGCGGGCCTTGGAGCAGAAAATGCAGGAGCCATGGATCTTCAGGCGGGCTGCACCGGTTGCATCTACGCCATTAGTACGGGAGTCAGCGGCATCGCTGCGGGAATATGGCAGAACGTGGTGGTGATCGGAGCGGAAGTGCTTTCCCGCATGATCGACTGGGAAGATCGAAATACCTGCGTTCTTTTCGGAGACGGAGCGGGAGCTATCGTTATGAGTCGGGGCGAAGAAGGGAAAAAATCCTTTCTTTCCGCGAGCCTCAAGGCGGAAGGCGATAAGGAAGATCTCATCACGTTTCCCGGAGGTCTTTCAGAATGTCCCGCCTCTCGGGAGAGCCTGGAGGCGAAAAAACACCAGGTTTACATGAAAGGAAACGACGTTTTTAAATTTGTAAACCGGAAACTTCCCCCATTTCTCAAGAATTTCTGCGAACAGAGCGCCATCGTTCCGGAAGATGTGGATGTATGGATTTTTCACCAGGCGAATCTTCGCATCATCGACGGAGTTCTCAGCAGGTTTGGTATTCCCAGGGAAAAAGCTTTCGTAAATCTTGATAAATACGGTAATACTTCAGCGGCTTCGGTGTTCATCGCTTTTCATGAAGCTCGGGAAAGCGGAGCGGTAGCGCCGGGACAAAAAGTTGTTCTTTGCAGTTTTGGCGCGGGCATGACCTACGGAGCCGTACTCTTTACTGCGTGAGGTGAAGCTTTATGGCGGTGATAACGAAAATAACGGAGCTGCTCGATATCTCCTATCCTCTTATCCAGGGAGGAATGGCCTGGGTTGCGGATGCTCGCCTTGCGGCGGCGGTAAGCAATGCTGGAGGGCTTGGTGTCGTTGCGGCGGCCAACATGCCCCCGGATCTCCTGGAAAAGGAGCTTTGCCTTGTCCGGGAGTTGACGGATAAGCCCTTTGGCCTGAATATCATGCTCATGTCTTCCACAGCTGACGATGCTTTGGAACTCGCGGCGGCTCATAGAGTTCCCGTGGTCACTACCGGAGCGGGATTTCCCGGCAAGGTTATCGAAAGGATGAAACCCCTGGGATCCAAAGTAATTCCGGTAATCGCCTCGGTAAGCCATGCGAAACGGGTGGCAAAACAGGGGGCGGATGCGGTAATCGCCGAAGGCTGTGAGGCGGGAGGGCACATAGGCGAAACCACGACCATGTGCCTGGTTCCTCAGGTAGCGGCGGCGGTATCCCTTCCGGTAATTGCTGCGGGGGGCATCGCGGATTCTCGGGGGGTTCTCGCTGCCTTTGCTCTCGGGGCTTTGGGAGTACAGGTGGGCACCCGTTTTCTCTGTTCCCTGGAGTGCGGTATACACGAAAATTATAAAAAAGCGGTGCTTAAAGCGGGAGATCGGAGTACCGCAGTCACGGCACGGCCTACGGGGCATCCTGTGCGATGTCTCAAAAACAAGCTTTCCAATGCCTTTGACGATTTGGACAAAGAAAAAGTTTCCCCGGAAGAATATGAGCGTCTGGGAGCAGGGAAATTGCGGTCCGCCGTTGTCGAGGGTGATACGGATTGGGGGTCTCTCATGGCAGGGCAGAGTGCGGGAATGGTGACCTCCATAGAATCCTGTGCAACCATTGTGGAAAACCTTTTTTCAGGTGTCCCCGAGAGGTTGCGAATTTTGCAAGATCTCTTCAAAGTGTAATCTTCGAAGGAGAGAACCTGGAGAGGGAGGTTATCATGTCTCTAGCATTACTTTTTCCGGGGCAGGGAGCCCAGGAAGTCGGGATGGGAGAAAAGCTTGCGAAAGAATTTCCTTCTGCTCGAAACGTTTTTCGCATGGCCGATGAGGCACTTTCCTTTGATTTGACGGATATCATGTTTTCCGGGCCTGCGGAAAAATTGCAAAAAACCGAATTTGCTCAACCTGCCATATTGACGATGGGAATCGCCTTCTATAGAGTATTGACGGAGGATCTTGGAGTAGCTCTGAAGCCCGCCTTTTTGGGAGGGCATAGTCTCGGAGAATATACCGCCCATGTCGTGGCGGGCACCTTCTCCTTCGCGGAGGCTCTTTCCCTGGTTCATCTCCGGGGAAAGCTCATGCAGGAAGCGGTTCCCGTGGGAGAGGGGAGCATGGCGGCCATTATGGGGTTGGCTCCTCCTGAAGTGATAACCCTCTGCAAAGAGGCTTCCGGGGAAGAGATCTGCGAGGCGGTAAATTTCAATGCTCCGAAACAAACGGTTATTTCCGGGCATGCCAAAGCTGTGGAGCGGGCCGTGAAGTTTGCCTTGGAGCGGGGAGCGAAGAGGGCTCTTCCTCTGAATGTAAGTGCCCCCTTTCATTCTTCTCTGATGCATCATGTAGCGCTGCGGCTCCGAGATGCTTTTGTTTCCATTTCCTGGAACAATCCATCGGTTCCTATCGTTTCCAATGTTACTGCGGCGCCGGTAAAAACTGTGGGAGAGGTGCAGAATGCCCTCTTCCTTCAAACGGATCATCCCGTACGCTGGTCCGAAAGCATGGCTTTCATGCGGAAAGCGGGAGTGAATACCTTTCTTGAACTGGGGCCGGGAAATGTGCTTGCGGGGCTTGCAAAACGCATTCTCGACAGGGACGCCAGAATTCTCAACGTTCGGAGCGTGGAGGATTGTCTCGGTTTCCAGGCGTTGCTGGAGGAGGCATAATATGACGGATTCCGCAAAAGGTAAGGTTGCCCTCGTAACGGGGGGAGGCCGGGGAATAGGAAAGGCGATTTGCCTCGAATTGGCTTCCCGGGGATATTCGGTGGGAGTGAACTACCGATCTTCTCAAAAAGAAGCGGAAGAAGTGGTCCGTTTCATTCGGAATGCGGGAGGAACCGCCGGGGCTTATGGCGGAGATGTCTCCAACTCCGAAGATGTGGCGGTGCTCTGTGAAGCGGTGGAAAAGGAGCTTGGTCCCATATCGGTATTGGTGAACAATGCGGGAATCACCAAGGATTCTCCCCTCGTGAGAATGAAGAATGATCTATGGGATCAGGTACTTCAAACAAACCTGAATTCTTTTTTCTACTGTATACGCCAGGTGGTGCGCTCCATGGCAAAACAGAAATGGGGGCGTATTATCAATCTCAGTTCCGTCGTAGGAATTATGGGCAATGCGGGACAGGCGAACTATTCCGCTGCCAAGGCGGGGGTTATAGGCCTTACCAAAAGCGTGGCTCGGGAATACGCCTCTCGGGGAATTACGGTGAACGCCGTGGCCCCCGGATTTATCCAGACGGACATGACGAAGGTTTTGAATGAAAAAATACAGGAGGAATACCTGAAAAATATCCCTCTCGGTTCTTTGGGAACCCCCGAGGATGTGGCCAGGACCGTAGCTTTTCTTGCTTCCGAGGATGCGCG
>DAIPKP010000237.1:0-1569 GCA_036769705.1 Synergistaceae bacterium
AGCAATACCCAGGTGCTGGTGGAGGCTTTTTTCGAGGGAGCTTCCCGGGAGGGGGCTTCGGGGGAGACCCTCTTCGCTTCGGAGCTTTCCGTAAATGACTGTATGGGCTGTTTCGCCTGCTGGAACGTAACTCCCGGGATATGCGTGCACAAAGACGACATGCCCGGAGTGCTGGAAAAAATGCGGGAAGCGGATCTTATTCTCTGGGCGACTCCTCTCTACCACTATGGCATGACCGCCCGGCTGAAACGGATTCTCGAGCGAACCCTGCCTCTCGTAAAGCCCTGGATGGTAAAAGATGGGGAACATTTCGGGCATCCTTTCCGCTACGAGGGAAATCCCTGGAAAATGGTGGTTGTTTCGAACTGCGGTTTTCCGGAGCCCCACCATTTTCATGCCCTCAAGGTCCATTTTCTCCAGCTTCTGGAGGGGCACGAGGAAAATCTTTTGGGAACGATTTTCTGCACCGCCGGAGAGATGCTCCGGGTTCCCGCATGCCGCCCCCTGGTGGAGCCCTATCTTGAAAAGGTGCGGAACGCAGGGGCGGAAGTGATGCGCCTTGGATGCATTACCGAGGAAACCGCCTCCTTTCTGGTCCGCCCCTTCGTGGATGTGGAAACCTTCGTTCTGGAGGCCAACAAGAGTTGGAACGTCCCGGGGGAGCAGCCCCCGGAAGAGTGGGAGGCTTTGGGAAAATCCCGGTAATTCCGGGAATTTTCCAGCTTCCCTTATGTGAGGAGGTCGGAGTTGGGGTTATGAAGGAAACCGGTTTATCCATGGAAATCAGAATTCCCAAGAACATTCGTTTTCTGGCTCCCCTTCTCGGAGCCTTTCGGAGTTTCATGGGGCTCTTCGCTTTTTCCGAGGGCCCCGAGAAAATGGAGCTTGCCCTGGAGGAAGCTTTTTCGGCGGTGGTGGGACAGGGAGATCCGGGGGAGGAAATACGCATTTCCTTCCGCCGGGTTCCTCTCGGTATCCGGGTGGTGCTGATTCTTTCGGGAGTGGCCTCGCTGAAACAGAGCCTGGAGGATGCGGTCGCTCCCGAGAGCCAGGGAGAAGAGCCGGGGCATGCCATGGGGCTTTTCCTCATGAAACACCTGGTGGATCGGGTAAGCGTGAGCGAACGGGAAAATCGGGAGACCCACATTCATCTCTTCCGCCTTTATGTGGAAAAAAAGGTGCTGCCTTCTCCCGAGGAAAAGCCTTCCACTTTTTCGGAGGAGCCCTTGCCCGACCTTCCCGAGACTTTCTCGATGCAGGAGCTTACCTTTCGGGAGGCCTCGAAAATCTCCGCCTTTCTCTCCGCACTTCCTCTTAGGATGGGATCCTTTCTGCAGTATGCTTATCAGAGCGAGGATATCGGTTCTCTCGTTCGGGAGGGGCTTCTGATACCCCTGGGCACCGTGAATTCCCGGGGCGGTCTTCTTGCCCTGGGAGCCTTGGGAATGCAGGAGGAATGGGGAGATCGGCTTTTCTGGATCCCTCCCATGATTCTCCGGAATCTGGAGAAATCTTCCCGGCGGGAGGTTCTTTTGGAAGAGCTGGAGTCCGCCATGCTGGAGAAGGCCA